>JANLYD010000452.1:0-58863 GCA_031365465.1 Hyphomicrobiaceae bacterium
CGACTTGAAAAGTCGCCCGGCCACCTCCTCCCCCGCAAACCGCCACCGCGTAATGGGGGTGTGACTAGACGCCTCGCCCCGCCGTTAACCTCACCTGTGCACTCGACTGATGTCTTAGGAACCGGCGGTTGCGTCATCTTGCGACATTTGCCATGGTCAGCAGGCAAACCGGGCCGGAGATGGGCGATTCTGTGGGCAGGAGCTGGTGATCCCAACGGGGAGCCCGGCGGCACCCCCACACACCCATTGTGCTTCGGTTGGACATTGCTGCCGGGCCGCATCATGCGGCGCGCGTTCGCAGTGTGCGAAACTCCACAAGCCAGTCTTGGCAATCACTTCGGGGAAACAATCCATGGACAATGTCATGTGGGCGATCATCGCCTGCGGTCTGCTGTCACTCGTATACGGTTACGTTACGGGGTCGCAGATCATGAAGGCCGATCCCGGCAACAAGCGCATGCAGGAGATCGCCGGCTACGTGCAGGAAGGCGCCGCCGCTTATCTCAATCGTCAATATACCACCATCGCCATGGTCGGCGCGGTGGTGTTCGTCGTGCTCGGCATCCTGCTCGGCTGGCTGGTGGCGTTCGGCTTCCTGATCGGCGCAGTGCTCTCGGGCGCCGCCGGTTACATCGGCATGAACGTGTCGGTTCGTGCCAACGTGCGCACCGCGCAGGCGGCGATGGGTTCGCTCGCCGGCGGTCTGGACATGGCCTTCAAGGCCGGTGCCGTCACCGGCATGCTGGTGGCCGGCTTGGCGCTGCTGGGTGTCACCTGCTACTTCTCGTTCCTGGTTTTCCGGCTCGGCTATAAGGCCGACTCGCGCATCGTCATCGACGCGCTGGTGGCACTCGGCTTCGGCGCCTCGCTGATCTCGATCTTCGCGCGTCTGGGCGGCGGCATCTTCACCAAGGGTGCGGACGTCGGCGGCGATCTCGTGGGCAAAGTCGAAGCGGGCATTCCCGAAGACGACCCCCGCAACCCCGCCACGATCGCCGACAACGTCGGTGACAACGTGGGTGACTGCGCCGGTATGGCCGCCGACTTGTTCGAGACCTATGTCGTCTCGGTGGTGGCAACCATGGTGCTCGCCTCCATCTTCTTCGCGGGCAAGGCGACGCTCTATGCTTCGATGATCTATCCGCTCGCCATTTGCGCGGCGTGCCTGCTGACCTCGATCGTCGGCACGTACTTCGTCAAGCTCGGCGCCAACAACTCGATCATGGGCGCGCTTTACAAAGGGTTCATCGCCAACGCGGTGCTCGCGGCCGGCGCGCTGTATCTGGTGACCGATCGCGTCATCGGCATGGGTACCCTGTTCACCGCTCCGGGCGGCAAGGTGTTCAACGGCATGGCGCTGTTCGAATGCGGCATCATCGGTCTGATCGTCACCGGTCTGATCGTCTGGATCACCGAGTACTACACCGGCATCGGCTATCGTCCGGTGCGCTCGATCAGCCAGGCCTCCGTCACCGGTCACGGCACCAACGTCATCCAGGGCCTCGCCGTCAGCCTCGAGGCGACTGCCTTGCCGACACTGGTCATCGTCGGCGGTATCCTGTCGACATTCAGCCTAGCCGGCCTGTTCGGCGTCGCGATCGCGGTCACCACGATGCTCGGCCTCGCCGGCATGGTTACGGCGCTCGACGCCTTCGGCCCGGTTACCGACAACGCCGGCGGCATTGCCGAAATGGCCGGCCTGCCGAAAGAAGTCCGCAAGGCCACCGACGCTCTCGACGCCGTCGGCAACACGACCAAGGCCGTCACCAAAGGCTATGCCATCGGTTCGGCTGGTCTCGGTGCGCTGGTGTTGTTTGCCGCCTACAGCTCGGATCTCAGATACTTCATCGACGCTGCGGACAAGCCGGGTTCGACGGAGTTCCAGTACTTCAAGGGCGTCACCATCAACTTCAGCCTCGACAACCCCTACGTCGTCGTCGGTCTGCTGCTCGGTGGCCTGATCCCCTACCTGTTCGGTGGCATGGCGATGACTGCCGTCGGCAAAGCCGCCGGTTCCATCGTCGAGGAAGTGCGTCGCCAGTTCAAAGCCAAGCCGGGCATCATGGCCGGCACTGAAAAGCCGGACTACGGCGCAGCCGTCGACCTGCTCACCAAGGCCGCGATCAAGGAGATGATCCTGCCGTCGCTGCTGCCGGTGCTCGCGCCGATCGTCGTATTCTATCTGATCAACTGGGTCGCGGGCGGTGGCGCGGTCGGCCGTGGTGCTGCCTTCTCGGCAGTCGGCGCGATGCTGCTCGGTGTGATCGTCACCGGCCTATTCGTCGCCATCTCGATGACATCGGGCGGCGGTGCCTGGGACAATGCCAAAAAGAGCTTCGAAGACGGGTTCACCGACGACTCCGGCAAGAAGCATCTCAAGGGCTCGGAAGCGCACAAGGCTTCGGTTACGGGCGACACGGTCGGCGATCCCTACAAGGACACCGCCGGCCCGGCCGTGAACCCGGCCATCAAGATCTGCAACATCGTCGCGCTGTTGCTGCTGGCCGTGCTCGCACACGGGTAAGCGTTGACATGAAGAGGGGAGCCCCACGGCTCCCCTTTTTGCGCAGATGGACAATGCGTCCCGACCGACGCGCAATCGTTTATTCGGCGGCGTTTCGCACACTAGCGGCGACCGCTCGCGCCACGGTCTCCGGTTCCCGGGCAATGACGAGCAAATATGCTTCCGCGACGGCATCCGGCTTCGACGTGCCGCTTTCCCAAGCTTCGACGGCCTCGACGGGGATGCCGAACCGCTCTGCAAACTGTTGAACTGTCAGCTTGAGACGGCGACGTATCCCGAACGATCGCGGCAACTCGCGCCACATTGCGCCGTCTTCCGCATCATCCAAGGTCTCGACGCTTTTCGTATCGGAGGTGCTCATATTGGTCAGCCTCACGGGCAGAAATGATCCGCTTTCGTTTTGCCCGCTCTGTGTATATCACAACAAAGAGGCGCTGTGCGACCCGCCCTATCATCCTGAACCGTACTTCATCGAAGCGATCCGACTCGTCGATTTCGTCAATTCCCTCTGGGTCATCGAAGGCAAATGTAGCATCCGCAAACGCAACGTGATGCTTGGTAAGGTTTATGGCAGCCTTCGTATCGTCCCACTCAAATTCATCGGTCCGCATTTCATTTCCGTAACAAGTCGCGCGACGGCGCGTGCACAGTGTGCTTCACTGTCATTCAAAGAAGCCCGATATAGAAGATGGCTATTGGTTGACGCATCAAGAAACGATCAAAAGTTCCCTAAAGGTTCTTTGTCGGTGTAAATTTTTTGACCTCAGCCCCACTCGGACATTGTGCCTGGCTTCAACAACGCCCACATATGGCGCGCCACGGTGATGTGGCGCCACTCAGGAGATTCGCCGTGACGCCTGACGAACGCAATATGATCACTGGACTGTTCGACCGTATGCGCGCCCAGGGCGCCATTCCGAAGGAATACGAGGCCGAACAACTCATCAATCAGCAGGTCCGGCAGATTCCGGACTCGGCTTACATGCTGGTGCAATCGGTGCTGGTCGGCGAGCAGACGCTGAACGCCACCGCTGAGCGTATCCAACAACTCGAGGCACGCATCCGTGAGCTGGAAGCCAAAGGCGCGCAGTCGTCCGGCGGCAGCTTTCTCGGCGGCCTGTTCGGTGGCGGCAGCAGCCGGGCATCGACGAGCGTACCCGTCAGTCGATCTGCGACGCCAGCCAACAGCCCGTGGGGCAATGCGGGAAGTAACGCGGGTTATCAGGGCGGCGGCCAACCGCAGTATGGGCAGCCACCGATGCAACAGGGCGGATATGCCCAGCCGCCGCCAGCACGTGCAGGCGGTGGGTTCATGGCGCAGGCCATGACGACCGCTGCCGGCGTGGCGGGCGGCATGCTGGCTGCCAACGCGATCTCGAACATGATGGGCGGTCACAAGAGCCACAGCCAAGACACGCCTACGGACTATTCGGCGCAGGACGCACAACAGGATGCGCAGCAGGATCAGCAGTTCGCGCGTGACGAGCAGCAGGACGCGCAAGAGGATCAGCAATACGCAGCCGACGACAGCAACGATCCCGGCGACAGCGGCGGCGGCGACTCGACCGACGCGTGACGCTTCCGACTGTGAATAACTGACGAGCGAAATGCGGCGTCACCCTTTCCGGGTGGCGCCGTTTTCATGTCGACTGCCCGCGTGTGTTGACCCGACGCGGGTCGCTGGTAATGTTCGCGCACCCCTCGATAGGATGCACCATGGCTACCCTTATGCCGGCTACCGCGACGTTGATGCCTCCCAAACACATCGACATCCCCTCCGCTTGGCGCGGCGCGGACATGGCTGATCAAACCGAACGCTGGATCGTGCCGTTATCGGGTGCAGACGTGGCCGAGTTGGAGTCGGCGGCGAACGGTTTCCTCGCGCGCACGCACGAGATCGGCGAAATCAGCAAAGAGGCGTTTCCGCTACCGAAGTTCGGTGTGCATCTGGCCGGCATGCGCGAGACGTTGATCAACGGTATCGGCTTCCAATTACTGCGGGGCTTGCCGGTCGCAAACTACAGTCAGCAGATGGTCGCCACCATTTTTTGCGGGATCGGCGCGCATCTCGGGTCGGCGCGCTCGCAGAATGCGATGGGGCATATCCTCGGGCACGTTCGCGACATCGGCGCGGACGTCAAAAATCCGACGACGCGCATCTATCAGACGGCCGAACGGCAGACGTTCCACACCGACTCGTGTGACGTCGTGGGGCTGCTGTGCCTGCGCGAGGCGATGGAGGGCGGCAAGTCGCTCCTTGTCTCCACCACCACGATCTACAACGAGATGCAGAAGCGTCGCCCTGATCTGGCGGCATTGCTGTTCGAGCCGGTCGCAACGGACCGCCGCGGCGAAGTGCCTGAAGGGCAGAAACCCTATTTCGAAATTCCGGTGCTCAACTGGCATCAAGGGTTTTTGACGGGTCTCTATCAGCGCCAGTATGTCGACAGTGCCCAACGCTTCCCCGACGCGCCGCGCCTGACGGCTGAGCGCGTTGCGGCGCTGGATCTGTTTGACGAACTCGCCAACGATCCGAACCTGCACCTGAGCATGCAATTGCAGCCGGGCGACATGCAGTTCGTCTACAATCACGGCCTGCTGCACGATCGCACGTCGTTTCGCGATTGGCCGGACGCGCATCAGAAGCGGCATCTGTTGCGGCTGTGGCTGGCGATCGCGGGAGATCGTCCGCTGCCGGAGGTGTTCAAGCAGCGCTACGGCACGATCGAGATCGGCAATCGCGGCGGCATCATCGTGAAGGATACGAAACTCAACGTGCCGCTCGATTGACGTTCGGCCTGCGTGCAACACGAGACGCCCGATCATGCCCCATACCGATCGCCTGGGATTACCGCTGACGACCCGCTCGGACGCGGCGGCGGCAGCATACCGCGACGGCATCGATCTCATGCTATCGGCATGGCCGGGTGCCGACGACGCGCTTGATCGCGCGATGGCCGCCGACCCGCGATTTGCGATGGCGCATGCAGCGCGTGCCCGCGTGCACTTCAACTCGGCACAGCCGGCCGAGGCCAAAGCCCGCATCGCGATCGCACAATCGTTGTCGGGCGAAGATCTGACGCCGCGCGAGCGCAGTCACATCGACACGCTGGCGCTCGGCATGAGCGGCCAAGCCACCAAGTGCCTGACGGCGACGCTGGCTCATCTCGACACCTGGCCCAGCGATGCCGTGATCCTGTCGCTACCGATGGGCGCATTCGGTCTTTATGCGTTTTCGGGTATGGCTGAGCATAATCAAGCGCGCGTCGATCTCAGCGAACGCCACGCGGCCGCCTATGGCGACGATTGGTGGTTTGGAACCTATCGCGGCTGGTCGCACACTGAAAACGGCAATGCCATGCTTGGTCGGGACCTCACGCAACGTGCGCTCGACAAAAGGCCTGCCAATGCCAATGCGGCGCACGCCCTGGCGCACGCCATGTTCGAATTGGGCGCCATGGCGGAAGCGGACGCATTCATCGCCCGGTGGCTGCCAACCTATGATCACCGCGGCACGCTGTATGGTCACATCTTCTGGCATCAGGCACTCGCGGCGCTGCATGAGGGCGACGCCGCAAGGGCACTGCAAATTTATTCCGAGCACCTGCAGCCAATGGTTTCTGAGGCTATCCCACTGGTGGCGACCACGGATTGCGCGTCGCTGCTCTGGCGCATGCGGCTTTACGGTCATGACGTGCCGCAGCGTCTGTGGACCGATCTTGCCGTTTATGCCGAGAGCAAATTTCCGCAACCCGGTGTTTCGTTTGCCGATGTGCACATGGCCTTTCTGGCTGTTGCGACGGGCAACACGAGCGGATTTGCGACCCGTCTTGCCGACCTGGATGCACGACTTGCGAACGGCAAGTTGCCGGCGGGCGCTGTGGTGCCGGCGCTCTATCGCGCCACGCAGGCTTTCGCCGATGGCGATCCGGCGACATGCGTGCGGATCTTGAAACCCCTCGCCGGCGATATCGTGCGCATCGGTGGCAGCCATGCCCAGCGCGAAGTCATCGAGGAAATGCTGCTGGTGGCGCTGCTTGCCGATGGTGCCGCCGATGATGCGCTGCCCCTCCTCGATCGCCGCATTCATCACGCATCGTCGCAGCGCGACATCCGCTGGCGTGCGGACGCCGCGCGCGCCGCCCAGCAGACCGCAGATCGGACTCGCCATGTCTAAGTCCACGCCACGTATCGACATCGAGCGCTTCTGGCGGACGATCGAAACGTCGGCGGAGATCGGCGTCGGCCGGCCCGGCGGGCTGTCCCGCCTGGCGCTGTCGGATGCCGACAAGCAAGTCCGCGACGTGTTTGCCGGCTGGTGCCGCGAGGCCGGCTTGACGCTGCGCGTCGACGGCGTCGGCAACATGTTCGCCCGTCGCAAGGGCACCGACGACAGCTTGCCGCCCGTATTGATGGGCTCGCATCTCGACACGCAAGTCAACGGCGGCCGCTTCGACGGCATCGCGGGCGTGCTCGGCGCGCTCGAAGTCTGCCGGGCCCTCGACAGCGCCGGTCACCGGACGCTGAGACCGCTCGAGATCGTCAACTGGACGAACGAGGAAGGCGGACGCTTCTCGCCACCGATGGTCGGTTCCGGCGCGTTCGCCGGCACCTACACCGAGCAATGGACTCTCGACCGCACCGACGACGACGGCAAGACGATCGGTCAAGAACTGGCGCGCATCGGCTATCGCGGCCCCTCGTTGACGAAGGCGCACGCCGTCGACAGCTATTTCGAGTTTCATATCGAGCAGGGGCCGATCCTCGACCGCGAGCGCATGCAGGTCGGCGTGGTCACGGGCGGCTATTCGAGCACCGGCACGCTGGTCGAGTTTCGCGGCGAGACCGCGCACACCGGGCCCTGGCCGATGGAGAAGCGACGCAACGCCCTGGTCGCCGCCGCGCGCCTGCTGGTTGCGGTCGATGACATCGGCTGGGATTTTGCGGGAACCGGAGGCAAGGGCACGGCGGCGCGGCTGGTCGCTTGGCCGAACAAGCCGGGCATTCTGTCCGACTGGTCGCAGACAGTCTGCGACGTGCGGCATCCCGATCCGCAGGCCGGGCAGGTCATGGCCGAGCGTGTGCGCCGCGCCATCGGCGAAAGTGCCGCGCGCGCCGGCTGCACGGCCGAGGTGTTGGACACCTGGACTTGGGGCGGCAAAATCTTCGACGCGGAACTGATCGATCTAGTGCGATCGAAGTCGCTCGCGCGCGGATACCGGACGCTCGACATCATGAGCCAGGCCGGCCACGACGCCTACATGATGGCGCGGCACGCACCGTCGACGATGATCTTTGCGCCATGCCGGGACGGCATCACGCACAACAATCTCGAACTGTGCACGCGCGACGATCTTACACCCGGCCTCGACGTGCTGCTTGATGTCGTGCTCGCGCGGGCTAATCGCTGAAGCAGCACACGACCCAGCCTAGCGGAGCGCGCGGCCGAACAGATCGAACAGGCATTCCCAATGCCGTTCGGCGGCGACTTTGTCGTAAGCGGGCCGCTGCGGAAATGCGAAGCCGTGCTCGGTGCCCTTGTAAAGTTCGACTTCGGCTTTGACGGGATTCGCGTGCATGGCCTCGGTGAACGTGCGTGCCATTTCGAGCGGCACATAGTGATCGGTTTCGGCGAACGCGACGTAAATTTGCGCGCTCGCCTTTGCTGCCGTCAGGTGCGGGCTGTCGGGCTTATCGGTGACGAGACGCGTGCCGTAGAACGAGGCCGCGGCCTTGATGCGGTCGGGATAGCGGGAGGCGGCCCCCAGCGCATACTGTCCGCTCATGCAGTAGCCGACCGTGCCGATGGCGCCGTTCGACGCTGCAGGGTCGGCCCTGGCGAACTCCACCATGGCGTCGGTGTCGTCCATCACCAGCGGGATGTTGAGCTGTTCCATCAGCGCGAACATGCGTTTGCGGGTTTCGACCGCCGCATCGCCGACGAACGAGCCGACGTTCTCCACATTGGCGCGGTAATACAGGTTGGGAAGCATGACGTAATAGCCGACGGTGGCGAGCCGACGTGCCATGTCGCGCAATTCCTCTCGGATGCCGGGCGCATCCATGTAGAACATGATGACGGGGTGTGGTCCTGGTCGCTGCGGATGGCAGATGAACGTGCTCATTCGCCCGGCCTTGGTCGGAATTTCAATCTGCCGTTCGATCATGCCGTGGTGCCCCATCTGCAGTGCCGATACGATGCCCGCGCATCGCCGACGGGTCAATGTGGGAAGCTTAGGCAGTCTACAAAGTAGCTTTGTAAGCGAACTTCATCTTATGAACAGGTAAAGACCAGAACACCTGCCTCAAGGGCAAGCCGCATTCGGCTTCGCGGCCATACACATGGTGTGCTCGCGGTAATAGACGCCGAAGCCGTCGGTCGGGGTCCCCTTGTTATCTTTCACGAGCGCGTTTTCGTCGCCGAAAGGGTTCCAGGTCCATGCGATATATGAGACGGCATTTTTGTCGGCCCAAGGAAGCAGTTGGGACGCAAATGGCGCGCCGCGTGATCCGTTGGCGCTGCGATCACCGAACTCGGTAATGACCAATGGAAAGCCAGCAGCAAGCACTGCTGAAGCCCATTTGTACGCTGTCGCGCCGAAGTCAGGCTGAGATGCGTCCGGCGAGCCGACCTTGTCCGACTTGCGATAGGCGTGCCAAACCGCACCCAGTTGCTGCAATGGATCGACCGGATGGTATTTCGGCCATTCCGAAAGGTTCTTGCTCCAATAGAGGCCGCTTGCGAGCACTACATTTTTGGCGCCCGCCGCGCGAACCGTGTCGAGCAGCAATTGCATACCGGCGGCCTTCCAGCGAACCGGCATTTTGTAGTTCGGGCCGCCGGTCACAAAGTAGTTCATGTCGCCGCCGTCGCGCAGTCCGACCCAACTCATGGCATTTCGATCCATGAGATTCTGGTCTTCGAACGGCTCGTTGAAGAGTTCGAAAATCACAGCGGGGTTCTGGCCATAGATTTCGGCCACAGACCGCCAAAACGTCACGGCGTTTTCTCTGTCGGGGCGCGGGTTCTGAGCCATCGCGCAAAGTCTCTCCGGCGCTATCCAGTGCAAGTCCAGGATCACATAGAACCCATACTGTGCGGCTTCCTTCACGGCGGTGGCAACGGTGGACTTGTAATTGCGCCCCGGATCCGGATCGCGTGTCTTCCCACCACCGTCGACACAGGGTGACCCCGACCACGAGGTCGCGTTGAGCGGAATACGCAGGGTGTTGAGGCCCCACTCTTTCATCCGCTTCCAGTCTGGGTGAGCATCTCCCGCCGCGCCACCCCAGGGATTGCCGCTGGACCAGCCCTGAATGGCTACATACTCGAGGCCGCTCATGCTCGTGCCACGGAGTTGCAGCGCCTGCCCAGCTTCGTCGACCAATCGATTACCTGAAACACGCACACCAAGCTGCGGAGTTGTCTGGGCACTCGCGTCGCCCCAACACAGCAAGTAAACCAGCAGCGCGAAAATCGGCGTACGCATGGCATCACCCCAGTTGTCCGGCACGCAAAATGGCCCGCCCGGCATTTGGCGCGGATCAGCCTCAAGCAGTATCCGAGGTGACATCAACGACAAAGTTCAACACAAACGCATGGTTAAGGCGTCTGTGGACAACCCGGCAAAACGAAAGAATAGAGCTTGTCGTTCTCAACAGTCGACGTCTCCGAATCATGGTAGGATCCGGCGCTTCCCTCTTACTTTTTAAGCCGCGTCTTCGTGGGCTTTGTTCACAGCTTTCTCCCTGCTCGTCGTCGCTAGTAACGATTAGGCAGGGAATCAGTTATATGCAGAGTTGTGTATCGTATTTACCTGGTCCGCAGGCTTGTCGGCGTTTGTGTGTGCGTTCTGTCGAAACACGATTATCGCGAGCGCAACGATGTTCATTTCATTCCCGAGACTTAGCGTATTGACGTTAATCGTTCTGCTCGGTGGGTGCTCGCAGCTGCCGCTCGGCGGACCGACTGTCCGTGATATCGATCACGGCGCGGCCTCGGGATTGCAATCGGCGCGAGACACGATCGTCTCCGACTACGTGCTCGTGGACATCAACCAACCCGTGTTGGAATCCTTAGAGTATTTGAAGCACGAATCCATTCACGGGACTTTCGGTGCCGGACCATCGCAATCTGCGACGTCTAGAATCGGACCGGGTGACATCATCCAGGTCGCAATCTTCGAATCCGCAGCGGGCGGACTTTTCGTTTCCGCAGATGCCGGTGGCCGCACAGGCAATTTCGTATCAATTCCCAATCTCACTGTCAGCAGACAGGGTAATGTCTCAATTCCTTATGCCGGATCGATACATGCTGCGGGCCGCTCTGTCACCGAAGTCGAGCGCGACATTGAACGAAAGCTCTCCGGCCGGGCAATCGAACCGCAGGTTTCGATCAGCTTCATCGAACAAAATGCTTCAATGGTATCGGTCGTCGGTGATGCGCTGAATGGTGCCAACCGGTTCAAGATTTCCGGAAGTGGCGATCGCGTGTTGGATATCATCGCGAAGTCCGGAGGGCTGCGGTTCCCGGGATACGAAGTTTATGTGTCACTGCAGCGCAAGGGTCGCAAAGCAACAATTCATTTCCCAAGGCTGGTCGATTCCCCGGACGAAAATATTTTCGTCACTCCAGGTGATGTCATCTACGCTTATCGCGACCAGAAAAAATTCATCGCGGTCGGTGCCCTCGGTAACTCCGGACAGACGAGCGGTGTGACAGGACAATTCGCGTTCGAGCAGGAGCGGCTGACGCTGAACGAAGCGATCGCGAAGGCCGGCGGACTTGCAGACAATCGCGCAAACCCAGCTCAGGTTTTCATTTATCGCACCGAGCGCCGCGAGACGATCGAGAAAATGGGCGTCGATTTGAGCCGCTTTTCGCCTGACCAGATTCAGATCCCAACGGTTTATCGGGCCAATTTCGGTGACCCCTCAAGTCCGTTTTTTGCTCAGCGGTTTCAAATGCGTAATAGAGACCTGATTTACGCGACCAATGCTGATGCGGTCGAGGTCTTGAAATTCCTCACCTACGCACGCGCTTTGACATCGACTGTCGCAGGCGTCTCTCAAGACATCGTGTTCACCAGAGACTTGCTGCGCGGCGGAACTCTCGTCGGCAGGTAACACCGCTGACGCTGCATGTGCACCAATGCCAGCTTTGTCGTTCCGGTATTCCAATGCATTAAGGTTCATGTTTGTTGCTTGTGGCGAACGGTCCAGCGATCGTGTTGAAATATCGCACCGAGACAACGGCCTTGTTCTTTGAATACCGGAGATATCGATGGTTAGCGAGTTTCGCGCGCCGCGCGCTGATGCTCGACCCACGTCGAACATGGACGGCGCCCTCGTCAGTAAAGGCGACGACGGCGTGACCACCGAAAGCACGCCCGTCGCGAGCGTCGTCATTTGCACATTTAACCGCCCGCAAATGCTCGAGGTCGCCGTGCGGTCCTGTTTGGCAAACGCCACCCGGAAAAATTTGAATTTTGAAATCGTCATTGCCGACAATTCTGTCGACGGGCATGCAGCTGCACTCCTGACCAAGTTTATGGACGGCGCAATATCGGTGCGATGCGTGCCCGCGTCGCCACCCAATATTGCGATTGCCCGCAACGCGGGCGTCAAAGCGTCGCGTGCGCCCTTGATCGCGTTTCTCGATGACGACGCAGAAGTTGAAACGGGATGGTTGGACGCATTGGTCGAGACCATGGTCCACACGGGCGCCGACGCCGCTATGGGGCCGGTACACGCCCGGTTTATCGGCGAACCTCCGAAGTGGGACAGCAGCGGCTCGGGATTTTCCCGATTGTCGCCCTACGCATCGGGGACCGCGATTGCCGTCGTAGGACCAGGCCGGACAGGCGATTTTGCACTTGGCACAGGGAATTCGATTTGGCGCGTCAGTACGTGCTTTACCGATGCTGTGCCATTTGATCCTCAATTCGGCGCTGCCGGTGGCGAAGACTTAGACCTTTACATGCGCATTGCGCAGCGTGGCCGGCGGATCGTGTGGTGTGCCGAGGCCGTCGCCTCCGAAGTTGTGCCTATAGCCCGGACCACATTTTCTAACCAAATTCTGCGCGTCTTCAGCAGCGCTCAGGGTTACGCTGCGGCCAGTATCAAAAACAGCACGAGTAAGTGGTCGACCAGCCTTTCGATCATGTTGCGCGGCGCGGCGCAGGCGATCGCATATGGGGTTGCCGCAGTGTCGCTGGGCGTGCTGGCGATCGCCGGATCGGTGGCCGCCGACGTTGCGCAAAAGAAATACGCACTCAAAATGAGTGCCGGCCTCGGTAAGGCACTTTGGTGGCGACGCCTTGCCTACTACCACATGGAAAACGCCAAGTCATCGCAAGCAGCGCGCGTTAGAACTTAATCGGCGGCGCCAGAATCTCCGGTCGCTGCCAGCCCCAGATTAGTGAATGCGGCTTTGTCTGCGAAGTGTTCGTCGATGGCGAATGCGCCGTGTTCAGTGTGTGCGGCTTGGCAGCCTCCGCCCGGCCTTCGTGCTGGTATTTATTTCTCGGTAAACCGCAGCTTCGGCACCGAGCTGATCAGTGCTATCGCCGACTTGAACGATAATTTATCAATATGTTGGCGCAGCCCTCCGATCGGTTTCTCGACGTAATGCCAGGACAAGGCTGCCAGCACGAACGAGATGGGGATCGCCGCCAACAGATTAAGCCACCAAACTGAAGCCCACGAAAACAGCACGATCAAAGCCTGCTGAATTGGAAAACTGTAGAGATAGAGCGGATACGAATAATCGCCCGACCGCACCAATGGATCTCGCTTCGGGTTGAGATATCCGAGCCAGATGGTGAGATAAGAGAGGGGAACCGCCGCAAAAACCGAAACCGAATGGGTTGTGCTCAACAGCGCGGCGACGGCTACGGCGGATCC
This sequence comes from Hyphomicrobiaceae bacterium, assembly GCA_031365465.1. Lineage (GTDB taxonomy): Bacteria > Pseudomonadota > Alphaproteobacteria > Rhizobiales > Hyphomicrobiaceae > JABFRJ01. The sequence continues at coordinate 13,430 of JANLYD010000452.1, forward strand.
GAGTGCCAGTCCGGAATGCCAGGGAATGACATCCCTATAGAGATAAATGATGACGCTCGTCAAAAAGCAGGGTCCGAGCAGGTGCCAGGTATCGACGACGCCGGGCGGAACGTACGATGCGTAGATCGCTGTTCCGATCACCACGGCGGCGTTGGTCAAGAGCATGACCGAGCGACGCCGATGCAAACCGAAAAATGCCAATACCGCGAGCACGATGTAGCACTTGACCTCCAGCGGCAGGGTCCAAAGTTGCACATTCACCAACGTGATCGGATTCTGCTCGAATACTCCCGGTAGTTTGTAGTGAATGATATCAAACATGTTGAGAAGATATTTGAAGAATATAGGCGATGTGAAATAGGTGCTGAGCGGAACGGTCGTCAACCAAGCGCCGAGCAGGAATGCGGTGAACAAGGTGTCGACCGCCAATGCCGGAAAAATCCGCAATGTGCGGAGGCATATGAACGTTTTAAGATCCGTTCGGATTAAACTGCTGGCGACCAGATAACCCGACAATGCGAACCATGTCGGCACGAGCGCGACCATGACGGGGCGAGTGTAGCCGGAAAACATAGCGCGCTGCCCTGCGTCGCCGAGGCACGCCAACACGGAATGATCGGCAACAACCAAAAGCGCGAGCACGATCCGAACATAGTCGAACCCGGACGGGCGTGGCGTGCGTGCAATACAATCCGCGATGGTTTGCCTGGTGCTAATCATGGTCGATGCCCCCTCAATTGTCATCGTGCGATTCGGCTACAGAGTCGTATTTTGGAAGGGTGAGTTGACCCTCCGAACAATGGAACGACACCTCTTCAGTCGGTGCAGCCTTGCTCCTGAGCCGGGTGTAGGCGCGGTGCAGAGCCGCGTTCACCTTTCCAGGCATGATCTCGGTCGCATCGACGAACATGATCTCGCGCGGACGCCACCGCGCTTTCGACCGATCAAGACCAGTCGAGAGGTTGACCAACTTGAAACCGTTGTCGATCGACCACTTGAATATCTCCGTCAGCAGCGTGCTCATGATGCTGTAACGGTCCCAGGATGGGAGATTGCCGGAGTGGTAGAGATAAAGCTCCGTACCGAGAGCGAAGCCGATGCGTGACGCGACGACGTCATCACCGCATTTCAGTTGGAATACGCGCAACACGCCCTGTAGTGACGAACGCAGCGCGTAATCGTCGAAAAACTGCCGAATGTCGTCGCGATCGAACGGGTTTGCGTGGCGGACCTCTGAGCGTAAGGCGGCAAGGCCGTAGAAAGTGTGCACGGCCTCAATTATTTTGTCCTGCTCAGAAACAACGTGCAGGGCAACCTGTTTTCCGTCGCGGTTCAGCATATTACCGGTGTGCCGTATTTTTTTGCGTACGCGCTTGGTCAACGTCGATTCGAATAAACTCCAGTTGGCTGGCATATCGACGATGTAGCCGGGCTGAGGACGCATCCAGCTTTCGTTGTTGACTTTGAGAGCACTCGGCGGCTGCCATTGGGTTCCCTCGCACCAACGGACATTGTGCCACGTGATCCAGCGTGGCCGCTCTCTCGCAGTCGCAAAATAAGCCTGCAAGGCCTGCATAACCACAACTTGATCGGCGGGGTCGCACACGATGCCGCGCAGTTCGGTGACGTGCGGGTCGGCGCCAAGAGCCTGCAATTCGATCAAGCTAAAGAGGCCGAGGCCGGGTCGCTTGGTGCGCATGTATGGCGCAACGGCGATAAGCTGGCCCTCGAAGTCGCGCACGGTGCACAGAGCGAGATCGTCGCGGGTATGCCACGTCCGGCGTCGAAGATGCAGCCACCACGTCTCATGCCATAACGGACTGGAAAATGGCGTGCGCGGTGACAGTTTCTGCTCGAGTGCAGTCCACTCAGATCGAAGCCTGTCGAACGCAGACGGATCGGTAAAACAATCGACGGAGGCTTTCATAGCATGCGCAATACGGTTCGAGCTGCGATTTTCGATATCGCGTAGTCGATCGCACCTGCGTCGCGACGATACCGAGCTTGAATTTTCTTGAAGTCACCAGCGATTGCGCCGATGGGAAGGTCGGGTGTGTGAGCAATGGATTCGTCCCATATCCGGTAATGTAGAAAATTTCGATTGACGAAATGCCCGCCATATTTTCGAATTGCGCGTGCATAAAAATCCGCGTCTTCCCCATAACGGATGTTCGGGTCGAACCCCCCTATGCCGACGATGCAATCGCGCCGGATCAGGGCTGCGCCGCAGACCAGCAACGTGCTCAGAAATATCATGCGTGTCGGCACCGGCCACCGCTTCCCGAAGCGCTCCAAAACCGCAGCCGAGCGAGCCGCCTCTGCAAAAAACTTTCGTTCGTGGGTCAACTTGACGGCGTCCAAGCCGAACGGCTCAACGCACCCGAAGAGGACGCCGACGTCGGGATGATTTTCAAAAATACTGACGATATCCGGGTAAAGCCCTTCAGGCACCCGGTCGTCATCGTCGAGAAAATGCACGAAGCGTCCAGTCGCGTGGGTCGCACCGAGGTTCCTGACGAGAGACGGAAAGCCGCCACTCGGATGAGGATTGACGACATACTTTAGCCGCGCATCCGCAAACTGTTCGGTAACGCTGCGGGCGCTCTGCTCGGGGGAATCATCCACAACGATCACCTGCAGCGCCACGAAGTCCTGGTCGAACACGCTTTTCAGTGCTTCAGCAAGCTGCAACGACCGATTGAAGGTTGGTATGACGACGCTGATATCTATGGACATGACGGCAACCAATCCAAAAAATATGGTTTCTGAGTGCCAGCATTGTGCGCTCACGGTCAATGCTTCGATCAGATCAGAGTTACCGGAAGCGACGGCGCACAAAAAAGCGGCGCCGACGGCTCTCTCACGCGTATTAACCAAGCAGAAAGGCTTTTGTTGCGCTGCATCGAATTCGGGGGCTGTACTACGAAAAGTAACGTGTTGTTTCGCTTATTTGCGATGCGGGATCATTATGCGCTATTTAAATGAAGCGTCTAGGTCCGCCGAAGAACCGGATAATATGAGCCTTGACCAGTATCGGTCGTTCCCTGCCGTGCTAGAAAGCGCCAGGAATAGGCCGTCCGTATCTCAGTTTCTGCCGGCGCTGAGCGGCCAGCAATTTGCGGGTCTGTCTCGCATGTTGGATATCTGTTTAATACTCGCCTCCTTCGTATTGGCCGAGAAAATTTATAACTGGTACTTTTACGACATTCATCAAGTTGCGGCTGAATATTCTCTAGTCGCACTTCTTTGCGCCTCGACGCACTATTTCATCACAATTGTTAGCCGGCGGACTGAACGCGGACTCGCACCAAGCCAAATATCCGATGTTGCAAAGAACTTGGCCATAAGCTTTGCAACTTTGCTTCTGTTGGGATTCGCATCTAAAATCAGCGACGTGTACTCTCGTGCCTGGTTCATGCTTGCGTTTGTGATTGCGTTTTTCCTTCTCTGCACCAAATGCAAGATCATCAATGCCATCTTGCGCAGCAGTCGCTTTCGGTTGCCGATCGTTGAGAAGATAGCCCTGTACGGTTCAGGCGCTTTGGCGATAAAAAAGGCCCTTGAAGCAGAAAGTGATGGGCTTTGTGAAGTGCATTTGTACGACGCTGATGCACCACAGCAAGAGGACGTCAGCACTGAATTCAACAAGTTGCTCATCGATGGCCTGAACAACAAATTCAGCCGAATTATTTTGTGTCTATCTCCTGAGAACATGGGACAGGTCAATACGCTCTTCACGGCGCTGAATTGCTTCCCGGTGCGCATCGATGTGTGCGCATCCTCGCCGATGACCGAGCGCTTGATGAAAGATTTTCATATTTTGCCCACGAAATTACTCGTAAACATTGACGATGGGGCACGAAATGAATGGGGAATGCTTGCAAAGCGCGGTATTGATTTTCTGCTGAGCTCCTTATTGATCATTATTCTTGCTCCGATCTTGGCGGCTGTTGCCATCGCGATCAAATGGGAGGATGGCGGCCCAGTGTTCTTCCGCCAAAGGCGGCACGGCTGGAACCATTCTGTCATTTCGGTCTGGAAATTTCGCACCATGAATGTGCTTGAGGATGGCGACGTCGTAAAGCAGGCCAAGAAAAAAGATCCTCGTATCACACGGATCGGGAAATATCTGAGACAGTCGAGTGTCGACGAGCTTCCCCAACTTTTCAACGTTTGGACGGGCGAGATGTCGCTCGTTGGTCCGCGTCCCCATGCAGTCGCGCACAACCTGCATTATTCTGATCTCATCAGCAGTTATGCCGTCCGGCATAAAGTCAAGCCGGGGATTACCGGTTGGGCGCAAGTAAAAGGCTTGCGGGGAAATTCAGAAGATATCACGGCGATGATCGACCGGGCCGAAGCCGATAGGTGGTACATCCGAAATTGGTCACTGTTATTGGATGTGAAGATCTTGTTGATGACGCCGTTGGCGTTGCTCACGCACAAAAATGCTTACTGACGCAGCCTTTACATCGCCATATGGCGCCCCGTCGGCGACGGCGCGGCAGCCTTGCCCTGGCGGACGGTGGTCGGTGCATGAGCTTCTGCCCGGCTGCCATATCCACCAGATGTGGCCCTCCGCGACAATCGCACCACGCGCCCGCCTGCCGGTCCACTTACCGCATAGAGCGGACATTCGACCGAACCGCGCCCTAATTTTGGTGCTGTCTGCAGCATATTCGGATGACGAATGCTCAATCATCAAGCTATAATCAAATTTTCGAATTTATATTAATCAATTTTTAAACAATACCGTGCGGCCGGCGACCTTGGCACTTAATGTGGCGACCGTGGCTTGCGCGGAGTATCATGCAGTGGAACTATCCCATAAGCAGTTTGCCGAAGTGGATGGCTGGCGTATTAATCTAGCCAACATGGAACAGGCCGTGGCCGAGATACGGGAAGCTGCGAAGCGACGTGAAGGCTTTGCGGCGTTCACGCTGAATCTGGACCATCTGGTCAAGCTCCGGCACGACGGGCCGTTTCGGCAGGCTTACAGTATCGCGCGCTTCGTGACCGCTGATGGTGCACCCGTCGCCTATTTTGCATCGCGCGGCGGCAGCGCGGTTACGCGGACAACCGGCGCCGATCTCGTCGAGCCGCTTGCTAACGCGGCAGCGGAGGACGGCTTAGGGGTTTATTTATTCGGCACGACGCAGGATGCGCTAGATGCGGCTGGTAGTTACCTCACCGCTCAATCAAAAGAGAAGCTGAACATATGCGGATCGACATCGCCGCCGTTCGGCTTTGATCCAACAAGCCCACTTGCAGATGAAGAAATGGATCGCATAGCACGTTCAGGCGCTCATCTCTGCTTCGTTGCGCTCAGCCCGCCGAAGGGCGAGATTTTTGCTGCCCGCGCTGTCTCGCGCGGCATCCGTACCGGATTCATCTGCGTTGGCGCTGGTATTGATTTTTTGGCGGGGCGTCAGACGCGGGCGCCAAAGCTGTTTCAGACCGCGGGTATCGAGTGGGTTTGGCGGCTCGCGACAAATCCCAGACGTTTTGTTGTTCGCTACGCAAAATGCGCGGTACTGCTCGCAGAGATAGCACTGAAGACACCACGCGCGAGTTCGGCGCATGAGTGACTCTGGACGATGCTTGTCCGATTGCTGGTCCTTCCACTCGCGCGGGCATGGATAGTAACGTCGATGGCAATCATTGCGTGGCTATTGGCTGGTCTTGGGATCGCCCTTTTGAGCTTGGTCGGCCTTCTGCTGTTGGAGGTCGTAGCCGCTGCTTTTTGGGCGCCTGCGGTTTACAACAGCCATAAGACACCTGGACGTGTGGCTGTGATTGTGCCGGCGCATAACGAGGCCGCGCAAATTGCAAAGGTGCTCCAGGCCATTCAATCGCAAATTCGCCCAGATGACAGATTGCTTGTCGTTGCTGACAATTGTCAGGACGACACCTATGACGTCGCTCGTTCAACCGGAGCGGAAGTCATACGCCGCGACGATCAATTGCTGCGCGGAAAGGGCTTTGCGCTCGATTTCGCTGTCAAACACCTTGCCGACAATCCACCTGATGTCGTTATCGTCATGGATGCCGATTGCTATTCGTCCGAAGGCAGTTTGCTTCGTTTGGCGAGTGTGGCGTCGACCCAAGATCGACCAATTCAAGCGCACTACGAGATGCTGCTGCCTGTGGGCGAGGGAGCTAACAACCTCTCGACGGCGTTGTTTTCCTACCGCGTTAAGGCGCTTGTCAGACCGCAGGGATTGCAGCGTTTGGGCTTACCGTGCGGGCTTATGGGCACGGGTATGGCATTTCCTTGGGCGACAATTTCCCGCGCACGACTCGCTTCGCCACAGATTGTCGAGGACTTGGTCCTTACGTTGGAGTTGGCGAAGGTGGGGAAGGCGCCCTACTTTTGTTATGATGCGAAAGTGACGAGCACCTTTCCAGCGAATATCGACGCGCAGAAAGGTCAGCGGGAGCGTTGGGAATCGGGGCATGTCAATGTTATCTTGGAGTTGCTTCCGAGGATACTCGCGTCGTCGATAAAAACGCGCAACATGCCATTGCTCGCTTTGGCAGCAGATACGGCCATCCCACCACTTGCGCTGCTGGCGCTGCTCGTTGGGTTTCAATTCACGGCATCTATGATATTGTGGGGGTTGAGCGGCGCTTGGTTCCCGTTTGCTATCGGCACAACAAACTGCGTCGCCTTTACCGTCGCGATTGTGGTTGCTTGGAAAATAGCTTTTCCCCGTGTAGGTATGAGTGCCATGTTTGCCCGGGTTCCCGGATATATTATCGGCAAACTCGGCATCTACCTCAAGGTCGTGCTGAGGCGCCGGATCGAGTGGGTTCGAACGCATCGAGATTGATTGCCGCAATTTCGTCTCATGATGTCAAACGTCAAATATCGGGCAAGACCGTTGACTGGGAACCGTTATGCTCCGAGCAAATAGCAAGTCCGCTAGTCTTAATAACTCGTTGCAAGCGGTTCCGGCGGATTCCAGCTTTTTTTATATCCCAGCGATCGTTTGCGGGTTTCTTGCTATCTTTGCGCCACTCCTCGATCAGATGACCGAAGCGGCAACGTACGCGAACGTACAAGCCGGCCGTATCGATAACAAGATATTTTGGCCGTTGATTTCGATTTGGCCGATTCTGCTAGCCGTGCGCAACTTCAAACGAATCTTCAATGCTCAGCTTCCATACGCAATTCTTGCGCTCTACCTGTATTTGGCGTTTGCGGGATTGAGCGTTACCTGGGCCTTCAAGCCTTTCATATCTCTGACGCGATATACACAGCAGTTGATGCTCGCTTCAGCCATCATCGTACCTGCGCTGCTGGCGCCCCGTTCTGTCGACCTTGTGCGAAGGGTATACGCCTGTTACGCCGTGGGAATCCTTACCAATCTGTTTTTCGTGATTGCGGGCTCTCAAACAATATCGATGAAAGTGGCAATCGGATACAATGGATACTTTTCGCATAAAAACATCTTAGGTGAATTTGCGGCGTTTGCGCTATTTTTCGCCCTAGCCGAAGTCAGCTCGAAGAAGGGCAGGACTTTTTTAAGTATAGTCATACTGTTTATTACTACTTATATATTGATAAAATCTAGCTCAAAAACATCAATTGCTCTTGCTATATGCCTACCGTTTTTCGCATATGCGCTTACTCTAGCTGGCCGCTGGTTAAAGATTTTACCGTCGACTGTCTTTTTTGCAATGGTTGGCGGCGCCATCCTCGCATGTATTATTTTATCCATTAGCGCTTACGATATTTCCGGCAAGATTTTCGGCGATAGAACTTTCACTGGTCGCACTGAAATTTGGGACTTTGTAGAGTATGAAATAAAAAAACGGCCGTGGGGCGGTTGGGGCTTTCAATCGTTCTGGCTCGTGGGCCTGGATGGTCCGAGCATCACCGATGGTGCGGGGTGGATCAAGACGATGCCTACCGCACACAACGGCTATCTCGACATCGAGCTGTCGACAGGCCGCATCGGTCTATTTCTGATCATCCCATACATCGTTTTTACGCTTTCTGCGATCGGCCGTCTGAGCACGCTAGACCCTGTCCGTGGACGTTTATTTTTTTCCATCGCGTTGTTCATCATTCTCTCGAATTTCCTTGAAAGCACACTCCTGGAGGGTCACGCGTTCCAATGGCCGCTTTTCCTCCTGGTGTCTGTGGAAGCGGCACGCCTGACGGTCTCCGAGCGGCGACGAAGCGCCGTCAAGCTGGAACGTCGGAGTGGGCACCGGATGGATCTGCAGGCCAGTGGAATGCGACGATAGGACCGTGTCTGGTTTTTCGGACCAAAAGCGGAGGGGATTGATTTGTCGTCGACTATCAGTGATCGAAGCGGTCTTGCAGTAAGCTCTCAGCAAGCCGGCAAGGCATTGCGATCGATACAGTGTTTGCGCGCTGTTGCCGCTCTACTCGTGGTCTTGTTCCATGTTGCCCCTGCGGTCACAATCGGGGCGGGTGGAGTAGACCTCTTTTTCGTCATATCCGGCTTCATCATGGGCGCTATAGCGATCCGCGAAGCGCCACTCAACTTCATCAACAATAGGCTTATTCGAGTTCTTCCTCTTTACTGGCTTGTAACTACTTTGTATCTGGTCTGTTCCTACGTGCCGGCTTTATCCAAAAGCGCCTACGTCAGCGGCACATATTTTTTGCAGTCGCTTCTTTTTATTCCATATTTCGATCCGTTAGGCCGCGTCGCTCCCATCCTTGTCGCCGGCTGGACGTTGAATTTTGAGATATTTTTCTATCTCGTCTTCGCATGCGCGCTGCCCACTCGCGCGCCACGAATATCGGCGATTTCTGCAATCTTGCTGTTGGTTACCGCCGGCTTGGTTGCCCAGCCGCTCTCTGCTGCTCTCCAGACTTGGACCGCCCCCATAATGCTCGAGTTTGCTTTTGGGCTGGCCCTTTCGGGGTTTTATACCAGGTTGGATGCCAGAGCAGGCGCTTGGCTATTCGCCATTGGTGTGCTGGGCTTTGCCTCTGCGCAATGGTTCGGTGTTGGCGGCGACGGATTAGGATTTGCGCGAGTCCTGCTCTGGGGCCTACCTGCTTTTGCCATCGTGATGAGCGCGGTCGCGTTTGAGAACGCTGGGTTGTGGCCAACTTCCTTGCGCCCTCTGGAGATTATCGGTGGCGCATCCTATTCATTGTATCTACTGCACGGGATCGTGGCGTCTGTCGTCTATAAATTATCATTCCAAAGTATGTTTTCCGGCTTCGCCATAATGGCGGCTAGTATTCTTGTAGCTCTTATTTCATTTTATTATTTCGAAAGCCCGATCACGAAGTATTTGCGAGGACTGACGCCAAGATCGCCCACACCGCTTCGCGTATGAGGCAAATGTCTGTTCAGTTATTTCCAAAATCTCACCCCGTGCACGTATATCAGATCTGTTTCAACTCTCTGGTGTTGCCGGCAATGGCGGTACCATTTTTCATGCTTGATAAAAATTACTTAACTGGTTGATAGTAACCATGATAAGGATTACTGAAGGAAGCGCTATTGTCGTTCTATGTAATATTGATAAGTATCCCCGATACGGCTGTCATAATCTCAATTTCATGATGCGTTTGCCTGTGGCTGTAGGCTTGCTCACTGAGCTGAGCGAGATTCGCAAAACTTCTGGAACACGCTCTTATGCCCACACAAACGCCGGACGTCTCTTGCGTCATACCGACTTACAAACGTCCGACTGAGCTCGCTGAAGCTATCGATAGCGTGTTGCGTCAGGGTCGCGTTTCGGCAGAAGTGATCGTAGTCGACGATTGTGGGGATCGGTCGGCTCGATGGGTCGAGAGTGCCTATTCTTCTGATCCAGTGCGCTACATACCGAATCCCGTGCCTTCCAAGGGCCGCCCGTCATTGGTCCGTAACATCGGCTGGCCAATGGCTGCTGGCCGTTACATTCACTTCATGGACGATGACGATATCGTGCCCGAGGGTCATTACGGGCGCGTTGTGGACGCATTTTCGAATGCTCCTGGCGTCGCCGTCGTTTTCGGTCGCGTTCAACCTTTTGGAATAGACGGATCCGCGTTAGAGCGGGAAAGTAAATATTTCGACACGGCGAAGCGCCGTTCTCTTCAACTTCGCAAGCTCGGGACGCGCGTTGGCTTTTCTGCGTGGTTGAATTTCAATGCGGCTTTCTTGGTCGGCGGATCTGCTGTCGTCAGACGCGAATGCGTCGAGGCGATCGGTGGCTTTAATCCAAGTATCCAACTCGTCGAGGACGTGGATTTTGTTGCGCGTTCGATCCGCTGGGGTGGAGCGGAGATGCTGGACGAGGTCGCGCTTCACTACCGGATCCATTCCTCGCTTATGCACGACAGTTCGGACAAGACCGAAAGGTTGCACCGCGCTTATAGGGTCATGCACGCCGATTATCGGCAAAAGCACGGACTTGCCGAGTTTGCGGCGATGAAGGTGCTTGCACGTACTCTCGAGGCGCTGCCATGCTGACCTCTGAGGTTATCGAAAGCGAGAGTGGCCTCGCTGATCTCGTACCGGAATGGGAACACTTACATAGTCAAACTCTGCCAAGATTACCGTTTTTGTCGCCGCTGTGGGCCACTAACTGGTGGCGATATTACAAGCGCAATCACATCACTGCGCAAGACCACTTGTTCGTGCTGGCGTTCCGCGACGAGAAGCGCGCTTTAGTAGCCGTTGCCCCAATGGTGATTACCCACCGTCCGGGCTTCAGTCTGCCTGGCGCACGCGAGCTGCAATTTTTCGGTGCGGATACTAATGTTACCGAAGTGCGGGGCCCCCTGTGCCGGTTGGAGCACACTGAGTTCGTGATCGCCACGATTGCGTCGTACTTGGACGGTTCTCGACGCGCCGATTGGGTGCAATGGCGAGGGCTGAGGCCCGCAGCACATCACGCGATGCTCCCGAAATCTGTCGTGCCGGTGCCCGCCATGGATACTGCCGTCCATTTGCTGCATGTGCCGAACAACTGGGACGAGTTTCGCGCGGCGTTGCCACGCAACATGAAAGAGGCGCTGCGGAAATGTTACAACTCGCTTTCGCGAAATAATGTCACCTTCGAATTCAGGGTCGTGCAGAATCCGTCAGATACTCGGCCCGCGATCGAACGCTTTCTGGAACTGCATGAGCTGCGGTCGGAAAACGCGAATTCGGTGACGCATGCCAACGTATTTTCTACCGAGGCCAGCCGATCTTTTCTCCATGCGTACTGCCATGACCTGGCTGAGCAAGGTGCGCTCAGGATTTTCCAGATCGTCATCGGCGACAAAGTCGTCGCGACCCGAATCGCTTTCGTGTTTGGAGATGAACTGTACCTTTATTACTCCGGGTATGACGTTACCTACGGACAATACAGCATCATGACAACCGTCGTTGCAGAAGCGATCAAATGGGCAATTGCAAATCGCTTCCGCACCGTAAACTTGTCATCCGGAAGCGACGTCTCTAAGACACGATGGCGACCCGAAGTCGTTACGTATTACGGCGGCGTCACCGCGCGAAGTGCGCTATTGAGCCGTTCGTGGTTGAGATTGATGAGCCGGCTGCGCGGCTGGCAAAATCTCGACCAAGGTCAAGTCGACCCCGCCTTGATTACCGGTACTCCGCCATCGTGACACGGCGAGCACCGTGGGCACCCTGAGATCCGTCGGTGCCATCAGTCCGGCGTCGAAGTCTGCGTTCAAGGTAGTCCCGTCTTGCGCCAGTGATCGGCGAGCCGCATGGCAAGAGCAACAGCGGTAAGCGTCGGATTGGCCTGACCGGATGTGGGCAGAACAGCGGTGCTGGCCACGAAGAGATTTGGCGAGCCGAACACCTTCAAATTGCGATCCACTACACCCTCAGATGCATCAAGCCCCATTCGCGCGGTGCCGATCTGATGCGTGCCGTGTTGCGCTTGCGCGAGAACGGCATTCTCCCGTTCTTCCGGCGGGCCGCGCCAGTGCAAACGACCGAATTTTGTTCGTGTCAGCCAATCAGCGAGGAGTTCGTGAGTTCTGACAACTGAACGCGCATCGCTTTGGTGAAAGCGAAGGTCGATGCGAAGCCTTTCCAGTCCGGTCCTATCGCGGTCGCTACCGAGGGTTACCCTGCTTTCCCGGCGAGGTACCTGCTCGGAATGATAGGCTAGCGGGTAGCGCCGGCCGGAGTTGCGGACGAAAAAACCTGGAATGCGTGGTGCAGAGATATACCGGTGCCACAGAAAGTCGGCCGAAAAGACGGCGGCACTCGGTACACCCACCACGATATTCTTCAAGTGCTTGCCAAGATTGGTGGCATGCTCCGGGATATGCCGTTTTCGAATAGCGTCCGCGACCAACAGCCGGCCGACAGGGCCGAACGCCAAAGCCAAATAGATAGAAGACAAAATTGCGCTTCCGTGGGTCGGATCAGCGATCGGTGGCACTATCGGCCACATGGCGCTATTCAAGATATTTTCCGACAGCTGCACTTGCATGTTCGGCACCAAACGCCGCTTCACGTAAGATCCATGATTGTCGATGAAATAACCGAAGGCGTCGTCAATCCCATTTTTTTCGAATTCTATATCGGCAATATCGCCAATCAAATGTCCCATGTAATATCGACCGAGCGGTCCGTCGGTACCGCCGAAACTCGCTGGCGTCCGACGCTGTGCAGCCAGCAGCAAGCGCGTCGATTCGAGCCCGCCGGCGGCGATTACGAGATTGCGAACCTTTATGCGCTTGCGTTGATCACCATCGGATCGAACCACGTCGATGGTTTCGACGCGGCCGTTTTCCGCGAAGTTGAACCCCACCACTGTCGCGCAAAGTCGGACGTCAAGCCGGGGGCTTTCCGCCAAGACGTTGCGGTGGGTTACGTGCAGTTTCTGCTCTCCGGCAGATCGCTCGATCGAATCAAACGTGAATGACTTATCCCGATCATCGACGCCGGGTACGGCACACTCAAACACCGGATCGCCGGAGCGCGTCGACATGCAGGCCGGCAGATAATAAGGCAGTAACTCTTCGTACGTGATGGGCCACACTGCGTCGACCAAGCCACGCCGGGGTACAAAATCGACTGCATCGTATTTGACGCAGAATGTGCCCCACAAATTGGACGTTCCGCCGAGTTGGCGAGACACTGCGATGCTCATATCGTCGTGAAGCTTGGGATCGACGATGTCGGCGCCGGAAAGCTCTTGAATTTGTTTGTCGGCGCCCGCCTTGCCAGATTCGAGCAGCAGTACCGAGTATCCAAGCCGATCTAGTTCTACCGCCAACGAAATGCCGACGGGCCCTGCCCCGACGATGCAAACATCAGCCGTCGCCTCTGGCAGTCCTTCGAAACTTTGATTGATCATTCCGGCGCGCTCCGCGCTGCAAAAGCGCCAAATCAGCTTTGTTCAAGAAGCTTTTGAAGCACGGCAACCGATAAGCTTGCTTTGGGACGGGCCCCAAGTGGAACCGCGAGACGATGACCAACCCTCGATGAAAGGATCGTGTGATCTCAGGGATCACCCCACGTAGTGCAGATTAAATTTAGACCCCTTATATGCCTCGATGTATCGCAACGCGTCCGGGAGAACATTGTTGAGTGCGATGCAGAGAATACGATCATAAATCGCTGCAGACTCACCAAGCGACTCAAGCACGACTCTGCGGCTGGTTGTGTTCCACTGGACAACGAACACGAACTTATCAACAAACCTTTCAAAAAGTCGCACGTCTGTGACCGGCATGATCGGGGGCGCATCAAAGATCACATAGTCATAGGCGCCACGCGCATGTTTTACCAATAGTCCCATGTCGTCGGAGCCGAGCAGATCAATGCTTCTGCAATCGCGATGCGGCAAGACGCAAGGCAGAATATCTGCTCGTAACTCTGGATGAGCGTAAACAAAGTCACTCAGCCGGCTGGGCTGGCGCAACGCCTCGATCAAACCTGAAGAAGCATTTGGCACCAGAAGTCGAGTGAGAGTTGAGCGATGCAGGTCGCAATCGATGATCAGTGTCCGATTGCCGAGTTGCGACAGCAGCGCGCCAAGATTGCCTGTGACGAGCGTCTTGCCCTCACCAGCAAGTGACGACACGACACAGAAAACCTTATCTCCGCTGGCGCGATTCGATTGCTGTACTTGTGCTGTAATATGGCGGAACGCCTCTGTGAACCGCGAGAACGGCGCCTTCAAAACGTGTCCGAGTGGCTCTGCCGAGAGCTTCTGCGGATGTTTGGCGGCACCGCCGAGATCGGCGGTTACAACGTTTACGCAATAGAGGCCTGTGGCCTGCTTCACCTGATCGGAACTGCGGAAACCAGCCGGCAGCAACTCTCTGGCCAGAACGAACGCTGCGCCAAGAAGTAACCCGAGCATTGTCCCGCCTGCCAGTATCAGCAACGGCTTTTTGACGGATTTAGCGAGGCTTGGAGCTGCCCTGGTAATAACCCGAGCCTCTTGAGGCAGCATCGCTTCCGTCTGCGCCTTGTTCAACTCGTTGAATTTCTGCTGCACCGAATTGTAGAGGGCGTGCAATGACTCCGAGGACTGTTCCAGCTCCTTCAACGGAACTTGCGCCTGACTGGTGCTGTTCGCCTCTGCCGACGCCTTGTTCAACGTTGCAAAGATTTCGCTTTCGCGGGCTAGTGCCAGACTATAATCATTGTCGTACGTATCGGCTTGCCGCTGCGCCTCCTGACGCATCGCCAATTCCAATTCACGCATGCGGCTTCTGAGCTTCCTGACCGCTTCATGGGTTTCGCCAACACGTGGCCGCAGATCCGCTTCGCGTTCAACCAGATCAAGATATTGCTGACGAAGCCGCTTGACGACATCGTTGTCGGGTATCGCCGCGCCGGGCGATCCTTCGCGATCAATCTGCTGTTTCAGACGGTCGAGGCGCGCCTTCGCGTCGGCCACATTGACGCGTGCGGTTGTCAGAAGGGAATTGAGACCCTGTACTTGGTCGCGCTTCAGCGGGTTTTTATTGTCGTCCACGACGCCATTCGCCAGCTTGTAGGTGTGCAACTGGTCGTCGGCTTCAGTCACTTTCAGCTTGAGTTCCAAGAGCCTGTTCTGCAGAAGGCGGTTCGCCATCTGGGTGGACGCCAACTTTGCCGTCAGCGAGCTCTCCAGATAAGCATCCACCAGCGCATTCGCAGTCGTTGCGGCCTTCTTCGGGTCCTCGGAGGAGAAGGAGACTTCAATCACGCTCGGAATATCAGCCCGGCTGACATTCAGCTGTTTTTCGAACGTATCGACTGCTTTTCGTTCAAGCTTGGTCCGTTGATCAATGTTTTCGCTTTGGTGCTGCCCGATCATCGCTTTGACGATCGATTTCAGCTTTGCCGTGAACGACTGAGAATCTACCTGCGCTTGAGGTTCTTTCCCGACAAATTCCGGATCTCTTGTGAGATCCAGCAAATTTACAACTTTGAGTATGATGCTTTCAGATGTCAGAATATAAATCTGACTGCCGACGTCTCCGTCGTCCAATATCGGCTCGTCAAGAATTTTGTTTGCCTGAAGAAAGCGATTCGAACTCTTGTCAATTAGGATGCGAGACGTGCTTTTGTACAGGGTTGGCACGACTTGCACATAAGTAAATGCGGCGGCCATGCCCAAGCAGCAGCCGAGGAACAAATATATCCAGCCACGACGCAAAACGCCCGCAGTATCCCATAGGCTTATGAAGTATTTGGCACCTGTATCAAAGGCGCTTGTTGAATGATCTGTGCCGTCCTGGACAGCATCGCGGGTAATATTTGCTAACATTGCCGCTTTCACACACCGTCTAAGCCCGTACTTTGACGGACGCATAAGCTATCGCGCGGAGACTGGCGAGCGCTATGGCGGATTAAGGTTAAGACCCGATACACGGGGCTGCCGACGCACTCGAGCAAGCCATTGTCATGCCAGTTGGCGTATACCTGAGGTTTTTAAAAACACATACCACAACCGGGCCTGCCGATGGGCGGAGTCGGCCGGATATTCGGGCCGCTGGGCAAATTAATTTGGCTTCTGATAAACCAAGATAACGTGCGAGCGTGCGTGCACGGTTGCTTTTAGTTGCTGATTTAAACCCGTCAGCTTATGCAATCGAGAACGTTGCTTTCTTTGATAATCCGATTTCATCGGCGTTCTCATTTCTCTTGTCGCCTGAACTCTGACCGCGCGGTGCAAATACGCGCGGGATGAAAAATGCAACGGCTGGCTGTCCAGAAGGGCATTGGTTTGAAATCGAAACTCTGGAAATGGCTGACGTGGTCCTCGATCGACGCTGTTGGCCGTCTCTTGGCGCTGCTGGTGGGCACCACCGTCCTGTCGCGTCTACTTGCGCCTAAAGAGCTCGGCCTCGGGGCGCTTGTCCTGATTTTTGTGATTGTGGCTTCCGTCTTCGTTGGCGCGCCATTCGAAGAAGCCTTGGCACAAAGAAAAGTGTTGCGACGGGCTCATGTGGCGACCGTGGTCGCTTTTTCGTGGTTTGTGGCAGGCATCCTCACGCTGGCATCAATTCCGGCCGGGCACCTGATGGCGTGGGCATTCGGTCAACCTGAGATCGTCTGGCTGCTGCCCATTGCCAGTCTGTCGATCGTTCTATCGGGCCAAGGCGATATTTTGACCGGCGTCGCCCGTCGGCTACGCCGGTTCAATGCGATCTCGATCGCCACCCTGATAGGGAACGTCATCGGTGTCGTGCTCGCAATCTTGGTCGCGGCATTCGGCTACGGCGTGTGGGCGCTTGTGGTGCAGAGAGTTGCCACGACCGCCGCACGAACCATCATCCTTCACGAGCGTCTTCGCTTATGGATCAAGCCGTCCTGGAACATCGACAAGTTCAGGGACTTGGAGCGCTACGCGCGTATCTCACTGTTCGACAGGCTTTCTGACAATGTAAATCATCTGGCATTCAATGCCGTGGTCGCGTCCATGTACGGGCTGGCGGCTTTGGGTTACGTCAACATGGCTATTCGGGTCGTCGAACCCATCCGGGCGCTGGTCGGAATCGCGGCACACAATATCGGATTTTCTCATTTCGCGGCTGCGCAGGACGATGCGGATGATTTGATGAAGCGTCTGCAATCGACAATCTCCCTGTCGAGCCTCTTCATCGTGCCGATATTTGCGGGCCTTGCCGCAGTGACGCCCGATCTACTGCCTGTCCTGGCGGGGCCGGGATGGGAGCCGGCCATTCCAATTTGCGTCTGTCTGGCGATCGGGAGCGCTCTGGCGCTGCCAGCCCGTCTCGTATTCTCTGCGCTTTCCGCCAAGGGACGCCCCGAGTTCAGTCTGCTTGCCAACGGCATGGGCGTCGTGGCGACTTTAGGCGTGTTATTCGGCTCCACCGCATTCGGCCCCATAAGCGTCGGGGTTGCGCGCATCGCCGGGGACGCAGCGCAGGCACTCGTCGCCATCCTCGTTTTGCCGAAGGGTTTCGAGTGGCGGCGCCTCGCGCGCCTGAGCATGCTTTCGAAGGCTTGGCTCCTGTCGGCCTGCATGGCAGCGTTCGTCGCAACTCTCAGTTTCGGACTTGGCGGCATGCCGGCCATACCGCGCCTCATTTTGTGCGTGATCGCGGGCGGGTGTATTTACGCAGCTTTGTTGCTGATATTCGTGCCATCGCAAGTGCGATCGCTCAATCGCGTATTGACGCGCGCGCCAGCCGCACTTGGTCCGCAGCATTGATCACGCGACGTATCACACGACTGCGCAGTTTTCCGTTCTCGCCGTCGCAGCCGACAACCCCGGGGTCAATCAGGCCGATTTGGCAACAGCACTCGGCGTTGAGCGTCCAAGGATCGTTCCTCTGATCGATTCCCTAGAGGCCCGAGGTCTTGGGGTGCGTATTTCGTCGGCATCAGATGGTCGGCAGCGGCAGATCCATCTGACCAAGAAGGGCGAAAAGTTTTTGGCGGATCTCAAATGGCATGCCGTGATGGACCCTAGCAGCGCACCATTCTATGTGCGGTGTGTTTGTCAATTGAGCGGGACGATGACGAAAGCTTGGCCCTGCTTGGCGCGGTAGGTGGCGCTGCCCATGCCGTCGTAGGCGCCGGAAGCACGCACCGAGATGCCGCTTTCGAAGCGGTAGGTGGCGCCCACCTCGATGCGGCCAGTGAGCGTGTTCGAAGCCGGTTGATCGCTCGACGACGACTTGGCGTCGGCGGAGAAGTCGTAGACGCCCTTGAGCGCCACGTAGGGCTCGAGAACCGACCCGTTCTCCAGCTTCAACTTGTAGGCCACTTCCGGGCCGAAGCTGACGCGGCCGAGGCTGACGCGCGTTTCCGGGATCGCGATGCCGATCTGGTTGACGTACGACTTCTGGCGCTCCGTATAGTAGACGATTTCCGCCGACGGACGGAACGTCCAGTTGCCACGCTTCCAATCTCCGGTCAGGCGGCTACTGGCGAGTTCACGCGTCGAGGTGAACGTATCGACGTAGGCACCGACGGGATCGACGTGATTGATTGCCGAGCCACGGGCGTAGCGGGCGTCGAAGTAAAGGTTGGGGGTGAGACGCAAGCCGACGTAAGGACCGGCCATCCAGCCGGCCCCGTCGCGGTTCTGGCCGAGCACATTGGAGCTGTCGGCAATCCAATCGTGCTGCAGCAGCAAACCGACCGCGACACCGGGAGCGATGATCGCATCGACGCCGGAGTAGAGCACGCCGGAATGCCCCTGACGCTGGCCGCCGAGGTTGTTCGACGTGAAGTAGGACGACTGACCTTCGAACCAAACGTCGAACATGCTGGGGGCGCGATCGGGCGACGGGGCCCGGCCGGTAGCGGCCAGGTTTGACGCTTCTTTCGCCTGCGCGGCTTCGCGGACCTTCGACAGGCTGGTGGCAAAGTTGAAGTTGCCGATGCCGTTGTCCGCCGAGCCGGAGAAGTTGAACGGCAGGCTACCGGTCGGGCGGTCGGCCTCGTTGAGGTCTCGCGTCGTCAAGGGTGACGTCGCGATGGTGTTGCGGACACCATTGCCGAGGATCGCCGGCTGCGGCATCGCCGGATTGCCGCCGCGGATGCCGCCGATGATCGACGGCAGAACCGAGTTCGGGGACCTGTCTTGGGGGGAATCGAAGGCCTTCATCGTATCGTGGCGGCGCGGCTGCGGTGCGATTTGTTCGTCCGATTCCGCTTCCACATCGCCATAGATCGACGTGGTGAGGCGGTTGTGGAGACGCTGGGCATTCGGCTGCATGGAGGTGAGCGCCTGCGCGCGGTTCAACATCAGACCCTTGTTGGCATCGGCTGTCTTACGCTGGATGGCAGCGACGTCGATCCCGACCGGTGTCGTTACGTCGGGCGTTCCAGTCGCGCCGAGGAGCGTGGTGCCGGTGGCTTTGCCGACGCTGACAATGCCGGCGCCGTTGGAGACGTCGGTGGCCGTCGCAACGTAGGTCGCCTTGCAGGCCATGCTGGCGGAGGGTGCCAGTGTGGTCGCGGGGCAGACGATGCCCGGGATCTTGGCGTCGGTGACCGTTACGCCGGTGGCAGCGAGCGTGCCGGTATTGCGGACCGTGTAGGTGAAGACGATAGACTGGCCGGGTCCACTGATGCTGGTCTGCGACGCGGAAACGGTGAGCGTCAATCCGGCGGTGCCGAAGTTGTTCAGGCTGAACGCGATCGGCGTGGGCACACCGGCAACATTGGCAGTAACGAGGTAGGAACCGGGGATGGCGTTGGCCGAGACGGTGACGCTGGCGACGCCCGTGACGTTGGTGACGGCCGTGGGAGCCGATAGTGTGGCGCTGGCGCCGGAGGCCGGAGCCGAGAAGGTTACCGTGATCCCTGGAACAGGATTGCCAGAACCGTCGGTGACGGTGACTTGAAGGGCGGTGCCGAATGGCGTGGCGACCAGCGTCGTTTGAGCTGAACCGCCGCTGGCCGAAATGATCGTAGCCGGGCCGACGGTGTTGGTGAGGGCGAAACCGAGCGTCGTCGGTACACCGGCGACCGTGGCGGTGACGTTATAAGCCCCGACCTTTGTATTTGCCGACGCGGTGACGGTGGCGATACCTGAGGCGTTGGTGGTGGCGGCCAGCGCGGACAGTGTCGCGCTGGCACCTGTTGCTGGCGGCGTGAAGGTGACGACGACCCCCGGCACCGGATTGTTGGAGCTGTCCTTCACCGTCACCTGCAACGCGGAGGCGAAGGCGGTTGTAACGAGCGTCGACTGGCTGGAGCCGCCTGTCGCAGCGATACTCGATGGCGCGCCTGCGGTATTGCTCAGCGCGAACGTCGCGTTGGTCGGTACCCCGACGACCGAGCCTGTCAGATTGTACGAGCCTACCAACGTGTTGGCGGTAGCGGTGACGCTGGCGACACCGAAGGCGTTGGTGACGGCGGTCAGCGCGGAGAGGGTCGCCGTGGCGCCCGATCCCGGCGGCCCGAACGTCACGGTGACGTTCGGGACCGGGTTGTTGTTGGTGTCCTTGACGGTGACCTGCAGCGCGGTGCCGAAGGCTGTTGTGACGAGCGTCGACTGCGTCGAGCCGCCGGTGGCCGTTATGCTGGCGGCGGGGCCTGCAAGATTGGTCAGGCTGAAGCTGACCGGCGTCGGGATGCCGGCAGCAGCGGCAGACACCGTATACGCGCCCGCGGTCGCGTTGGCCGTGGCGGTGACGCTGGCGACACCGGATGCGTTGGTGGTCGCGGTCAGCGACGACAGCGTCGCGGTGGCGCCCGAGGCCGGCGGCGTGAAGGTCACGACGATGCCGGGAACAGGATTGTTGGAGCCGTCCTTGACGGTCACCTGCAGCGCGGTGGTGAAGGCGGTGGTGACGGCGGTCGATTGCGTCAGACCGCCGGTCACGACGATGCTGGAGGGCGCGCCGGCCGTGTTGGAGAGATTGAAGCTGACTGTCGTCGGGGCGCCTGCCGCGGAGGCGCTGACCAGATAGGCGCCGACGGTGGCATTGGCCGTCGCGGTGACGCTGGCGATGCCCGATGCGTTGGTGGTGGCGGTGGTGGACGACAGTGACGCAGTCGCGCCCGAGCCGGGCACGGTGAACGTCACGGTGACGTTCGGCACGGGGTTGAGCGAACCATCCTTGACGGTGACTTGCAGCGCGGTGCTGAAGGCCGTGGTGACGAGCGTCGACTGGGTGGAGCCGCCGCTGGCAATGATGCTGGCAGGTGCACCCGCCGTGTTGGTCAGCGAGAAGCTGATGGGCGTCGGGACGCCGGCTGCTTGGGCCGAGACGCTATACGTACCGGTAGTGGCGTTGGCGGTCGCGGTGACGCTGGCGATGCCCGAGGCATTGGTGGTCGCCGTCAGCGACGACAGCGTAGAGCTGGCGCCCGACGCCGGCGGCGTGAACGTCACCACGACATTCGGCACCGGCAGGTTCGAGGCGTCCTTGACGATGACCTGCAGCGCGGTGGCGAAGGCCGTAGACACGACGGTCGACTGCGTAACGCCGCCTGTCGCGGTGATGCTGGTGGGAGCCGGCGAGTTGGTGAGGTTGAAGTTGACGACCGCGCCCGAGACGATCCGCGCGGACACCGTGTAGGTACCCGCGATGGCGTTGGCAGTCAGCGTTGGAGATGTGGCTTGGCCGGCAGCATCGGAGGTCGCGGTGGAGGTGCTAGAGGGACCGGGGAAAGCGGCGACAGAGCCAACCGTCGGTGCCTGGAAGGTGATGATCGCACCGGGCACGACGTTGCCGTACACGTCCTTCACGACGGCGACCAGGGGAGCGGCGAAGGCGGTATTGACGATTGTCGACTGTGGCTGACCCGAGACGATGGTGATGCCGACCGGCTGATCCGGATTGTTAGTCAGCGTGAAGAGCGCAGGGCTGGCGACGCCGGAGATTGTCGCCTGCGCAAAGAAGGTGCCCGACACCGTGTTAGCCTTCAGCGTGGCGCTGGTGGCGATGCCGGACGCGTTGGTGGTGGCGGTCGTGAACGTGGCGCCGCCGAAGGTGCCCGATGCGCCCGATCCCGGCACGGAGAAGGTGACGGTGACACCGCTGACCGGGTTGCCCTGGGTATCGAGCACCTTGGCTTGCAGCGTGCTGGCGAAGTTGGTGTTGACGACGGTGGTCTGACTGGACCCGGCCTGCATGGCGACCGAACCCGGCACCGCCGCGGTGTTCGTTTCGGTGAAGTTGACCGTGCGGCCGGTGATGCCGGCAACGACGGTATAGGCACCGGTTGTCGTTGCGGCCGTCATTGCCGGGGACGTCGCGAGCCCAGACGCATCCGTGGTCACAGTGGCCGAGGCCGCGCCGCTGAATGTCGCCCGTCCTGCGGCTGGCGTGAAGGTGACGGAAACTCCGGGCGCCGGGTTGTTGCTGGCGTCACGGACAAGGGCAACCAGCGGTGCCGCAAAATTGGCACCGAGCGCGGCTGACTGGGTATTG
This sequence comes from Hyphomicrobiaceae bacterium, assembly GCA_031365465.1. Classification (GTDB taxonomy): domain Bacteria; phylum Pseudomonadota; class Alphaproteobacteria; order Rhizobiales; family Hyphomicrobiaceae; genus JABFRJ01. The sequence continues at coordinate 35,745 of JANLYD010000452.1, forward strand.
CCCGACGAGCGCGTGATCTGCGTTGCGGTGCCTGGCGTGTTGGTGAGCGTGAAGTTCGTGGTGATAGCCGTGCCCTGCACCGTGGCCGAGACCTGATAAGTGCCGGTCACGGTACCGGCGGCAGCGACGGCGGCGGTCGCGATGCCGGAGGCGTTGGTAGCCGCGGTCGTGGTCTGGCTGCCGCCGAAGGTGGCTTTCGCACCAGTGCTCGGTGCAGAGAACACGACGATCGCGCCGACGACGGGATTGTTGCCCGAATCGAGAACCGTGGCTTGGAGCTGTGTTGTGAAGTTGGCAGCGATGACGGCGGACTGATTGTTGCCAGCTGTCGCAGTAATGGCTGCGGGTAGGGCCGTGTTGGTCAGATTGAACGTGGTCGTGACTCCGCCGACGGTGGCGGTGACCGTGTAGGCACCAGCGGTACCGTTGGCGGTCAGCGTCGAGGCCGTGGCTATGCCGGAAGCATTGGTGTTGACGATCTGGGACGCGCCGCCGAGGGCGAAGGAGCCGCTGGCGCCGGCCCCATTGACGGTGAATGTCACGGGAATGCCGACGATGATGGTGCCGCCCGCATCTTTCACGATCACGCCGAGGGCGGTCGCGAAGGCCGTGTTGACGGCGGTCGATTGCGGGGTACCGCCGGCCGGAGAGGCTGCGGCGCTCGCCGGGGTGGCGAGAATGTTGCTGAGGCTGAACGAGGCAGTAGGAACGACACCGGCAACCGACGCGGTGACGGTGTAGGCGCCCGTCGTGGCGTTGGCGGTGAATGTGGTGGCTGTGGCGACACCAGAGGTGTTGGTGACGGCCGTCTTGGTCAGCGAGGCACCGAAGAGACCCGAGGCACCTGAACCAGGCGCGGTGAAGGTCACGGTGGCGCCGGCGACGGGCGCGTTGGTCGCATCGAGCACGGTAGCCTGGAGATGCGTGCCGAAGGCGGTGTTGACCACCGTCGTCTGCGGCGTGCCGAAGCTCGCGGTGATGCTGGCCGGGGCGGTGTTGGTGAGCGCGAACGATGCCGTACCCGCGACGCCGGCCACTGCGGCGGTGACGGTATAGGAGCCGATGGTGCCGTTGGCGGTGAAGGCCGAGGCAGTCGCAACACCTGAGGCGTTGGTGACGGCGGTCTTTGTCAGCGATGCGCCGAACAGGCCCGACGCACCAGAACCCGGCGTCGTGAACGTCACAGTCGCGCCGGAAACCGGGTTGCTGGAGCCATCGAGGACTGTGGCCGACAGCAACGTGCCAAAGTTGGTGTTGATCAGCGTCACCTGCGGTGTGCCGCCGGTCGCGCTGATCGAAGCGGGCGCGGTGTTGGTCAAGTTGAAGGTGAATGTCAGCGAACCCGCGGTGACGGTTACGGTGTAAGCGCCGGCCGTGCCGTTAGCAGTCAGGGTCGGCCCGCTGGCGATGCCCGAGCCATTGGTGTTCAGCGTCGTGGTCGTCAGGCCGCCCGGGAACGTCGCGCCGGCGCCGCCAACGGCGTTGACTGTGAATGTCACCGGATAGTTCGTGATCACGACGCCGTTGACGTCCTTGACGATGACGCCCAGTGCGGTGCCGAACGGAGCATTGACGGCGATCTGCTGCGGCGTGCCGTTGGCGGGCGATGCGGCGATCGTGGCCGGGATCGGCGTCAGGTTGTTCAGAGTGAAGGCTGCGGGCGAGGCGACGCCTGTCACTGTCGCGTTGACGTTGAACGCGCCGACGGTGCCGTTTGCAGTGAAAGTGGAGGCCGTTGCATCGCCACTGGCATTGGTAACGGCGGTGGTGGTCAATGATGCGCCGAATAGGCCAGAGGCGCCGGACCCGGGCGCTGTGAAGGTCACGGTCAGGCCTTGGACGCCGACGCCGCCGCCATCGGTGACGCGTGCCACCAGTTGGGCCGGGTAAGCGGTGGAGATCGTGGCCTGCTGGCCGCCGCCGGATTGCAGGGCAATGGCGGCGGGGTTGACGTTGGTTAGGGCGAAATCGGCGGTCGAAGCGACGCCAGTGACGGTGGCTGAGACGGTGTAGCTGCCGGCCGTCGCGTTGGCGGTAAATGCGGACGCGGTAGCAACGCCGCTGGCGTTGGTGACGGCCGTGGTCGTCGCCGACGCGCCGAACAGGCCGGACGCGCCAGAACTGGGCGCGGTGAAGGTCACGGTCAATCCCTGAATGCCGACGCCGCCGCCATCGGTCACCTTGGCAGAGAGCTGGGTACCGAAGGACTTGGTAATGGTCGCCGACTGACCCGAGCCGCCGTTGAACGCGATCGCCGTTGGGTTGATGTTGGTGAGCGAGAAGGAGACGGTCAGCAACTGGTAGGTGACGGTGATGGTGTAGCTGCCGGCGATGGCGTTGGCCTTGAATGTCGTGGCGGTGGCGATGCCGCTGGCGTTGGTCGTCGCGGTGGTGGTGCTGGACGCGCCGAACAGACCAGACGCGCCGGAGATAGGTGCCGCGAACGAGACGACGGCGCCGGGTACGGGGTTGCCGCTCGCGTCGGTCAACAGGATCGACAGATTGGTAGCGAAATTTAGAGTGATGGTGGCGGACTGATTGTTGCCGGCGTTGAGCGAGAGGTTGGCCGCGGTGCCGGGCGTGTTGGTGAGTGAGAAATTAATGGCCGGGCCGCCGGAGAAAGTGGCGGAGACGTTGTAGGTGCCAGTCACGGTGTTGGCGGTCGCGGTGACGCTGGCGATACCGGATGCATTCGTGGTGGCAGTCAGCGACGATAGCGTGGCGCTGAAGCCTGAACCCGGCACGGAAAACGTGACAGTGACGCCCGAAACAGGGTTGTTGCTCGCGTCGCGGACGAGCGCCGACAGCGCGGTGCCAAAGGCGGTGGAGATCTGCGTCGACTGGCCGGAACCCGAGCTAACGCTGATCTGCGTGGGCGTTCCCGGCGTGTTGACGAGATTGAAGTTGGCGGGCGTGCCCAACGGAGAAGATGTCGTGTTGGCGGTGACGTTGAACACGCCCGCGACAGCATTAAGCGTGAACGTCGGCGCGGTGGCAATGCCGTTGATGTCGGTGGTGGTGAGTGCGGTGAGCGAGCCGGAGAACGTGCCCGAAGCGCCGCTGCCAGGCGCGGTGAAAGTGACGCCGATGCCCGACGCCGGGTTGCCGAAGCTGTCGACGAGCAGTGCCTTGAAGGCCGTCGACAGATCAGTCGTCACGACGCCGGATTGACCAGCGCCGGCACTCACGGAAATCGTCGCGGGAGGACCAGCGGCGTTGATCAATAATATCGTGGAATTGACGCCGCCAGCGCTGACGTCGACGGTGTATTGCGCGGCTTTCTGGCTCGCCTGGATCAGCGCAGCCGGGACCGTGGCGGTGCCTGTGGCGTCGGAGTTGACGGTGTAGGTGGTGCCCGCGCCGTTGAAGATCGCGGTGGCCGTCGTCGATGCCGAACCGGCCGGCGCGGTGAAGGTGACGGGTACACCGGAAAGCGTGGTGCCGCCGCCATCTTGGACGATGACCTTGAGTGGATTGGGGAACAGCGTGTTGACGGTGGTGGACTGGCCGGAGCCGGACACCGGTGTGAGCGATGCGGGTTGGGCGGCCGCCGGCGCAGCCGCAAGCAGAATCGTTGTAACCAGCGCCAAAAAAGCAATTGCGATCGGCTGCAATGAACGAGCGTTCGATAGAGTCCTGGTGGCGCGCATCTGTGGTCCCCGCGCAAATGCCCCCGATCACGCCGCCGGGACGGCATCGCGTGCAGAACACTTGCCAATAGCTGGAGGAAACACAGACCAACGAACTTCGGTCAGCTCCGTAGGTCTACCGTGTCCAGAAAGCGTAACTAAATCGCTAATTCTTTCGAATACTGCCATGCTAACAATGAGCCGCCAGCTAGGCCGCTACCAAAAGGTCACGCATTAGCTGCCGTCGAGCAGAAACTGATTCAACGCGGCTTATTGGTGTTTGCGTCCCATGGCACGCTGATGTGCGGCGCAGGGTGCGCGTGTTCCTCGGTTTTCTGAGGACAGGTGGCAATGGCTGGATTCAAAACTGCGACTGATGTCCGCTTTCTCCAACTGCAGAAGTAAAAGACGCCTCCGGTGGACCCGCGTCGTGAGGGTAACGCGGTAAATTCGAAAGCGGACACTCCCAATGGCTCGCAGACAGGCAGCCGATCCGGTCCAGTCGAAATCATGAGAGTTAGCGACAGGGCATCAGCGGAGCCATCGCTACTGCCCGACGGCAACATCTTTAATGATCATCGCCACCGATTCACTGTTAACAGCGCGCCCCACGATCCGAGCATCGCGGCGACCATCCCGCCTGCGAGTGCGATGGACATCACAGCGCCTCCCGAAGCCGCCAACGACGTCCCATCCATGAACGGTCTGAGGAACATGAGCATGGCCAAGCCTCCGACCTGCGCGCCCAGAAAAGCCCCGACGAAAGAGGCGAAGATGTTCACAATCCAGCCGAGCATGCCCCGCTTGTTCGTCCACGCCTCGTGGATGCCGACAGCCAGCGCGGCGACGACGATAGCCAGGGCGATCATCATCGGGCCACCCACGCTCGACAGCGGAATCGCGCCGGTCGCTTGAAGAAGCAGGATGCCAATCACGGCAATCAGCACGATATAGATCATGAGCCGACATCCGAAAAATTGGCACCATAGTGGCATCTACGGTTGGGTTGCCGGCGCAAGCAGCAGCATGCAATCGAATGCGATCTGTGCGGCAAGGTGAGCGGCCATTCCATTGACATCGTGCGGTGGGCTGACGGTGTTGATGTCGACAGCCACGATATCAAGGCCTGCAAGGCCACGCAGCAGTTGCAGGCCTTCACGTGCAGTGAAGCCTCCCCACGTGGGCGTGCACACGCCGGGCGCAACGGACGGATCAAACGAGTCCATGTCCCACGACAGATAGACAGGCTTGCCTTTTAGTGCCGTATGCAGTTCCGCAAGCACGTCGGCTTCGCCGCGGCGCATGTAATCTCGCATCGTGATGACGTTGTAGCCGAGCGAGCGCGTATGCGTCAGCACGCCCTGGCGGTAGGTCGAACCGCGTATCCCGACGTGATAGGAGGCACTGGGGGACACACGCTGCTCCAAAGCGACGTGGCTGAACTGAGAGGCCGCATCATAGGGATGTTCTTCGTTGACCGGATGGCAGTCGGTATGACTGTCGATATGCAGCACCGACAGCTCCGGCCATTTCCTGGCCGCCGCGCGAACGAGGGGGACGGAAATGGATCCGTCGCCGCCAAAGCCGATGGGCGCGGCACCCGCAGCGATGATTCGCCAGGCCGCTTCTTCGATGCGCTCGAAGGCGTCGACGATGCGCCCGGGCGTCACTGCAACGTCACCGCAATCGACGAGGCCGACGGCCTTGCGGATGTCGAAATCGGCCACCTCACTCTCGAATGCACGCACGAGCCGCGACTGCTCGCGGATCGACGCAGGCCCTTGCCGCGATCCGACCCGAAACGCATGCGTGCCGCAATCGAACGGCACGCCCAGAATAGCGACTTTCGCCCCTGAAGCCGACGTGACGTAGGGTGCTCCCATGAAGCCGCTGCCAGTCGTGTACAGGTCGGCATGCGCGAGTTTGTTCGCTGTTTCAGTCATAAACACCTCATCTGTCAGCGCTCAAAAACTGCAGCGCCGCAAGTGCATGAACTTGTGCGACTGCGACCAACTCGTCGATCACGACATGTTCGTCCGGTCCGCCCATGCCGAAGGGCGTGCAGCCGAAGACGACACTGGGAACGCCAAACAAGCGGTAGAGCCGTGCGTCGGACGCGCCAACGCGCATATTGGCGACGGGGGCGCGACCAAGGACGGTCGTTGCAGCGGCGATCGTGGCGCGCACGATCTCATGATCGGGCGAGGTAACGCTCGGAGAATATTTTTGAATGATGCGCCAACGCACCCCGTCGAGTCTATCGAGTTCCCGATGGAGCGCGTGCTCGATCGCTTCGAGCGTAACTCCGAGAGGAACCCTTACGTCGGCTGCCGCACTCGCCTGCGACGGCACAAGATTGGGCGACACACCACCGTTGATAGTCCCGATATTGACGGTGACGCGCTGCAACGTGTCGCTTTCGCCGATGCCTGAGATCGGTTCGGAAATGCTTGCGGCCGCCTTGATCGCGTTGGTCACGTCGAGCGGTGCCGCCACCGGCAAAGCTTCCAGCGACTTCAACGCCGCCAGTGCGGTCAGCAGCCTGTCGATCGCGTTGATGCCCTTGTGGACGTGTGCGCCATGCGCGGGCTGGCCGTGCGCCTCGATCTCGATCCAGACCAGACCTTTCTCGCCGAATCGCACCACCGATGGCGACCCCACATCGCCCGAAATCATCGCGTCGCCTTTGGCCGAGGGGACGTTCTCGAGGAGCCACTGAGTGCCCAGTGTGCCCATCGTCTCTTCGTCACCGGCCAAGGTGATCGCGATCTCGCCGCGCCAATGCCGGCGATTGGCGGCAAGCACGCTCGCCGCAAGCAACGAGGCGGCGATCCCGCCCTTCATGTCGGAGACGCCACGGCCATAAAGCCGGCCGTCGGCGACGACGCCACCGAGCGGTGGAACGGTCCAGCCAAGGTCTTCGCCGATCGGGAAGGTGTCGAGGTGGCCGTTGAAGATCAGCCGTCGCCCGGGACGGCCGCTGCGGATCACCGCGACCAAGTTGACGACACCGGGGGCGGTCTCGAAGCGCTGGATCTCGATGGCCTCGATCGCCGCCAGGAACGCGTGTGCGACGGCGGCGGCTGCGCTGACATCGCCGGGCGGATTGGGCGACGCGGCGGCGACAAGTCTTTGCGCCATGCGCACGAGATCGTCACGGCGCGCGCCGACCTGTGCGGCGATCCGTGTCTGCACGCTTGGACCGACGCTAGCGATTGGCAAGGCGGCGCTCCCAGATGCGGATCGCCATGGCGAGCGGATAGCAGATGCAGAAATAGACGACCGCGATGAACGTGAAGATCTCGAGCGGCCGGAAAGTCGACGAGGACAGCTCGGTGCCGCGGCGCGTGATCTCGGTGACAGATATAACTGAGCCCAGCGACGAATACTTGATGAGCTGCACGAAGTTGGAAGCGAGCGGCGGCAGGGTCAACCGGATGGCCTGAGGCAACACGATGCGACGAAAGCTTTGGCTCGGTGTCAGGCCAAGCACTTTCGCCGCTTCTGACTGTCCCTTGGGAATAGCCTGAATGCCGGAGCGATAAACCTCTGAAATGAACGACGCGCTATAGACCGATAGTCCGATCAGCAGCGCCGCAAACGAGGAGATCTGCAAGCCGAACACGATCGGCAACACATAGTAAACCCACAGCAACTGCACCAAGATCGGTGTGTTGCGAATGATTTCGCCAAAGGCGAGACCGATCATCCTGATCGGGCGAAATCGCGACATGTCGATGACGGCAAGCAACAGCCCGCCGATCATCGCCAACACGAGGGAGGCTGCGGAGATGATCAACGTCATCTGCAACCCCGACATCAGGAACCCGAAGTTGCCGGATACGATATCCCATCGGAACTGATAGCTTGGCATGACCGGCTCCTGATATCGTGTCCCAGATTACGGCGCGACGATCGGGCCGAGCTTGTTCTTGTCGGCAAAGAATTTCAGACGGCCGTCCAACTTGATCGTGTCGACGAAGAGATTGATGAAGTTGAGCCAAGTCTGGTCGCCCTGTGCGACAACGTAAGAATAAGGGGTCACAGCGAGTTTTTCACTCGGCACGATGGCCTCTGCCCAATCGAACTCATCGGTGACTTTGATCGCAGTTGGATAGTCGGTGATGATGACGTCGACGCGGCCGGCGACCAGTTCGGCTTCGCGCGTATTAGGAGGCGCGACCGAAATCAATTCGGCGTTCTTGAGATAGGTCTTCATGAACGGCTCGATGTAGCTGCCGAGCGAGACGGCGGCCTTGATCCCTTTCTTGTCGATGTCGGCCCAGGCTTTGACAGCGCCGCCTTTGCGCGTGACCCCGTAGATATTCGTGATCAGGTACGGCTTGGAAAATTCGACGGCCTGTGCCCGCTTGAGCGACGCACCCACGCCGAACATGCCGATGTCGCACTTGTTTGCCTGAAGATCGGCGATGAAAGTTCCAAAACCCGACTCGACGATTTCCAGCTCCGCTCCCAGATCCTTCGCCAACTCCTTGGAAAGGTCCGCGTCGATGCCCTCGATCACACCGGTTTTCGGATTGCGAAACGATATCGAATAATAGAGCGGGAACTGACACACCTTCAGTTTTTTTGACTTCGTTATTTCGATGAGACGCGACTGGACGCCCTGAGCGTGACTTTGCCCGATTTGTAAAGTTGCGCCGGCCAGCAGGACTGATGCGGCAACAGCGAGTTCCTTGAAAAGTCCGACGCGCATGACGATAGCTCCTCCGTTGATGATCAGTTCTCGAGCTGGGCAAGAAAACGAATGGCGCGCTCACTGGCCGGCGCGGTGAAGAATTGCTCGGACGGCGCTTCCTCTACGACTTCACCGCGGTCCATGAAGACGATGCGTGTGCCGACCTTGCGCGCGAAACCCATCTCGTGCGTGACGACGAGCATCGTCATTCCCTCCATCGCGAGCTGGCGCATGACGGTGAGCACTTCACGGCGCAGTTCAGGATCGAGCGCCGAAGTCGCCTCGTCGAACAGCATGACCTTCGGCGACATGGCGAGCGCGCGTGCAATGGCAACGCGTTGCTGCTGGCCGCCGGACAAGCGCCCAGGGTAGGCGTCGCGCTTGTCGGACAGTCCGACCTTGGCCAGCAGCGCCTCTGCGATGGCGATCGCTTCATCGCGCGGCGTGCCGCGCACAAGCTGCGGCGCCTCGATGAGGTTCTCCAGCACCGTCATGTGCGGCCATAAATTGAAGTGCTGGAAAACCATGCCGATGTCCGAGCGTACGGCGCGAGCCGCGCGCAGCTCTGCAGCAATGGGTTTCGGCGAGGCAATCGTTTCGCCCTTCATCACGACGCGTCCACCGCTCGGCGTTTCCAGCAGCGCGAGACAGCGCAGGAGCGTGGTTTTGCCTGAGCCTGACGGACCGATGATGCAGACGACATCGCGCTCGGACACCGAGACGCTGACCTCGTGCAGCACTTCAAGCGGGCCGAAAGATTTCGACACCTCGACGGCTGCGATGATCGGAGGCGTTACCGGCATCGACACAAAGCCTCATTGCGGACAATCAAAACGATTCGTTATGGCTCATGCACATGTATTGCCGCTGACACCGACATCTAGAAGCAGGCTTGCATAAAACACAATAACGATTTTCTATGCATCGATGGACATCCGCCTCCTGGAAGCCTTTCGTGCCGTCATCGAAACTGGTTCGGTCACCCACGCCGCGAACGCGTTGGGGGTCACCCAACCGGCCGTGAGCGCGCAAATTGTGCGCCTGGAAGAGGTATTGGGATTTTCGCTTTTCGAACGAACGAACAACCGGCTGCGGCCGACGGCCGAAGCGATGGCATTTCGCAGCGAGGTCGATCGCACGCTCGGCCGGATCGACGACCTGACGTCAGCGGCGGCGCTGCTGCGCGAGGGGCAATTGGGTTCGCTGGCCATCGCGAGCCATCCCATGGCGGGCGTGACGCTGTTGCCGCCGGTCGTGGCGAGCTTCATGCGTGAGCGGCCACATGTGAAGGTCACGTTGATCACGCGCAACTCCGATCTCGTGCGGGGCATGTTCCCGTCGCGCATGCACGACATCGGCATTTGCGAGCAGCCGATCGACTCGACCGGGCTCAATGTAACGCGCTATCGGTTCGAGTGCGTTGCAGTGATGCCCAAAAATCACCCATTGTGTGCCCGCCGCGTCATCACACCTGAGCTCCTGTCGGGTGTCCCATTCATCGGAATGTTCCGGGAATGGTCGGTGCACCACCTCGTGTCCGGTGCCTTTGCCGATGCAGGCGCGCACTTGAATATCGCTGCCACGTCCGAACTGATGGCGATGATGTGCGGATTGGTCGTCAACGGAGCCGGCGTTTCCATCGTCGATCCAGCCACGGCCCGGCAGTTCGCAGTCCTGGGCCTGGAAACGCGACTGTTCCGACCCGTCATTCCCTATGAAATTGCGGTGTTCCACTCGTCAGACCGCGGCTTATCCCGGATCGGCGAGGCCTTCCTGAACGCACTCAACAGACATCTCCATAGTTTCAGCACTCGAACCCAAACGAGCTCGACATGAGTATCGCCTCTGATTTCCGCGCTACCATCGCCGCTGATCGAGATTTGTTTCGCGACTTCGAATCGGTGTGCCGGTTCGGCGGACGCCTCGCAGGGACGCCCAGCGAAGCGCTCGCGATGGACTACGTGGAAAAACGCGGGGCCGAGGCCAGTGGTGTTGCGTGTCGCTCGATTCCTGTCCCCTACATTGGCTGGCGCTGCACGAAAGCGGAACTGCGTCTTGCCGACGGGACGCTGGCCGCCTGTCATCCGCTGGTGCGCAGTGTTGCCACCCCGCATGGCCACTTGACTGCAGAGGTCGTCGACCTCGGCCGTGGCACGCCTGAAGAGTTCGAGGCGCATCGCGGCGATATTGCCGGTCGCATCGTGCTGGTGCGCCATGAACTGATGTTCGTGGCCGGCACCGTCCATCGTCGCCGCAAGTATGAGTTGGCGCGGGCGGCAGGGGCGGTGGCATTTCTGATCGCCGGATCGATCCCGAACGGGCTGGTTGCCGGCTCATCCGGGCGCGGCGAGGGCGATGCTGGAATTCCGGCTGTCGGGATTGCACCAGAAACGGCAGCCCGGCTGGCACGTACGGCGGTAGGCTGGCCACGCGTCACACTGCACCTCGATGCGGTGGAAGAGCCGGCGGAAACACGGACGCTGCTGTTCGACATGCCCGGCACCACGGACGAGTGGGTCGTGTTGAGCGCTCATGTCGATGGACACGACATCAACGAAAGCGCGATGGACAATGCTTCGGGGGTTGCGACAGCCTTGTCGGTTGCGCGGGCGCTGGCTCCCTCGGTGAAGACATGGCGGCGTGGCGTGCGGCTCGCGTTCTTCAGTGTCGAAGAGTGGGCGCTGACAGGTTCGGCCTGCTACGTGGCGTCATTGAGTAAATCGGAACGCGCCAAAGTGGCTCTCAACGTCAATCTGGACAGCGTGGCCGGCGGAGCGCGCCTGTCGGCATTGACCAGCGGCTTCGCTGGCCTGGAGCCATTCCTGCTCACCGTTGCGGAGCAAGCCGGGCAAGACCTGCGTTGCGTGCGGCCGTTGCTGACAAATTCCGATCACGCGAATTTTGCACTGGCCGATATTCCTGCGTTCCGGCTTGTAGCGGGCTACGATGATCCGACGTCGAACCTCCGCTTCGTGCTTACGGCGGGCGATACGCGCGACAAGGTTGCGAAAGCGGAACTCACTGCCGCGGCTGCGCTAGCTGCAGCTATTACGGCGACCGCATGCCGCGCCGACGTACGCGAGGCGGCTAGTTGGCGACAATGAAAGACAACTGCGCGCCCAAAGGAGCATGAGAAAAATATACTTTGACCATCTGAAAGGGGGCGCTGCGCAGAGAAAGATGCCGTGGCAGCTTGAGCATCATCCGTGGAGAGATTATCGAGCGGGCACGGTCGGTCTACCTCCGACAGCGGACCCTCGGCCCGTCGTGCGCTGGACAGGCGGCGGTGGGCGTGATCATCTCAATCGTCGCTGTGGTCAGAGACCGACCGTAGGGTCGGCGTCGTGATGGGCCTTCATGTGGAAGCTGATGCGGGCCTGGGGCGCCATGGGATTCAGGGCGCCCAAGATCAACTTTGTCCGAGGTTCTGTCGATGCCTAAACCTGACGAAAAGATCGCGATCGCGAACTTCACTTCTTCAGGGCACATCACGCGCGTCGACAGTAAGAAGTACACCGCGATGCGTGTCGCGTTGGTGAAGGTGCTGCCTACCAAATCGCCCGGCATCACCGTCGCCGAAGCAAAGGCGTCATTGCTTGCGCATCTGCCTCAAGACCTGTTTCCGAATGGTGAGAAGGCGGGGTGGTGGTTGAAGGCCGTTCAGCTTGACTTGGAAGCTAAGGGTCTCATTCGGCGCGAGCAGACCAAGCCGCTTCGACTGTATCGTGTTTCCTGATCACACGCATTCGCTCCCGGGCGTAGAGCGGACGAGGCCAGAGCATTCTTGAAAATGACTGCAATGGGTCATTTTCGACACGAGGTCGAAAGACGATAAGCCTGTGATCGTGCCTGAGCGTTTGGGTGCGTTGCGGCGCTGCCAGGTGTTCGTTGCGAGGTAATGGTGGTAGCCGCTGGTCGCAAAGAACGTGGCGCCGGTCCGGCGTGCCGTCACGTCCAAACCGAGCACGTCATGGTAGAATCCCTCTGCCTGCGGAATACCGCCGACCCACAGATGAATGTGACCGACGATCGTGCCGTCCGGCATCTGAGGTTGGTCGCGAGCGACCTGGCCGCCAGCCTGGACCAGGCCTGCACGTCGAGCTGATCGGTCACTGCGCTAGCGAGAGAGCCGGACGTCAGTTCGGTAAAGGTGGCTTCGGACACCGCGATTTGAACCAACAACCCGAGTGGTTCTCTGGCGGTGACTTGCGCCACATGCGTTCAAGTCGTAAACGCGCTCCCTTTCGCCGTCGCCTAGACAATGCTATTGATCTTTTCGGAATCGAAAAAGCGCCCGTAGCTCAGCTGGATAGAGCACTCGCCTTCTAAGCGAGTGGTCGCAGGTTCAAGTCCTGCCGGGCGCGCCATTCACCGACCGCACCCAATCTGAGGCAAATTTCCGCGATAGGGTTCGGAAAGCGGTTTTCAATTCAAGAAAAAGATTATAAGCCCTGGCGCATCGACTAAATCAAGATCTAGAGCAAAGGCTTAGAAGGCGAGTGCTCTATCCAGCTGGGCTACGGGGCCGAAGCATACCTGCGTTACCATGACGCGAGGGAAAATGCCATGTGCGCGGGACAAGGTGGCCGGAAAAGAGGCGGCCAGAAAGCCACGCCGCATGAGGCCATGGAAGCCCGGTGTCAGTGGGTCCAGGAGCCGACGCGGCCGAATTTAAAGTTGTCGCTGTAGGATTTGCGAACGGGCTTGCGCGGTTGCGGTTCGGCCAACTCGTAGGCGATACCGTTACGCTCGGCATAGGCGACGGCTTCGTCGCGGGTTGCGAACGTCAGGACGACCTGACTGCCCATGTCGCGACTGCCGGTCCAGCCCATCAACGGGTCGATTTCACGGGCGGAGCTCTGCTGGTGTTCAAGCACCCACTCTTCGGTCCGTGCGGTGCCTGACTGCATCGCAGACTTCGCCGGCTTGTAGATGCGTGCAGGCATGGGTTTCGCTCAGATGTGGCCTGGCCCAGAAACTCAGATCAAGTGCCGGTCTCGTATAGAATCTTATGTACGATCTTGCGCGTACTCGCGCGCGCACTATCGTTTCGGTCAGTTGTCGTGTGCATGGTCGGGGCGGCGGGATTCGAACTCGCGACCCTCTGCTCCCAAAGCAGATGTTCTACCAGGCTGAACTACGCCCCGCATGCAATCGACGACACGTGTGTGTGCCGTCTCTATCCGCCGACGTCAAGCGTTAGCTGCATCGCTGCCGGCTGTGGTGACGAAAAGTTCGCATTGACGCGCACAGGCGCGAGTTAGGGCAACGGATCGGGCGGGAGCAGCGCCACAGTGGGGCTCGCCCAGCTTCCACCGAGCAGAAGGGTGCCGCCAGACTCCGCGCCGCGCGCCGTACTGCGTTTGACTGTTGGCAGACGCGATTGCTCGAGCCGCACCCGAAGATCGATTTCCGCGCCGATGCGCCCGGTGACGGACGCCAACCAGCCGTTGCTGCGCAGGCTGCCTGCATCGATCGCCATGCCTCCATCGCGAAGCTGTACTTTCAACGCGAGGGCTTCGAAGGGCGCGGGCGACGCTATGGTCGACCACGTCAAGGGGCGCGCCGAATGCCCGGTCTCTTTCGACAGGCGTTGCAAGGCCAGCAGGTCGAGGTGGGCGGAGCCGTCTTGAGCCTCGATCATGCCGCGCCCGCTGGCGCTGTCGATGACGGCGCCCAACGTCGCCCCCTCGCCCGTCACTTCGAAGTGCCCCGTGCCGGTGCCCGACGCGATCGCCGTGCCGAACATCGACGACGACAGCGCCGCAACATCGGCGGACTTGAAACGACCGCGCAACGTCACCGGCGCGGTGCCGCCGGCTTTGGTTGCGACCTGCAGGCTGCCACTGTGACTGCCGAACTTGAGTTCGGAAAAGTCGGCGTGCATTTCGCCGCTGCGCGCCGATACGCTGAATGCGCCTTGGCCGACCGGTTCGCCACGCCATTGCAACCGAGCCGCCGATATGCGGAATTCGGTGTCGACATTCGCGATGGCAGGAAAGCTGGTTGCCAGACCACGCCAGATCGGCGAGCCGGTCGACGCCGCAGTGGTTTCCAGAGTCGCCAGCGTGCCCGAGGGCCGGCGCGTTTCAGGCGTGGCGCTTTGATACAGCAACGGCGCGACATCGAGCGCGGGGAATGCCACGGTCGCCTCGACGAACGGCCGAACAGACCGAAAGCTGAGGGACACCGCGCCGACACCATTCTGATCGTTCAGGGCAATGGAAGATTTTCCAAAAGCGATACTGCCACGTTCCCAGATCAGCGGCCCTTTGATCCGCACCGCCGGGCCCGCGGCCGTTGCGCCCCATCCGTAACCGAGCCACTGGGCCAATCGCGTGGTATCGGACGCGCGCAACTCCGCCGACGCCTTCAGACACCAGGCGCCGCGCGCATCCAACTCGCCTTCCGCAGCAATGCCGAACAGCGGCGACGTTACCGCGAGTTTGAGGGGCCAACGAGCCCCTGTGGGCAGACGCTTGTCGACTTCGAGACGGCCAGGGCTGGAAAGCTCGAAGGTTAGGGGCTGTCCGAGATAGGTACATTTTCCGGCGAGTGTTAGGGCTGCGCCGGATTTGCCCGCGAGGTCTGCGTCGCAGGCAGACAGGGACAACGTCTCGCCGCTCGACCAACCGAATTGCACGGTGGCGTCACGCAGCGTAACGTCTTCGATATCGCTGCCGCCGAGTTGAGATTGCAAGATGTCACTCAGTGAACCGGCACTACTCGCGTCATCGCTGCCACCACTCATCGCAACGGTGATGAGAGGCGACTGCAGCTTGAGGGTGGCGCCGCGCTGACCTTTGAAGGGGGCCACGGAGGCGGTGCCTGAGGCGATGGTAACGAACGGGAAACCACGCAAACGGATCGGCTGACCGATCGACATGGCATAGCGGGCGGTCAACAGATCCGTGCCGCGACGCACCGCATCGTCGATCGCAACCCCGAAGCCAAGTTGTGCAACGGCCAACGTGAGCAGACCTGCGATCGACACCAGAACGACGATCGCAATGCGCCTCGTGACAGGGCCTCGTTCCATACTTTGCTCTCAGTCCCCAGCCGATGCGCCTGCGACGGCTTCATACATCGCACATTGCGCACGTTGCTCGCGTCCACGCGGCCGCCAGCGATCGGTCATATCTTGGCAGTGATCCAACATCAGCCCGAGTGTCCCCCTACGGGGCTGAAGGTGTGAGCCTAGAAGATCACGGCGCGGCGCCGATTTCAACGACCTTGTCGCCGAATATATATGCAGTTTAAAGACGATCGAACCGTTTTCGGCGCCGGTGGTTTCGCTCGAAGGCACGGGTATGTCATGCTGTGCCGCAACGCGGCCTTGGCGCTCGAGCGCCCATTTTCGGAGACGACGACGATGACTCATATCGACCGCCTTTGGGCCTCGGCCGATGCGACGCGGCGCAAGGTGCTGGCATCCGGCGCCGCGACTGGCGTCATCGCAGGCTTTGCCGCGTCCGTGCAGCCGGTCATGGCACAAACGATGGTGGCCACCAACGCGGACGGGCTGGACGCGGGCTGGGTGGACGTGCCGGGTGGCGATACGACTGTGCCTGCCTACAGAGCGGTGCAGAGCGGCGCGAAAACGCGCCCGCTGATCCTCGTGGTGCACGAGATTTTCGACGTGCACGAACACATCGCCGATGTGTGCCGCAGGCTCGCAAAGCTAGGTTACTGCGCCATTGCACCTTCGCTCTACAAGCGGCAGGGCGACGTGAAAAGCCTGCAGAGCTTCGACGAAATTCGACCCATCGTCGCGAAAGTACCAGACGCGCAAGTCATGCGCGATCTCGACGCGACGGTCGATTGGGCGACCAAAGCCGGCATCGCGGACGGCAACAAACTGGGCATCACCGGCTTCTGCTGGGGTGGCCGCATCGTGTGGCTGTATGCGACGCACAATCCGAACTTGAAGGCGGGCGTGGCGTGGTATGGCCGGGTGGTCGGCGACACGACCGAGCTGCAGCCGAGTAATCCGATCGATCTGGCCAGCAAGATCAAGGCGCCCGTGCTCGGCCTCTACGGCGGTCAGGATCAGGGCATCCCGACAGCATCACTTGATCAGATGAAGGCGGCGCTCGGCGCGGATACCAAGTCGCAGTTCAAGGTCTATCCGGATTCGCCGCACGCGTTTTTTGCGGATTACCGTCCGTCCTATCGCGAGGCGGATGCCAAGGACGGTTGGCAGCGTCTGCAAGACTGGTTCAAGGCCAACGGCGTGGCGTAAGGCAGCCATGTCGCCGACCGGCGAGACGCAGAGCGCAAACCATCGGATGGTGCTGGGCTGGGAGGAGTGGATCGCGCTTCCCGGCCTTGGCCTGCCTGCCATCAAAGCCAAGATCGATACGGGCGCCAAAACAAGTGCGCTGCACGCGGAGGCGATCGATGCTTTCGAGCTGGGCGGCGAAGCGCACGTGCGTTTCATCATCCGGCCGGTGCCGCGCCGGCCAGAGATCACCGTTGCATGCAACGCGCCGCTGGTCGACAGGCGCAGCATCACCAGTTCCAACGGGATTCCTGAAGATCGCTTCGTCATCGCCACGACGCTGGCCATCGACGGGCAGGCGTGGCCGATCGAAGTTTCGCTCTCGGATCGACGCGACATGAACTATCGAATGCTGCTCGGCCGGCAGGCGCTGCAAGCCGGCGGTGCGCTGATCGATCCGGGCGCGTCGTTCCTGCAGCCGAAGCTCAGTTTCAGGCTTTACGGCCCCGCTGCGCGGTCGCGCCCGGCACGTAAAAGCCTCTGATACCAGCGTATTTGCGAAAGAAATGCGCCCTTCGGCAAGACGGGCATGCGGGTGATCGTTTTTGACGGTTGCGCTTCTGTGCAATGTGCGATCATATCATCCAAAAAATTGCCCTAAAGGAGAACGCTCGTGGTTGACGCTGTCATCGTTTCGACTGCCCGAACCGGTTTAGCCAAATCGTTTCGTGGTGCCCTCAACGCGACGCACGGGGCTGCGATGGGCGGTCACGCCGTCAAGCACGCCATTGCGCGCGCCAAGATCGACGCCGGCGAGGTCGAGGACGTCATCATGGGCTGCGCCAACCCCGAGGGCGCGACAGGCATGAACATTGCGCGCCAGATCGGGTTGTCGGCGGGCTGCCCGGTGTCGGTTTCGGGCCTGACCGTCAACCGGTTCTGCTCGTCGGGCTTGCAGACCATTGCGTTGGCGGCGCAGCGCGTGATCGCGGGCGAAGGCGAGATCTACGCGGCAGGAGGCGTCGAAAGCATCAGCCTCGTACAGAACACGATGAATACCAAAAATCTGAAAGACGGCTGGCTGAACGAACACAAGCCGGACATCTACCTGCCGATGCTGGCGACCGCTGAGAACGTGGCCAAGCGCTACAAGATTTCGCGCGAGGATCAAGATCGCTATGGCGTCGATAGCCAGCAACGCGCGGCGGCGGCCAAGCAAGGCGGCAAGTTCAACGACGAGATCGTCGCGTTCAAGACGATGATGAACAAATACGAAATGAACGACAAGAAAGAGGTCGTGCGGACCTGGCAGGAAGAAGTCACGCTGAACGAAGACGAAGGCATTCGCGGCGACACGACGTATGAAGGCGTGTCGAAGATCAAGCCGGCAATGCAAGGCGGCGTGATTTCTGCAGGGAATGCCAGCCAATTCTCCGACGGCGCAAGTGCTGCCATCGTGATGTCGTCGAAATTGGCGGAAAAGCGCGGCTTGAAGCCACTCGGCATCTTCAAAGGCTTTGCAGTCGCCGGGTGCGAACCCGACGAGATGGGCATCGGTCCCGTGTATGCCGTGCCGAAGTTGCTGGCGCGTGCGGGCCTCAAGGTGTCCGACATCGACCTTTGGGAACTCAACGAGGCGTTCGCGGTGCAGGTCATCTACTCACGCGACAAGCTCGGCATTCCCAACGACCGCCTCAACGTCAATGGCGGCGCGATCGCGGTCGGCCATCCCTATGGCGTCTCCGGCGCGCGGCTGGTCGGGCATGCATTGATCGAAGGCAAGCGGCGCGGCGCCAAGAATGTCGTGGTGACCATGTGCATCGGTGGCGGCATGGGCGCGGCGGGGCTGTTCGAGGTGGTTTGATTCCGTTTGCGAGTTGAACACCTTCGCGGATTGCTTGGATGGCCCGGCGCGGCCATGACGGTGAAAGACGAACTTGGCTGCAAGCTTCGATCGCAGCAGGCTAACATACCCCGAAAAGATTCAGAGGAACCGTCCATGGACCTTCGATTTACGCCTGAGGAAAATGCTTTCCGGCAGGAAGTGCGCACTTATTTCACCAGTGAGATTCCGAAAGCGATCCGCGAAAAGGTCGAGATCGGCGAGCATCTGTCGAAGGACGATATGGTTTCGGCACAGAAAGCGCTGGCCAAAAAAGGTTGGGCTGCGCCGCATTGGCCGAAGCAATGGGGCGGAACCGACTGGACCGCTATCCAACGCCACATCTACACCGAAGAACTGCAGGCGTGCTCGGTGCCGCCGCCGCTGGCATTTTCGATTTCGATGTGCGGCCCGGTGATCATCGCATTCGGCACCGAGGATCAGAAAAAGCGCTTCCTGCCGCCGATGTATAATCTCGACGAGTGGTGGTGCCAGGGCTTTTCAGAGCCTGGTGCGGGCTCCGATCTGGCCGGCCTGAAGACGACGGCAGTCAAAAAAGACGGGCATTATTACATCAACGGTCAGAAGACATGGACGACGTTGGCGCAGTATGCGGACTGGATTTTCGTGCTCGCACGGACCGATCCGGACGCCAAGAAGCAGCTCGGCATCTCGTTCATTCTCGTCGACATGAAGACGCCTGGCATCACCGTGCGGCCGATTCAGACAATCGACGGCGGCGTGGAAGTCAACGAAGTGTTCTTCGACGACGTCAAGGTGCCGGTGGAAAATCTGGTGGGCCAGGAGAACCGGGGCTGGGATTGCGCGAAGTTCCTGCTCGGCAACGAACGCGTCGGTATCGCGCGCATCGGCATGTCCAAGCAGCGCATCGGGCGCATCAAGCAGCTGGCCGCAAAAGTTATGAGCGATGGCCGGCCGCTGATGGCCGACGAGCGATTCGCCGAGAAGGTGGCGGCGGTCGAAGTAGAGCTGAAAGCGCTGGAAATGACGCAGCTCCGCGTGTTGGCCGAAGACGCCAAGCGCAAGTCGAACATGCCTAACCCGGCATCGTCGATCCTGAAAATCAAGGGCTCGGAAATTCAGCAGACGATCACGGAATTGCTGCTGGAGGTGGCGGGGCCGCTGTCGCTGCCGTTCCTGCCGGACGAAGCCGATTTCGGCACGGGCGATCATTGGGCCGCTCCGGCAGCGCCGTCGTATTTCAATTACCGCAAGGTGTCGATCTACGGTGGCTCCAACGAAATTCAACGCAACATCATCGCCAAGGCGGTGCTGGGGTTCTGAACTGTTCGCGCGCGGGGTCCGCGCAGAACGTAGAAACGCTTGCTTAGCCCACTGGGCGGGTTCTCCGGCTCTCGAAGTGGGCGATCATTCTCATTGTCTTCCCGTGCGCGGCGCAGCACCCTTGCGGTGCGCCGCTGACACGGGACCGCCAAGCCTACACAAGTGCAGATTTTCGGAGCTTTCGGCGGTCCCGTGTCTGCAACGCACCATTCCGCTCACGCTGCATGCTGCTTTGCGCACGGGATGACACCGGGATCAAGTTTCTGACGGCGGCGCCGATCGGTATTGTCAAGTTATCGCATTCAATCCTCGCTCAACGGATAACCCCATGGACTTCGACCTTTCAGACGACCAGCGGCAGATCAAGGACAGCGTCGATCGTATGCTGGGGGACGCGTATGCGGACCTGAAAACCAAAGTTGCCGCGCAGAAGGAGCCTGCCGGGTTCAGCGCCAAAATCTGGGCTGGGTATGCCGAACTCGGGCTGCTGGGCATTCCGTTTGCGGAGGACGACGGCGGCCTTGGTGCGGGACCGCAGGAAACGATGCTGGTCATGGAAGCGATTGGCCGAAACGCGGCGATCGAGCCGTATCTGTCGACTGTCGTGCTCGGGGGCGGGATCCTGCGGCACGCGGGGACGGCGGCGCAGAAGGCGGCGCTCATCCCTGACGTGATCGCGGGTACGCGCCGTCTTGCGCTGGCGCATCAGGAGCGGCAGTCGCGATTCGATCTGGCCGATGTATCGACGACGGCGCGCAGTGACGGCAGCGGCGGGTACGTGATCTCGGGCGAAAAAATGGTGGTGCTGGGCGGCGACAGCGCGGACACTTTGATCGTGGTGGCGCGCATTTCTGGCGGCCAGCGCGATCGCAAGGGCCTGGGGTTGTTCCTGGTCGGTGGTACGGCGGCTGGCGTCAAGCGCACCGGATACGCCACGCAGGACGGCGGACGGGCTGCCGATGTCACGTTCTCGGACGTGAAGGTGGGCGCCGAAGATGTGATCGTCGATGCGGGCGGCGATGCGTTGGCGGTTCTGGAGCGCGTGGTGGACGAAGCTATCGCGGCGATTGCCTCCGAGGCCGTGGGCGCCATGGGTGCGCTGCACGAATTGACAGTCGACTATGTGAAGACACGCAAGCAATTCGGCGTGGCGATCGGGTCGTTCCAGGTCATCCAGCACAAGTCGGTGGACATGTTTACGGCATTGGAGCAGGCGCGCTCCATGGCCTATCTGGCGACGATGATGGCAAGTGAGGAAAACGCTGCCGAACGCCGCCGCACCATTTCGGCGGCCAAGGTGCAGATCGGCCGGTCGGCACGCTTCGTCGGTGAGACGGGCATTCAGCTGCATGGCGGCATCGGCATGACGATGGAGTACAAGGCCGGCCATTTCTTCAAGCGCCTGACGATGATCGAATTGGCGTTCGGGAATACGGACTACCATCTGCGGCAGTTGGCGAAGGCAGGCGGGTTGATCGCGGCTGCGGCATAGCTTTTTCGAGCCGGCGAGGACTTTAGACAGACGAGGCGGTGTGCGCTGCGGGCTAGGCCGTGGTGGGCTTTTCTGAACGACGGAGGTGAGGCTTCTCGGAGCGCCAGGTCGTCAACTTGCATTCCCGTTCACGAAGCGCCATGTTGACGTTGTGGATGGCAGGCTTCACACGCCCGACATCTGCAGGTACTATCAGTGTTGTGTGCGAGTGCGACGCGCACGTACTGATTGACGGGTAGGTATCCTTCCGAGGACGCACACACGTGACTGGAGCCGCAGAGCATTTTCCAGCGTTGGTTTTGAATGCCGACTTCCGGCCGTTGAGCTATTATCCGCTCTCGCTCTGGAGTTGGCAGGACACGGTGAAAGCCGTGTTTCTCGACCGCGTGAACATCGTCTCCGAGTATGATCGTGCCGTGCGCAGCGTGGCGTTCGAGATGCGCCTGCCGAGCGTCGTGTCGCTCAAAACCTACGTCAAACCCGCCCTCTATCCCGCGTTCACACGCTTCAACGTGTTTCTGCGCGACCGGTTCGTCTGCCAATATTGCGGCTGCAAACACGAGTTGACGTTCGACCATCTGGTGCCGCGTGCGCGCGGCGGCGAGACGCGATGGGACAATGTGGTGGCGGCGTGCTCACCGTGCAATCTGGCCAAGGGTTCGAAGTCGCTGTCGCAATCGGGCATGCGGCTCAGTCAGCATCCGTATCGCCCGACGGTGTTCGAGTTGCATCGGAACGGGCGGCTGTTTCCGCCCAACTACCTGCACGAAAGCTGGATGGATTACCTGTATTGGGACACCGAGCTGGAGCCGTAAAGGTTCGACTGGCCGTTATTGCGCCTTTGATGTTTTGATGCGCTCGAGGGTGGTCATTACTTCGGTAATTGCGGCTGCGCGGGCGGCCGGATCGGTGCCAAGATGCGCTTCGCCAGACCGCACCGCGCTCAATCTCTTGCGCACGTGGACGGGCATGCCGGGCGCGTCGAAGTCGTGATAGGCGCCGGGGTATTCGATGTATTTGAAGCCGGTTCTGGCGGCCAGGTCGCGGCAGGGCGCCGGTTGGGTCCAGTCGTCGGCGCCGCCGATGAGCACTGTCAGCGGAAGGCTTGGACGCCAATCGGCTTGCCGTGCGATTTCTCGGCATCCGGGGTAGAACGCGAAGGCTGTAACGGGCTTGATACCAGCATCAAGGAACCCCGGGCGCAGCGTCCACAACACCGTCATCGCGCCATGTGACCAACCGAGAAGGACGATGCGCTTGGGATCGAACCTTTGTTGCGTGGCGATCCATGCGAGGGCGTGGCGAACGTCGTCGGCGCGCAAGGCCGGGGTGACGGGGCGGTGGTCGCCGGTGCAGATCTGGGTCAACCCGCGTGCGGTGAAGCTGTCCAACAGCAAAACGGCAAAACCGGCGGCAACCAAGCGCTCGCTCCAGTCGCGATGGCGGGCGGTCAATCGGGTGCCTGACTTGGTGTAGAGCCCGCCGCATCCGTGCAGGGCGATGACTGCGGGAAATGGTCCGGGGCCGGGAGGTGTCAACAGTTCGGACGTCAGCGCGACATCGCCGGCAGGGATGGTGACGGGTTCGGCGCGCACGCCTGCGCTCATCATCCATGCGATGAGCATCCCAGCGCAGCAGAGGATCGAGCGGCGCTCAAGCATTTACGCACCAACTTTGTCAGCTAGTCTAGGGCATCAGTATCCATCAGTACGAAGCCATCAATTTTTTGAGACGGAACGGAAAGCTGGAGAAAGGCACAACATTACTTACGCGAGCTAGAACGGCGAGATCGCCATCCCTCCACTCCGAACTGTCGTCGTACACGGATATCCGTTGCACATCCTCGTAACTTTCGCTTGAGCGGATATCTGAAAACTCGCGGAATTTCCGG
>JANLYD010000487.1:0-10797 GCA_031365465.1 Hyphomicrobiaceae bacterium
CCGACACCGGCAGGCCGCGTCTTGAGGGCCGCTGCGCGCGCCGGCATGCTGGCGCGATACGGGGCGAAGCAGCCTATCGGCCAATCCCGACCATCGATTGCCTCGGCTGCCGGAGCATCAAATTGCGTGATCGTGCTTACCCGCAGCAGGAACTGGGAAGCTTGTTACTTCGGATGGCTCCAACTGCTACGCCTCCATAACGTACCCAACCCCTCGCACCGTACGGATCGGATCATCGTCACTGCCGCGCACCAGGGCTTTGCGCAGGCGGCCAATGTGGACGTCGATGGTGCGGTCGTCAATTTCGGCGGCGGTGCCCCAGACCCGGTCGAGAAGCTGGCCACGGGAGAGGACGCGACCTGTGCTTTCCATCAGTACTTCGAGCAGGCGATACTCGGTTGGGCCGAGGTCAAGTGGACGCGTGCCACGGGTGACGCGATGGGCGGCGCGATCGAGCGTAATATCGCCGACGGTAAGCGTGTCAGCAATACGTTCCGGACTCGCACGACGCAGCAACGCGTTCACGCGCGCCATCAGTTCGGGTACGGAGAACGGTTTCACAACGTAGTCGTCGGCACCAGTCGACAAGCCGCGCACCCGGTCGGCCTCTTCACCGCGCGCGGTCAGCATCAGGATCGGCAGTTGCGGGACTTTGCCGGCGCGCCGAAGCCGGCGGCACAGTTCGATCCCGGACATCTCAGGGAGCATCCAGTCAAGGATGATCAAGTCAAACGCATCGCTGACAAGAGTGGCTTCGCCGTCCTCGGCAGACACGACCGTCGCCACCACGTAGCCAGCCGCTTGCAGGTTGTACTCCAGCAGCGTGAGGAGTGCGGCGTCGTCTTCGATGACCAAAATTCTGGCGGGCATCAATCAGCCCTTGTCAGGTGTGTTGGGAGACGGGATCAGTGCGCCGCTGGTGTCGTCGTTTTTTGGACGGTCGTCAGTCAAGGTCTTGCCCGTCACGAGGTAGACGACGTTTTCGGCAATGTTGGTGGTGTGGTCACCGATGCGCTCTATGTTCTTGGCTCCGAACAGCAAGTGCGTACACAGGCCGATGTTGCGCGGGTCTTCCATCATGTAGGTCAGCAATTCGCGGAACACTGAATTGTAGAGCGCGTCAAGGCTGGCATCGCTGCGCCAGACGGAAAGCGCCTTGTCGGCATCGCGACTGCTCAACGCATCGAGCACGTCTTTCAGTTGGCGCATGGCAAGATCGGTCATATGCCCGAGACCCGCCATCAGCGGCTTGGGATAGCTTTCGCTAGCGATGGCGAGTGCCCGCTTGGCAATATTTTTGGCAAGGTCTCCGACCCGTTCGAGATCGCTGGCGATACGCAACACTGTCATGATGTGGCGCAAATCGTTGGCCATCGGTTGGCGCTTGGCGATCATCAGGATCGCGCGCTCCTGCACCTGTCGTTCCAGGTCGTCGATGGCGCGGTCGCGGCCAACAGCGGCTTCGGCGAGCTTGGGATCGCGCCGTTCCAGCGCTTGGTAGGCATCGGCCAACAGCTTCTCGGCAAGCCCGCCCATCTGCGCCGTCATGCGGTCCAGTTCGGAGAACTCGGCATCGTAGGATTTGACGATGTGGCTCATAGTGATGTCCTTATTTGCGCCTTCAGATGCCCACTTCGCAACCGGCTAACCGATCCGTCCGGTGATGTAGTCTTGTGTGCGGGTGTCGCGCGGCGCGGCGAAGATCTGTTCTGTCGGTCCTTCTTCGACCAGCAGGCCGAGGTGGAAGAACGCGGTGCGCTGCGAGACGCGGGCGGCCTGGGCGAATGAATGCGTGACGATGACGATGCAGTAACTCTGTCTGAGATCGTCGATCAGTTCTTCGATGCGGGCGGTGGCGATCGGGTCGAGTGCCGAACACGGCTCATCCATCAGGATGATTTCCGGATCGACCGCGATGGCACGTGCGATGCACAGCCGCTGCTGCTGGCCGCCGGACAACCCCATGGCGGGATCGGCGAGGCGGTCTTTGACTTCTGCCCACAGCCCGGCTTTTTGCAAACTGGCGGCAACGATTAGCTCCAGCTCCAACTTGAAGGTGGCCAGCCCGTGGATGCGCGGGCCGTAGGCGACGTTATCAAAGATCGACTTCGGGAACGGGTTCGGCTTCTGGAACACCATGCCGGCGCGAGAGCGCAGTTCGACCGGATCAACGTCATCGCCGTAGATGTCGTGGCCGTCGATGGTGAGGTGCCCCGTCACCCGGCAGCTCGCAATCGTATCGTTCATCCGGTTGATGCAGCGCAGGAAGGTGGACTTGCCGCAGCCGGAAGGACCAATGAAGGCCGTCACAGCGTTCGCCGGAATCTGAACCGACACGTTGTCGAGCGCCTGCTTGGCACCGTAGTGGACGTTGATGCCATCGGCCGCGATCTTTGCGGTCGCGAGTGCGTTATTGCCTGAACCGTTCGCAACTCTGAATGCGCCGTCGAGCATGACCGCTCCCGTGTTGGATTTTACCATTTGAGATTCTTCCGGAGCCGGGCGCGCATCCAGATGGCAACGCCGTTCAAGCCGAGAGTGATCATCAGCAGCACGATGCTGGCAGCGGCGGCATTGGACGCAAAATCGTTGCCGGGCCGCGAGACCCAGTTGAACGCCTGGATCGGCAGCACCGTGAACGGGTCCGACAGCCACTGCATATTGACGAAGGGGAACCTGGTTTGCAGCGGCGTCGTCGGCAGGAAGGCGATGAATGTCAGCGCGCCGATGGTGATCAACGGTGCGGTTTCGCCAAGCGCCCGGGAGATGCCGATGATGACGCCGGTCAGTACGCCCGGCATGGCGGCTGGAAGCACGTGATCTCGCGTCACCTGCCAGTCGGTTGCGCCCAAACCCAATGCCGCCTCGCGCAATGACGCCGGCACGGCACGGATCGCCTCGCGCGTCGAGACGATGATGATCGGCAGGATCAGCAAAGCGAGCGTCAGGCCCGCCGTGAAAATGGAGCGCCCCGTTCCAAGACCATAAACGAACAAGCCGAGCGCCAGCAGACCGTAGATGATCGAGGGGACGCCCGCGAGATTCGAGACATTGATTTCTATGGCGTCGGTCCAGCGGTTGCGCGGAGCATATTCTTCGAGATAGACGCCCGCGGCGACACCGACGGGCACGGCGATCAACGCCGTCACCAGGATCACCAGCAGCGAGCCGACCCAGGCCGCGAGAATGCCCGCCTGAGCTGCCCGGCGCGATGGAAAGCTGGTCAGGAACGCCCATGACAGGCGCGGCAGGCCGGTGATGGCGAGGTCGATAAGCAGCGCCGCCAATGCAACGAGGCCGATCAATGTCGCAACCAAGCCAATGACCCCGAAGACCTGTTCGGCTTTTCTGCGGCGGGCATTGCGGGCACGTTTCGCGTCGGCGCGATCTGCTGCCCGAATGAATTCATTTGCAGCGTCAGCCATCAGTACGCCTCCCGGTAGCGGCGGCGCAGCCAGAATGCCAGCATGTTGAAGGCAAGGGTCATCAGGAACAGCACGAGGCCCGCCGCGAAGATCGACTGATAACCGATGGACCCGTGCGGTAGGTCGCCAAGCGCCACCTGCACAATGAACGCAGTGATCGTGGCCGCCGGTTCGCGCGGGTCGACAGTCAGATTCGGCTGTTGCCCGGCCGCGATGGCAACGATCATCGTCTCGCCGACCGCGCGCGACAGTGCGAGCACGAATGCTGCCGCGATGCCGGAAAATGCGCCGGGCAAAACGACGCGTACCGCCGTCTCGAATTTGGTCGCCCCCAATGCCAGCGAACCATCACGCAAGGCCTGCGGCACGGCACGCATGGCATCCTCGCTTAGAGAAGCGATGTAGGGCAGGATCATAATGCCAATAACGATCCCGGCCGACAGAATGCTGAACCCCGGCAGACTTGGAAGAAATGTTTTCTGCAACAGCGGCGTCACGAACAGCAGCGCGAAGAAACCGTAGACGACCGTCGGCACGCCGGACAGCATTTCGAGCGCCGGTTTCACCCATTCGCGCAATCGCGGGGCAGCGAACTCGCTGAGATAAATCGCGACCGTCAATCCGAGCGGCACGGCAACCGCCAACGCGACGAAGGTCGACAAGAGTGTCCCCGTCAGCAACGGCAGGATGCCATAGCGCGGATTGTCGAACAGCGGCGTCCAGACAGTATCAGTCAGGAACTTCGTAACCGGCACTACCCGAAAGAATGCAGCCGACTCATACAGCAGCGTGGCGATAATTCCGGCCGTCACCAGCACAGACGACGCCGCTGCCGCAAACATCGCCGCAACGATCACCCGTTCGCGCTGGCGCTGACGTCGCCGTTGTTCCGGTGTCAAACCTGACGCCATCGTTGGCCTCCACGAACTTCAAAAGTGCGGGGCTGGCGCACTGGTCAACCCCGCTATACCAATGGGCCAGCTTAGCAAACTCACATCACTGGCTTTTTCTTCAGGATCTCGTCGATGTGCAACCCTACTTCGGGCACGCCACCAAACGCCGTTCCCAATTCACCTTTCGCCATCCGCTCGATCCCGGCCGAATAGGCGTTGGCCGGCAGCGGCACGTATTTGACTTCGGAAATCAGCGGCTGCCCCTTGGTCAGGATATAGTCGACCAGCTGCTTGACCTCGGGTTTTTCCGCCGCCTTCTGCGAGACATAGATGAACAGTGGCCGCGAAAACGGATTGTATTTGCCCGCGATCACGCTTTCGACCGACGGCTTCACGCAGCCCTCGCCTTTCCCCCAATCAACAGCCAGTGCCTTCAAGGTCGATGTGTTGGCGGCGTAATAGGCGTAGCCGAAATAACCGAGGGCATTCAAGTCGCCGGATATCCCCTTGACCAGCACGTTGTCGTCTTCGCTGGCGGTATAGTCACCCCGGCTCGACTTCGCCTTGCCGACGGCAGCTTCCGTGAAATAGTCGAACGTGCCGCTGTCCGCGCCAGGGCCGAACAGCGTCAGCGGTTGCTCCGGCCACTCAGGATTGACCGACTTCCAGGACTTGATCTTGCCTTGTGCGCCCGGCTCCCACATCGTCTTGAGATCGGAGACCTTGATGCAGTCGAGCTTGTTCTTCGGGCTGACGACGACAGTCAATGCGTCGAAGGCGATGGGCAATTCGTAGAACGCGATGCCCGCCTTTTTGCACGCCTCGATTTCTTCCTTGAGGATCGCGCGCGAGCCATTGGAAATATCCGTCTCGCCCCGGCAGAATTTCTTGAACCCGCCGCCTGTGCCCGACACCCCGACCGTGACGCGGGTCTGCCCCCCGGTGAGCTTTTGGAACTCCTCGGCGACCGCTTCCATGATCGGAAACACAGTACTGGAGCCGTCGATTGAAATGGTTTTCGGTGCCTGTGCCAGCGCCCCGACGGCGGATGCTGCGGTCAATGCGGTGGCGGCCAGAACGGATGTCATCTGTCGCATCAGTCAACTCCAGTTGCCTGTGACGATGGCCCCTGCCAGCGTCCGGTCATTCGCGTCTCTTGTTCGACGCTGCCGTTCTAGCAACTGAGTGCAACACCTGTGTGACAGGTCAACCTGCTGATATTGCGCAAATAATCATGCGCGCGGCAGCAGGACGACAAACTCCGATCCCTTGCCTGGCGTCGACGTGATCGTCAGTTCGCCCCGATGCCGGTTGACGATGTGCTTTACGATCGCGAGGCCTAATCCGGTGCCGCCCCGCGCGCGGCTGTCCTTGGCGCTGACGCGGTAGAACCGTTCCGTGAGGCGCGGCAGATGGTGGGCCGCAATGCCGATGCCGTCATCGGCGACGGACAGCAATACACGGCTGCCGACAACACGAAGTGCGACGTCAATTTTTCCGGCCGGTTTCCCGTACTTGACTGCATTCTGGATCAGGTTGTGCACCACCTGCAGCAGCTCGTCCCGGTCGCCGGTGACGGTCGCCAGAACTGGCAGCGGCGCCACTACGATCTCATGGCCCGCTGCCTTGGCCAGCGGTCCGAGATTGGTTGCCACTTCCGCGACAACCGATTCCAGATCGACCGCATCGCGCGGCGGCACATGCTCGCGCATTTCAATGCGGTTCAGCGACAGCAGATCCTCGATCAGCCGCGACATGCGGTCGGCCTCTGCCTGCATGATCGGCAAGAATTTCGCTCGCGCAACCGGATCGTCCTTTGCTGCTCCTTGCAACGTCTCGACATATCCCTTCAACGACGCCAGCGGCGTCCGCAGCTCATGGCTCGCGTTAGCCACGAAGTCCGCGCGTAACCGAGCTAGCTGATCTTGTTCGGTGAGGTCGCGCAGCACGACCAAAATTGCCGGACTATTATCGCGCGCGGTCGAGCCGGGCAGTGGTGTCACCCGCCCTGTCAGCACACGCTCAATAGGAACCAGCATGCGCAATTGAAAGGATTGCGCTTCGTTCGTTTCAGAGGCACGGTCGATCGCAGCCAGCAACTCCGGTGCACGGCAGATTTGAGCAATGTGGCGACCTGGAGCTTGATCGCCAGCCAACGCAGTGTGCGCTGCCAAATTCAAAGCGAGCACCACGCGGCCGCGATTCAGTATCAAGGCTGGATCGAGAAGCCCACCGAGCATTACATTCCAGATAGGTAACTCGTCGACAACTTCGGGTGGCTCAAACGCATTTGCTCGGGACGCCTTGGAAGCGAGAGTGCTTGTACCATCGGCGTTGCCGCTCCCTGGCAGGCTCCATCGTCTCCATGTGAGCAATGACCAACTAAGAGCTTGCGTGAGCCGTCGCCGCGTCGCGCGAACCGAACACCTTCCGTTCCACATGCTTCCGGTCACCACAATCCAGGCGCGACGACGTCATGCACCGCTCCACCTAGTCTGGTTATAGTCTGAGCAGCAGAAGAAACATCGTCAAAGAGTAAGCGAATGATACAGGGCAGCAGCGGGTCAGGTTCGAGTGTCAACGTAACGTCACATCACGGGTCGGTCTACCGTCGATAGCGGTAAGTGTCACTAGCGGTAAGTCTAGCGGCGCGACGACTCATCGCACGGCGGCAGATTTGGACTTGGCCGTCTGATTGTGTTGAGGGCTGTGAAGGCAAACAGGAACTCCGCACACCCTATGCACCTCCGGTGCAGACAACAGTGCCACATGTGGCCGGCAGCGCGTTGAAATTGCGAACAGAAAGTCCAGAAGAGCCCGTAAACAGCGCCGCATACGGTAGCTAAAAATGTGCACTGAGAAAACTCCGGAAATCAGTGCGTTGCCAATCAGCCAAACTGTTTACAGTCCATTTTGCTTCGCTCAGGTTCACCAAGGGGATGGTCGCCACCCCCATTTCGCCACCGCCGCTCGCCTGACGGGGCGAGCGGCGGTGGCTCCAGGGGGATGGCTTTGAGCCCAGCCGCGTCAGGGATGGGCGGGCGGCCCTCTTGGAGCAGCACGAGGGCTAAAACTGGGGCAGCTGTTGCGACCATGGCGATGATCGGCAAGGCCGGTGCTGGTCCGAACAAAAAACGGTTCCAAGTTGGTACCGCCGCACTCACGCGCGGCGGCACTATTCTGCCATTCAGGCACGATGACATTGCATCGCAGCTCTGCCGGTTCACGGCCACGGCGCTCCCGCCATAGCCGATGGTGCTGCTGTCGGCGATGGTGCGGTGACCGCCGCACCTTGAGCGCTGCGACCATAGGCTCACCACGCGTTTATCAGCGCGCGGCGGTACTTCTTTAGGTCACCGCGGACGGGTCAGCGTGGGGCCACGTAAATCGATTTTTGCATGCTGTTTTTTCGACAACAGAACCACGGCACCTAGTGCGTCTTAGCGACAGGCGTCAAAAATCCAACTGAAAACGTTGGCGAACTTCGAAGCCTGACGTATCGTGCATTTCGGTGACGTCAGCGATACGCCTGCCGTTGCTGGTTCCGACGTCTGAAAGGCGTCGTTCCTTTATCTCGATGTCCAAAAAGAGCCTCTCAATCGCGAATTTTTGGACGGTGATTGCAAGGCGGCAGCGCTGCACGCGATCAACTGGTGGCACTCTCATGTCAGCCGGTTTGTACCGCCTTCGACAACAGTCTCAAGAGTGTCGCTTGCTCCTTGTCGCTCAGGCACTTCAGCATGAGTGTCTGGGCGTGCCTCACGATTGGCGTCGCAGCTTGCAACGTCGTCTCGCCCGCAGTCTCCAGATGCAACCGGCGAGCCCGGCGATCCGTCTTGACGATTTCGCGGCGTACAAATCCCTTGGCTTCCAGCCTGTCGATGACGCCGCCGGTCGTGGCGCGATCGAAGGCAATGGCGGCCGCCAACCTCGCCTGATCGATACCCGGATTGGCCGCGATCATGGTCAGTGCGGCGAATTGAACTGAGGTCAGATCGATGCCGGCGGCTGCGACCTCGCCATCGAAAATTGCTTGTGACGCCTGGTGCATGCGTCGGATCAAATGACCGGGCATGCCATAGAGTTCGACCGGGTCACTAACGGCATTGGAAGTCTTATCGTGAGCAATTGAGCAAGCTCGCATTTGGTCATCCTCAGTCGATTGAGCCGCCTGAGATGGCTAGGCCGCGTGAACTTGTGTGCTTGTTTCGGCACCAACAGCCATCCCGCCACCTAGCCGCTCCACGGCCACCATCCTTTAAGCCAATGATAACGTCATGAATTCATGTAGCAAGCATAAATATTATATTTATACAGTTGACATGCATTCTTATCATATGCGTTAGTCTCCATGACGCGCCGTGCGATGCCGCTGCCAGCCACATCGGCCACGCGCAACGCGCTCATCAGGCCGGAAGCAGGGACGCTGTCTGCCTAGTGTTGACCCCCATAGTGGAGGCAAAAATGCAGTTCTATCTTGATGGCTACACGCCCGGTAATCCAGATATCCTCAAGGCAGCGCCCGACGTCGCAAACCGATCGAAAGCATTGCCCGACACCGTCGACGTCCTCATCGTGGGCAGTGGTCCAGCTGGCACACTCCTGGCGGCGCAATTGTCTACATTCCCCGGCATCACCACCCGGCTTGTCGAGCGCCGGGACGGCCCGCTTCAGCTCGGACAGGCTGACGGCGTCATGTGTCGCACGGTCGAAATGTTCGATACCTTCGGCCTGAGCGAACAGCTCGTCCGCGAAGCCTACTGGGTGAACGAGACCGTGTTCTGGCGTCCTTCTGCCGAAGACGGGTCGCGGATCGTGCGCACGGGGCGCGTTCAGGACACCGAAGACGGCCTGTCGGAGTTCCCGCATGTCATTGTGAACCAGGCCCGCCTGCAGCAGTATTTGCTCGACTACATGCGCCGGTCGCCCTCGCGGCTCGATGCCGACTACGGCCTCGAGTTCGTGACCCTGAAAGTCGAAGCAGATGGCGAGCACCCGGTGGTGGTCACGCTGCGCCGCGTGAGCGATGGCAGATTACTGACGGTTCGCGCCAAGTATGTCGTCGGTTGCGACGGCGCCCGCAGCTTGGTGCGCGAAGCGATTGGGGCTGAGCCGCGCGGCGATTTCGCCAACCACGCCTGGGGCGTCGTGGATATGCTGGCTGTCACCGACTTCCCGGATATCCGTCTTAAAGCCGCGATCCAGTCGAAGGACGGCAACATCATTCTGATCCCGCGTGAAGGCGGTTATCTCGCGCGGCTCTATGTGGACCTTGGCGAGATCGATCCGAACAACCGCGATGCCTTCCGCTCAATCACGCAAGCGCAGGTCATCGAAACCGCGCAACGTGTGCTCCACCCGTATAATCTCGATGTGCGCGACGTCGCCTGGTTTGCGCTCTATCAGGTCGGCCAGCGTGTCACCGACCGGTTCGACGATGTGCCCGAAAGCCATGCCGCATCACGCCTGCCGCGCGTCTTCATTGCTGGCGATGCGTGCCATACCCACAGCGCCAAGGCTGGCCAAGGCATGAACGTGTCGATGCAGGATGCGTTCAATCTCGGTTGGAAGCTGATCTCGGTTCTTGAGGGAAGGGCCAAGCCGGACCTCTTGCGCACCTACACCGTCGAGCGCCATGCCATTGCGCAGGAACTCATCGACTTCGACAAGGAATGGTCGAAGATCATGGCGTCGCCGCCGAAGGATCCAAAGCACCCGGAACGCGGCGGGATCGATCCCGACGAATTGCAAGCGTACTTCGTGAAGTCCGGCCGCTATACGGCGGGCGTTGCGGCACTCTACCCGCCCAAGACCGTGCTCACGGCCATAGCGACCCACCAGGATCTTGCCTCGGGCTTCCCCGTCGGCATGCGTTTCCACTCGGCCCCCGTTGTGCGCCTCGCCGATGCCAAGCCCATGCACCTCGGCCACGTCGCAAGAGCCGATGCCGCGTGGCGGCTCTATGCTTTTGCCGACGCGAGCGGACAACGACTGCAGGCGTTGGCGGACTTCCTAGCCTCGTCACAATCGCCCATCCACCGTTTCACCCCTGAAGGGGCGCACATCGACAGCGTCATCGACGTGCGTGCGATTTTCCAGCAAGGGCACCGCGACCTCAAGGTTGAAGCGCTGCCGTCGATCCTGTTGCCCCGCAAGGGCGCTTTCGGCCTGATCGATTACGAGAAGGCTTTCTCAGCCGACCATAGGCCCGGCCAGGACATCTTCGACGTGCGCGGGATCGACCGCATAATGGGCGCGATCGTTGTCGTTCGCCCAGACCAGTTCGTTGCGAACGTCTTGCCCCTCGACGCGCACGACGACCTCGCCGACTTTTTCGGAAGCTTCTTGCTCGATCGTCACTGAAGGCCAGGGGACCAGCGTCACCGAGCGTCTCAACCCCTCAGAAAACACAAACAGCCAACGCGAATAGATCTGAACCCAAAAACACGCGACACTCGAAGGGAAACGACCAATACCTT
>JANLYD010000015.1:0-21700 GCA_031365465.1 Hyphomicrobiaceae bacterium
TATCACGTGCCGCCTGAGCCACGTCGCGAGTTCCGCGCCGCGCTTGGCATCCCGGCGTGCAACTTTCTCGGCACCGTGCTCAATCTCGAAAATGGTGATCGACGAGATATACAGTTGCACCGGCGCGACGGACCCGAGCCACCTGGCCGCATTCGGGTTCATCTTGGCCCGCCGCCGCATTTCCGAGACGACATTGGTGTCGAGGAGATAGGTCACTTAAGGCCCATCACTCGATACCACTCGACCGGATGCTTCCGCCCTTCAAGCGCTCCGGCTCGAATTCAATGCCGGCGCTTTCCGGATGATCGAGCAAGTCCAAGATAGACGGCGCCGTGCCTGCGAGTTTCGTATAGGCATCGTGCGTCAGGAGCACATAGGCGGGTTTGCCACGGTCGGTAATCACGACCGGTCCTTTGTCCGCGAGCCATTTCGCGATGCTGATGTCTTGATCGAAGTCTCGCATGTCCATGATGTTTGCCATTATCGTTGCCCGCAATCTGATCTATGGGGTGGCGGCCCATGTTAGCCCGGGTGCCGCATCAATCGCCAAAAAAATGACGCCAAGCCGCTTCTCGGTTAGAGTTAGCCAACTTAGCCAACCCCTGCACCACCATGGCCACCACCGTTACCGTTCACGAAGCCAAGACCAAGCTGTCCGAACTCTTGCGCCGCGTCGAAGCGGGTGAGGAGATCATTATCGCGCGCGGCAACAAGCCGGTTGCGACGCTGAAGGCTATCACTGCCGACGATGACATCGCCGCGCGCCGCCGCTCCGCCTTCGGGCTGTTGGCCGGGCAGCATCCGCCGACGCCCGATAGCGTGTTTTTTGATCCGCTCAGTGAAGAAGATCTCGATGCGATGTTTGGTCCCCGTCGCGAGATCATGGACTGAAGCTGCTGATCGATACTCATGTCCTCATTTGGATGCTTGAGTCGCCAGCACTGATCCCCGATACGATCCAACGGCTGATCAATGACAAAGCTAATGCGGTGCATGTCAGTGCCGTGAGCGCGTGGGAGATTGCACTCAAAGTCCGCATTGGTAAGCTGGCGTTTAATCCTAATTTTCTTTCTGACTTCGACACAAACGTTGGTGCCCTATCGTTTAATCCATTGGCCGTGACCGCAGCGCAGATGATCACTGGCGCGCAAATTCAGTCGCTCCACAAAGATCCTTTTGACCGGATGCTCGCTGGACAAGCGCTTGTCGAACAGATGACGCTCGTATCCATCGACCCGGCCTTCACGAGTTTGGGCGTTCCCACGATCTGGTGATCGCGTGTCACAACAGGCACTCCAACCGGAATTTTACGTCGCGCGGCGGCAACGCAGCGTGGTAGAGCCCATCAATATACTCAATCCAGGAGACCACAATGTTTCGCGGCAAACTCACGGAAGACCTGAAAACCGCGATGCGGGCGGGCGAGAAGGATCGTGTCGGCACGATCCGGCTGATCACGTCGGCGATCAAGTCGGCGGACATTGACGCGCGGCCAACGGGCAAGGGCGATATCTCGGACGCCGATATCGTCAACGTGATGGCCAAGATGATCAAGCAGCGGCGCGATTCGATCGAACAGTTCACCAAAGGCGGCCGCCCGGAACTTGCCGCCAAGGAGCAGGCCGAAATCGACGTGATCGAGGGTTATCTGCCGAAACAGATGGGCGAGGCGGAAATGAAAGCCGCGATCGTCAAGGCCATCGTGGATGTGGGTGCCGTCACCGGTAAGGACATGGGCAAGGTGATGGGCGCGCTGAAAACCGCCTACGCCGGGCAGATGGACTTCGGCAAAGCCGGCGGCGTGGTGAAGGAGTTGTTGAAGTAGCGGCGCCAAAAAACAGCTGGTTCCGCGACTACGCGTTAAACCTCACGCATCCAAACTTGCGATGATCGCGGCCACCTCGTCCCACGCAGTGGCTATCGCGTCGGCGCCCGCGTCCCGTAGCTTCACATGGTGACCCGGGCGGATGTGCGATGCGCCGCAAAAGCCGATTGCCACCATACCGGCGGCTTTGGCGCCTATTACGCCAGCCGGGCTATCCTCGATGACCACACAGCGGCGGCCGGCGGCAACGCGCATGCCATCGGCCGCGTGCAGGAAGATATCGGGTGCCGGTTTGCCGCGTGCGACCGCAGTGGCACTGAACAAGCGGTTTTCGAAGTGCGTTTCAAAACCGAATTTTCGCGTCATGTCGGAAAGCCAAGCGGGGGAACTGGACGACGCGATGCATAGCGGCACGTGGGCGTGACCGGCGATGAATGCAGCAACGCCCGGCACTGGTTCGACCTCGGCGCGCATGCGCACGCGAGTGATGCCGTGCAGCGTGTCCTCGAAACGGTCAGGGACGCGGCCGCCAAAGTCCTCGGCGATCAGGGCCAGATTGTCCGACCATCGGCGGCCCATGTAGCGGCGCATCGAGTCTTCGACCGTGGTCGGACGTCCGAAGGCACTCAAGGCTTCGGCGAGCAAAGCGTTCGACAACGTTTCGCTGTCGGCGACGACACCATCGAAATCGAAAATCAGCAGTTCCGGCGTCATGTAAACTCCGATTGCACTGTTGCGGAATGCGCCGTCGAACGTGCCCCTTGCGCCACAGCACTGGCCGTTCACCCATTAGTCATCCGAATGCGGCGAGATGGTCACATTCCCGGCTAACGCATGCCCCACTCTCTTGGTCAGGTCCAGCATCCAATGAGGACACTGCGCCGCTGCGGGGCGGCAGACAATAAGGACCTTGAATACGATGACGACGAACGATGCGCGCCAATCTTTCCCCCGGAATTCTGTCTCCCAAACATCGACTCAACGTCCCGTCCGCCGTGTCGTTACCGATTTTTTGTTCGGACTTTTTCTATTCAATCTGGCCGCGTGTGCTTTAATGCCCCAATCGATCGATGCATTCGCGGCGACACCGCAGGGTGCGCCCTTCGACGCGACAGACGCGAATGCCACGGCCACGCTCTTGACGACAGGATACGGCGTACCGGACGGTACGGGCGAGCGCCTGTCAGCGACTTCGCCGCAGCATTTCGCAACCATACTCTCGGGCGGACATGACCGGGCTGGCCGTCCGCTACCGGGCACAACGGGATTAATCCTGCTCAGCCTTGTGTTTGCGGCACTTACCGCCTTCAATCTGCAACTGGTCCGGCATCTGCGCGAAGCATATGTACCGGCATCGCGAAAAAATCGCCTTCAATAAACCCTTGCAGGCCTTAACAATCGATCTGGGTACGTCTACATAGCTTGGACGGCAATTCACTCGTTCTCTTTGACACCCACACTTTAACACGGCGGGTCGCGAACATGTTCATCTGGAAATCGGGAATCCTGGTTGCCGGATTTGCGATGGCTGCAAGCGCGGCGCTGGTTGCTGCGGCTGGGTCGTGGGTGCCGGCCGGTTTCGCTCAGCGGCCGCTTGACGTACGGTTCGCTGGACAATGGACTGAGCCCGCTTCGGCCAACGTATCCGCGCGTGCCGTTGCCAAAACTGGCGACGAAAATTTCTGGCTTAGTGCGATTGCGCAGTCAACCCTCGCCAAGTCCGTAGAACACGCCTCGGTGCTCGATGGTGCATCGCACCGGCTCTTAGCCGGTGATCGCATTAAGATCTCGGGCAAGGCCAACGGTGTGCAAGTCCTCGAAGTTGTCGATGTCAAGCCACTCGAAGTTGGCGTGTTGACGGCCGTGAACGGGCACGATGCACCGCGCTTGGTCCTCGTCACCTGTAAGGCCGTTGGCAACGATGGGCCGGGTGCGGGACGATTGGTCCGCATCATCCTCGAAGACGCGCCTGCAGACGCCGCCGTCGACGCGGACGCGATCCATAAAGCGTTGTAATTCCCCCCCCCCGCCGCGCTGAGGCGCCCTACCGAGAGGCAAAATGTCCATTGCCACGCATACCTATACCTGTGCCGTGGAATGGACCGGCAACACCGGCAAGGGCACTGCGGGTTACAAATCCTATGGCCGCGATCATGTGATTCGCGCGGCTGGCAAACCGGATATTGCCGGGTCATCCGATCCGGCCTTCCGCGGTGACGCCGCGCGGTACAATCCGGAGGACATGTTAGTGGCGTCACTCTCGACGTGTCATATGCTTTGGTACCTGCACGTGGCGTCGGACGCCGGCATTGTCGTCACGGCGTATCGCGACGCGCCGGTTGGCACGATGGTCGAAGACGCCAAGCGTGGCGGGTATTTTACAAGCGTGGTGCTGCATCCAACGGTGACAATTGCCGCCGGGTCAGACCCCATCAAGGCCACAGCACTGCACGAACGGGCGCATCATTTTTGCTATATTGCCAATTCGGTCAACTTCCCGGTTACCTGCCAGCCAATCGTTGTGTTCGTTTAAGCGCCAAACGTAAGCACCGCTGGCGTGCGTCTGCCGTCGGCGTTAGACAGTCTCATGACCACATTGTTCGACAGTGCCGGCATGAGTGCCGGCGCCCCGCGTCCACTGGCCGACCGGCTGCGCCCGGCGCGGCTCGCCGAAGTCACAGGCCAGGATCACATCACGGGGCCTGACGGCGTGCTCACACGGTTGCTGGCAAGCGGGCGGCTCGGCAGCCTGATCTTCTGGGGGCCCCCTGGGTGCGGCAAGACCACGATCGCGCGCTTACTGGCCAACGAGACGAAGCTTGAATTCGAGCAGCTGTCCGCGATTTTTTCCGGCGTGCAGGAGCTCAAGAAAGCGTTCGAGCGCGCGCGGGCACGGCGCGAAACCGGACGCGGCACGCTGTTGTTCATCGACGAGATCCACCGTTTCAATCGCACGCAGCAGGATAGTTTCCTGCCGGTGATGGAGGACGGCACGATCACGCTGGTTGGTGCGACGACCGAAAATCCGTCGTTCGAACTGAACGCCGCCGTGCTGTCGCGCGCGACCGTGTTGACGCTCAACCGCCACGACGAGGTGAGCCTGGAGTTACTGCTGCAGCGTGCCGAGACCGAGTTGAAACGCCCGCTTCCACTCGACGGCGACGCACGCCATGCACTCATCGCTATGGCGGATGGCGACGGCCGAACGGTGCTCAACATGGCGGAAGATGTCGCGGCGGCGGTGGCGCCAGGCCAGCCGTCGTTGAACCGGGCACGGCTCGCTAGTCTTGTTCAGCGCCGGGCGCCGCTCTACGACAAGGGCCAGGAAGGCCACTACAATCTCGTATCGGCCTTGCACAAATCGGTCCGCGGCTCCGACCCCGATGCGGCGCTGTATTGGCTCGCGCGCATGTTGGACGGCGGCGAGGATCGCTTGTTCATCGCGCGCCGTTTGGTTCGTATGGCGGTCGAGGATATCGGCCTCGCCGACCCGCAAGCGCTGACCGTTTGCAATGCGGCGAAGGATGCGTTTGATTTTCTGGGCTCGCCCGAAGGCGAACTGGCGCTCGCGCAAGCCACGATCTATCTCGCCACGGCACCGAAGTCGAACGCAGCGTATGTGGCGTACAAGGCTGCGACCAAGGCAGCCAAGCAATACGGGTCGCTGCCGCCGCCGAAGATCATCCTGAACGCGCCGACCAAGCTGATGGAAGACGAAGGCTACGGTGCCGGATATGAATACGACCACGACACGCCCGAGGGCTTTTCCGGCCAAAACTATTTCCCGGACGCCATCGGCAAGCGGCCGCAGTTCTACGACCCACCTGAGCGCGGCTTCGAGCGCGACATCCGCAAGCGGCTAAACTACTGGGACGGGCTCAGGAAGAAGCGTGGCGGATAATACATGGGTTTGGTGAGAGCCGCGCATCCACTTAGCCGCTAATGCTTGCCATCCGGTCCCGATCGCGTAACAGGAACAACGCTAAGCTGCCCGCCAAGACGGGCACCGACGCCCAGAATAACGTCGACGGACCGTTGTACGGCGCTATGAGCCGTGGAACCGAAACGACCAGCGTGACGGCGTTCATCGCCAGTACAGCGCCATAGGTCCAGAACTTTTGCACGCCAGCGGCGAACGCCAGCACGATCAGTAGCTGCGCCACGCCAAGTCCCATCACGATAGAAGCTGAAAGTTCGGCACCGTAGAAATTCTTGAAGATACCGGCGGCACCCGCTGGTACAAATAGCTTCTGAATTGTCCAAACCAACAAAAAGGCGGCCATCGCCAGCCGCATCACCATCAACGATATCTCAACATGACTGTCCCGTTCCATTGCGTCTTCTCCCCTTTGGCCCCTTTGGCCCCTTTGGCCCCTTTGGCCCCTTTGGAATGCCTTGCAACGAAGACGCCGCTCCCTCACGCCGGTTCGCCAGCATCAGTGTCGCAGAGGGTAAAGCGGTGTTCTTGCGTAGCCTGCATTTCCACCGGAGGCGTCAACGCCACCGTTTTAGGGGCAAAACAAAGCGGCACCAGCATCACTGTTTCGTGAGACGGTGTGACCGTATTGTATCGATTTTACATTCGACGTGCCCCAGCTGCACCGAGCGACCCGGAACGCGCCAAACATCGGACAGTTACTTCCATTCAATCTTGAGCACTTGATAACTACGCTGGCCCTTGGGTGTCGTCACTTCGCAACTCTCACCCTTGGATTTGCTGATCAGCGCGCGCGCGATCGGGCTCGCGATCGAGATCCGGCCTTCTTTCACGTTGGCCTCGGTCTCGCCGACGATCTTGTACTTGACCTTGTCGTGCGTATCTTCGTCCTCGAGAGTCACGGTCGCGCCGAACTTCACCGTCGTACCGGACAACTTCGACACATCGATCACATCGGCACGCGACAGCTTGTCCTCAAGATCGGACACGCGGGCTTCATTGAGACCCTGCGCCTCTTTGGCGGCATGATATTCGGCGTTCTCCGACAGATCGCCGTGCGCGCGCGCCTCGGAGATCTGCTGGATGATGCGCGGCCGTTCGACCGAACGCAGCTGGTACAGATCTATTTCAAGCTGCGCCAAACCCTCCACCGTGATCGGAAGCTTATCCATCGGTCTCTCCAACGTCTCTAGGCCAACAAAACATAGGCTGCGCAGCCCGATGGCCACGCACCTCATCAGTGTCACTCGTATTTCAGGACTTCACCAGCCCCAGGAAGGTCGGACGCGGTCCGGCCAATCGAGCAGGGTGATGGAGTGTCGCGCGGAAGGTCCGCCCCTGTCAACGGACCTCGATACGGGGATTCACCGCCTTCACGTGTGCCATCCGTCCGCAGCTCAACCCGGTCGTGACTTGAGGTAGCTCTGCAATGAGGCGACCGTCAGGCTGCCGGCCTTCATGGCGCGGATTGCTTCGGTGGCAGCCAACGCGCCGGCACGCGTTGTATAGTAGGGAATGCGATTGAGCAGGGCAGTCCGGCGTATATCTTTGGAATCGCTCAGAGATTTCGCACCTTCAGTGGTGTTGAAGACGAGTTGCACGTCGCCGTTCTTCATCAGATCGACAATGTGCGGCCGACCCTCCAGTACCTTGCTCACCGCCTCGCAGGCAATGCCATGCGCCTCGAAATGCCGTTTGGTGCCCCGCGTTGCCAGGATCCTGAAGCCCATTTCCGAAAGATCGCGCATGGCGCCGAGCAACTCATCCTTGTCCTCGTTGCGCACTGATACGAACACGGCGCCCGACTCGGGCAGTACGGTGCCCGAGCCAAGCTGGCTCTTGGCGAACGCCATGGCATAGTCCCGGTCGAGGCCCATGACCTCACCGGTGGATTTCATTTCCGGCCCGAGCACAGGATCGACGCCCATGAAGCGCGCGAACGGGAACACGGCCTCCTTGACCGCAAAGTGTTCGAGCTTGCGTTGTTTTAAATTGAACGACGCCAGCGTTTCGCCAGCCATTATGCGCGCGGCAATGCCCGCGATCGGATAGCCGATCACCTTGGCGACGAACGGTACCGTCCGGCTCGCGCGCGGGTTGACCTCGAGGATGTAGATCTGCCGGTCCTTAATCGCGAACTGCACGTTCATCAGCCCGACAACGCCGAGCGCCAGCGCCAGATCGCGCGTCTGCTTTTCGATACGAACGATGATCGACTTGTCGAGCGAGTGCACCGGCAACGAGCAGGCGCTGTCGCCCGAGTGGATGCCGGCTTCTTCGATGTGCTCCATGATGCCGGCGACAAACACATCCTTGCCGTCGCAGAGGCAGTCGACATCGACTTCGATGGCCCCGGTGAGATAGCGATCGACCAACAATGGCCGTTTGTCCGACACAGCAAGCTCCGACGGCCCACCCAGCGTTTCCGACAATCGCGCAATGTAGCGATCGATGCCCGCTGCATCGGCGACGATCTCCATGCCGCGGCCGCCAAGCACATACGACGGTCTTATCACCACTGGGTAGCCCAGTGCTTCGGCAACGGCACGCGCTTCACCAGGAGCCCGTGCAAACCCGCTTTCGGGCTGCTTCAGATCGAGCTTCGTCACTAGCGCATTGAACCGGTCGCGGTCCTCGGCGAGATCGATGGCGTCAGTCGATGTGCCGAGAATCGGCACGCCCGCTGCCTCCAAAGCTTCGGCGAGTTTCAATGGCGTCTGGCCACCAAACTGCACGATGACGCCAACCAGCGTGCCGTTCGATTGCTCGACCCGCACGATCTCGAGCACGTCTTCGGCTGTCAGCGGTTCGAAGTACAGCCGGTCCGACGTGTCGTAGTCGGTCGAAACGGTTTCCGGATTGCAGTTGACCATGATGGTCTCGTATCCCGCAGCCGTCAGCGCATAACACGCATGGCAGCAGCAGTAATCGAACTCGATGCCTTGGCCGATTCGGTTCGGTCCGCCACCCAGCACAATGATCTTCTTTTTGTCGGTGGGGCGAGATTCGTCTTCATTGGCGAAATCCCCCCCACCCTGTCCCTCCCCCACAGTGGGGGGAGGGGACGCTGTGGCGGCACCGGTGGCAGACTTCAGGCCTGGCGTTGCATTCGACGTTTGCGCTACATTCAAGGCTGGTACCGTGCCAGCAGGCGAAGCGGATCCCCCTCCCCCTTGTGGGGAGGGGTTAGGGGTGGGGGTGACCACGAGTGGAGTTTCATAGGTCGAGTACATGTACGCCGTCGGCGAGGCGAATTCGGCGGCACATGTGTCGATGCGTTTGAACACCGGCAGCACGCCGAGCGCGATACGCGTCTTGCGCACGTCGTCGGCAGTCCGGCCGCACAACTTCGCCAACCGGGCGTCCGAAAAGCCCATCGCCTTCAGCGCGCGCAACTGTTCGGCGGACCTTGGCAAGCCATGCGCCTTCACGCGCGCCTCGGTGTCAACGATCGCCTGCAGCTGATCGAGGAACCACGGATCAATCTTGCAAAACCCATGAATTTCTTCGTGTGACACACCGAGCCTCATTGCCTCGGCGACCTTGAGCAAACGATCCGGCGTCGGCCGCGCGAGTGCGGCGCGAATGATGTTCTTATCATCACCTTGGCCGAGACCTTCGAATGGCATATCGTCCAATCCGGTCAAGCCGGTCTCAAGGCCCCGCAGCGCCTTCTGCAGGCTTTCCGCGAACGTGCGCCCAATTGCCATGACTTCACCAACCGACTTCATCGACGTGGTCAGCGTGGTATCGGCGCCCGGAAACTTCTCGAACGCGAAACGCGGGATTTTCACCACCACATAGTCGATCGACGGCTCGAACGCGGCCGGTGTTGCGCCGGCGGTGATGTCGTTATCGATCTCATCGAGCGTGTAGCCGACCGCGAGTTTCGCGGCCACCTTGGCAATTGGAAAACCGGTCGCCTTCGATGCGAGCGCCGATGACCGCGATACGCGCGGGTTCATCTCGATCACGACGAGACGCCCATCCGCCGGATTGACCGCGAACTGCACGTTCGATCCGCCGGTTTCGACGCCGATCTCGCGCAGCACCGCCAGCGAAGCGTTGCGCATGATCTGATATTCCTTGTCCGTCAGCGTCAGCGCCGGTGCGACCGTAATACTGTCCCCCGTATGCACGCCCATCGGGTCGATGTTTTCAATCGAGCAGACGATAATGCAGTTGTCGGCCTTATCGCGGACGACCTCCATCTCGTACTCTTTCCACCCGAGTACGCTCTCTTCGACCAGCACCTGCGTTGTTGGCGACGCGTCGAGCCCGCGTTCGATGATCTCGAAGAACTCGGCCTTGTTGTAGGCAATGCCGCCACCGGTGCCACCCATGGTGAACGACGGCCGGATGATCGCGGGCAAGCCGACATGCTCCAGCGCCGCCGCCGCCTCATTGCGGTTGTGCGCCATTTTCGACTTCGGCGTTTCGAGACCGATCTTGGCCATCGCGTCGCGAAACAGCAGCCGGTCCTCGGCCTTGTCGATCGCCTCGGCACGCGCGCCGATCATCTCGACATTGAACTTTTTCAGCACGCCCATCTTGTCGAGCGCAAGCGCCGTATTCAGCGCCGTCTGCCCACCCATCGTTGGCAGCAGTGCATCGGGCCGCTCTTTTGCGATGATCATCGCGACGACTTCGGGCGTGATCGGCTCGATGTAAGTGGCATCCGCCAATTCCGGATCGGTCATGATCGTGGCCGGATTGGAATTGACCAGGACAATTCGATAGCCCTCGGCTTTCAGCGCCTTGCACGCCTGCGTTCCGGAGTAGTCGAACTCGCACGCTTGCCCAATGACAATTGGCCCTGCGCCGATGATGAGAATGGATTTGATGTCTGTTCTTTTTGGCATAAAGCAGCCTCATAGTGCAGCGCAGCAGAAAAGGCTAGTGAGTGCGTCGATTACCCCCAAAATCATACAGCACGCAATGCGCCGGTCCTGCCCATTTGCACGCATGACAAGGTGGAGCGCGCGCTTGTTCGCGACTGGTGGATTGCTGTGGACAGCACCCGCCCCCGATGCTAGACGCGCCTCTGTGCTTCAGTCCGCGTTGGGATGTAAGCGTCTCGTCGGCACGTCTGGCGGCACGGCGTCCCCCGGTTTGTCGC
Source organism: Hyphomicrobiaceae bacterium (assembly GCA_031365465.1). Lineage (GTDB taxonomy): Bacteria > Pseudomonadota > Alphaproteobacteria > Rhizobiales > Hyphomicrobiaceae > JABFRJ01. Next base: position 10,882 of record JANLYD010000015.1, read on the forward strand.
GCGGTCCGCCCGGCTTTCGCGCCGAGGACAGATGGGTGCATAGCTCAGTTGGTAGAGCAGCTGACTCTTAATCAGCTTGTCGTAGGTTCGATCCCTACTGCACCCACCAATAAAATCAAGGGGTTAGCCGGTTTTCATAATTCGCACAAAAGGCCAAGCTACCATATAGCTACCACTCTGAACGGTGGTTTCTGGGGGATGGTGTCGTGTTCTGGCGTATGGTGGTAGCTTTGTTGAACGCCGTAATAATGAGTTCCATAGTGCGTAGTCCGCTCTGATAGGTGCGTCCAATACGGGGCCAGCTTAATGCCGGTGCATTTACAAGGATAAATGCAGATCTTCCAACGATGAGAAGGCATGTCCTCAATCATCGGGATCTGCACCCCGCTGACACGGCAGGCGGGGGAGCGATCTCCGCGTGGGCGGAGGAATTGATGCAGGTTTGTTCCGGCAACACCCAAATGATGGTCAATCTCCGCGTCGGCTGGTCAATTAAAGTGTGAGCATGGACCGCGACAAGCAGCTGGCAGGCGCGCGCCTCGCCCGAAATGGCGTCGACGATATTGATCCTCGTGCCAGTGTCGTCGACGAACAGCTCCTCTTCCGCCGCGTGCTCTGGTGGGCTTCAGGCGCTTGACATCGTCCTCGCGACCCAACTGACCACTTTACAACTGACCACTTTAGGCTGTTCCCCGTCGCGCAAGTGTCCTAGTCTTACTGTGTCATGAACGCTTGTGCGGCTCATGGCGTATTCGCAGACAACATGGACAGCGCGGCAAGCGGATTGCAAGCGCGGTGGCGATCAGTTTTCGGATGGTCGATATCGAGTTGGGTGTGTGTCGCTCAGGCCTGAGCGGCGCCGCGCGGACGCCTGTCTTTCGCGGTCGCTGGGATTTTGCCTGCGAGCGCGCGGATGATTGGGGCTGAGGGGGGAATGGGACTCCTCTCTGCGACGAGGAATCCATAAGCTGCGATCGAGAGTGCCGCGTGGTGATGGAATCCGCGCCAACCTCGACCCTCGTAGTGGTCGAGGCCGATCTCCTGCTTCAAGTCCTGGAAGTCGCGCTCGATCCGCCATCGGAGCTTAGCCGTATCGACGAGCACAGCAATAGGCGTGTCGGCGGGCAGCGTCGACAGCCAGTATTTCATCGGCTCTTCGTCGCTCTCCGGCCACTCGATCAGCAGCCATTCCTCCGCGTGCGGTTCGGCGCGCAGTGTATCGCGATGCGAAGGCCGCACGCGCAGTGCTGCAAATCGCGACGTCAGCGCGCCCCTCGTGCCTTCGCGCCACTCCACTGTCTTCCATGCTTTTTTCGGAAGGCTCTGCGCGAGCGCCTTGATCGATATCGGTTTCGCCGTCTCGTCGCGTTGCAGGCGTGTTGTCGGTCGCCCTTTGCCCGACCATTTTTTCTTCGGCAGTGGTGCGGTGCCCGGCGCCCAGACAGCGGTCGAGCCCTGCACGCCGACGGCATAGACGAGACCAAGCAGCGTGAGACCCGTGCGAAACGCTGTGTCGTTGCCGTAGCCAGCGTCGGCTAAAGCCACGCCTTTTGGCACGCCGTCATCGATGGCGCGACCAATCTGGTCCAATGCGATCCTCGGCTTGGTGGCGAACTTGATCTCGTCGGGCACACCAGCTTTCTCGCGTCGTGCCTCATCATCGGCCCAGGCTTCAGGCAGATAGAGCTGCAATGCGATCGGCAGGCTCGCGTGATCGCTCGCGACCGACAGCGTCACGGCGACCTGGCAATTGTCCTGTTTGCCAAGCTCACCGCAGTACTGACGTGCGACGCCCACCGAATGCTTGCCCTTCTTCGGCATGCCTGTGTCGTCGATGATCCAGGCGCGGACCGGCGCGGTCTTCGCCATGATCGGCAGCACGAACGCGCGCACGGATGTCAGCAGTTCCATTTCGTCCCACGGCGCCTTCGCGACGAAGTGGTGTAGCGATTGATGCTTTGCGCCAACCTCGGCCGGCGCCACACGCGCCGCCATCGGCTCGACGCTCTTTCTCTCGCCCGGCAGCAGCAGGCCGGTGCAATAATCGGCAAGCGGCACGTGCCGGTCGGCGTGACCGACGGCCACGCTCAGGTGTTCGATGTACGCATGAAAACGCAACGCCACGCCGTCAACGGCGCGCAGATCCATGGTCGCCTCGCTTAAAACGAATCAAAGAATCTTCTACATAGCACATCCGGAAATTTAATGACACAGTAAGACTAGCGGCGTCGATCCGCACCTTCAGCGCCAACTGATACGTGATAAAGTGACGACACGTGAAGCCGCCGATCAATTTCTGGCCGTGTATGGCCCGAAGCTGAAGGAGCGGACACGTGGTGACTACGCAAATCTGTTCCCGCTCTATATTTTACCTGCGTTCGGCTCGCGTAAGATTGCTGAACTCACGAAATCCGACATCGCATCATTCCACGCCAAGCTCGCGCACATTCCGGCCGCCGCGAATTATGCCCTCGCCGTCACATCAAAACTCTGTTCCTGGTGCGAGGACATTGGCCACCGGCCTGATTACTCCAATCCATGCCGTGGGGTCAAAAAATTCCGGGCGATCAAGCAAGAGAGATTTCTGAGTTTGGATGAGCTTCGGCAGTTGGGCCAGGTCCTTGATCAAGTGGAGGCCGAAGAGAGTGCCGGACTGTTCGCAATTTTAGCGTTGCGGCTTCTCATTCTCACTGGTGCGCGTCTGAGTGAAATTCTCACGTTGCGCTGGGTGTATGTTGACTTACAGAGGTCGCTTGTTTTTCTGCCCGATTCCAAGACCGGAAAGAAGCCATTGCGTTTGAGTGCGCCCGTTATTGCACTGCTTGAGGCCGCACCACGTGTTGATGGCAATCCATATGTTATTGTTGGCCACATCGGGATGAGCCACTTGGTCAATATTCATAAACCTTGGTATCGTATTCGCACATTGGCCGGCCTCAATGGGGTTCGCATTCACGATTTGCGTCACACCTTTGCCAGTCTTGCGGCCGCGTCTGGCGCGTCATTGCCGATGATCAGCAAGTTGCTTGGCCACACGCAACCACAAACGACCGCTCGATACGCACACCTTGCCGACGATCCTATCCACCAGCTCAACAATCAAATAGGTAGCACAATTGCCGACGCGATGAGAGGGGCAAGTGAGAAGAGTTCGGGAATGGTTTGACTTTTGGTGTTGACTGCATTTTGCGTTTAAAGGCGATGGTCCGCAGCGTCTCCGCTGCGGCCTCAATTAGCATCGCGAAGACGACCGCCTTGTTCTGGCGCAGGTGCGTTTGATCGCATCCGGATGCCATGCGCACGCGGCGCGAGACGGTCGAGCATCCGTTCGGCACACCGGAGATGCGCATGGGCGCGACGCACGTCCTGTGCAAAACGTTGCCCAGGGTCGCCACAGAGATGGCACTCTGTGTGCTGACGTACAACATCACGCGCGTGATCAACATCATCGGCGTTGAGCGCATGCTCGTCTGGGCAATTGCTCAATCTGATGTAGATGGCAGCACTTTATTTCGTCATTGACGCGGCTCTTATTACGATGTTGGCTCACCTGATGGGACATTCGATCGTGGGGCAAGGTGCATTCAAGAGTTACGATCTCCACGCTTAACGCAGCGAGCCGAAGCGATTTCACCGCCGTCCTAGGCGGCGTTTTCGAGTTGTCGCCGTGGGTTGCTGACCAAACGTGTGAAGTGCGCCCATTCGAATCGATAGCCGTTCTTCACCGTGCGATGATGCGGTGTGTTGAACAGGCCCCGCACGGCGAACAACTGGCGCTGATCAGGATTCACCCCGACCTTGCCGGGCAAGAGGCCGTCGCTGGCACGCTGACGCAAGCGTCCACTGGTGAGCAAGTGCGACTCGGTTTCACGGCATTGAGTTCCGCCGAACTCAAGCATCTCGCGGAACTCAATCGCCGTTACCGCGCGAAGTTTGAGTTTCCCTGCATTGTCGCACTCCGTCTTCACGAAGGCCGCGATACGGTTTTGTCAGAGTTCGAACGTCGGCTCCGCAACACGCCGGAGGCCGAGTTCGTGGCGGCCCTCGAGCAGATCGGGCACATCGTGCGGGGGAGGCTCGATCAATTGATAGATGAAGGCTCACCCAAGACTGCGGCGAGTAGCTCGATTGCAAAATCCGCCCATCGCGGACACGAGCTGCGACTGGACAAGATCAGCCACCGCTTCGGTGACTTCACCGCCGTGCGAGACATCGATCTGGTGGTCGCCGGTGGCGAGATGGTTGCGCTGCTTGGCCCGTCCGGATGCGGCAAATCCACCCTTCTTCGGATCATAGCGGGCTTCATTGGACAGACCGAAGGGCGCGTGTTGTTCGACGGCGCGCCCGTCGATCATCTTAACGCCAACCACCGCGGCGTCGGCATTGTCTTTCAGAACTACGCGCTTTTTCCCCACATGAGCGTGGGCCGGAACGTGGCCTATGGGCTTGAGGCCCGCCGCTGGCCGCGCGACCGGATCGGTGTCCGCGTCGAGGAGATGCTGGACCTTGTGCACATGCGCGCCTTTGCGGATCGGCTGCCGCGCCAACTTTCCGGCGGCCAACAGCAGCGGATTGCGCTCGCCCGCTGCCTCGCCATCGATCCCAAAATCCTGCTGCTCGATGAGCCGTTCGGAGCACTCGACAAGAATCTCCGCCTCGACATGCAGATCGAAGTGAAGCGGTTGCAGCGCGACTACGGCATCACGACCATTCTCGTCACGCATGATCAGGAGGAGGCTCTGTCGATGGCAGACCGGATTGCTGTGATGAACAAAGGCGGCATCGAGCAGGTCGCGGCGCCGACCGAGATTTACGATCGACCAGCGACCTTATTCGTCAACCAGTTTGTCGGGACGACCAACCTGCTGGCCGGCGAATTGATCGAAACCGGAGCGCAGCAGTGCCGTGTCCGGCTCGACGGCGGCGAGGTTCTGACGGCGCCGACGATCGGAGGGCTCGCCGTTGGCACCAAGGTGGTCGTCGCTATCCGGCCAGAACAATTGCGGCTCGTCAAGACCGGAACCGCCGGCAGCTGCACAGGTGTGATCAAAACTGTCCTGCCGCTTGGTTCACAAATCGTTTACGATATCGAAATCGCTGGCGGACGGGCGGTCAAGGTCATTCTGGTCCGCGACACATCAATCATGACGCTTGAACCGGGCGGTACGGTCGGCGTCGCGCCATCATCAGCAGAGTCTTGCCGCGTCTTTGCCGCATAAATCATCGTTCAAACTTTCGAGGGGAACAGACCATGTTCACGCACTTCAACCGCCGGCACGTATTAGCGGGAAGCGCCGCACTCGGCGCGGCATCGCTGTGGCCCCGTTCAAGCAGCGCCCAGGCCAAAACACTCGTCGCCGCGACATTTCCCGGCACCTGGAACGAGGCGCATCGCGCTTTGCTGCTGCCGGCATTTGCGAAGCGCAGCGGCGCGTCCGCCACCCAATCGATTATCCTTGGCGCTGATCAGATCTCGCGTCTCGTCGCGGCGAAGGGCGGCAGGCCGCCGTTCGATGTCGCACTGCTTGACAGCCCGCAAGTGCTTGACGCGGTTAGCCAAGGACTGATCGTCGAATACCCGGCAGCGAAGTCGCCCAACTACAATGACCTTCTGCCAGACTTCCAAGACAAATGGGGGCCGCGCATATCGATGCAGATCATCGGCATCGGCTACAATCCGAAGAAGATCAAGACCCCCCCGAAGAGCTGGGACGCACTCTGGGACCCGCAGTACAAAGGCCGCGTCGGCCTGACCGCCCTCAACAGCCAGCTCGGCATTGCATTCCTCGCCGAAATCAACCGGTTGCGCGGCGGCACCGAGGAGAACTTCGAGCCGGCGTTCAAGGCGCTGCGCGAGCTGTTGCCGAACGTCGGCGCGATCGGCGCCAACCTCGGAGCTTACGCCACGCTCTGGCAGCAGGAGCAGGTCGATATCGCGCCCTATAACTTCAACTTCGTCCAGACGCTGAAGGGCAAAGACGTGCCGGTCGAATTGTCGATTCCTGACAGCGGCCCGGTCGGCTGGCACACGAGTATGCACATCGTGGTCGGCGCAACCGAGCCGGATCTTGCCGTGACTTACATCGACACGCACCTCGATCCAATCGTGCAAGCGGCCATGTTGAAGGCGCCATATGATGTGATCCCGACCAACAGCAAGGTTCCTCTCGAGGGTGCCATCACGCAATCGATCGCCAAGACCCACGCCGAACTCGCCAAGGTCCGCTCGTTCGACTGGGCGAAACTCAATCCCAAGCGTGGCGCACTGATCGAGCAGTTCAACCGCGACATCAAACTCTGACCTGGAGGACAGCGCCCGGTGCAGCCCACCCAGTCCAAGCTCGCGCTTCCACTGGCGGCACTGTTCGCCGCGTTCTTCATGGCACCGTTGTGCGTTCTTCTCGGGCTATCGCTTTCTGGCGAGCCCGAGATGAAAACGCTGACCATTGGTAACTACGCAAGGTTTCTTACCGATCGGTTCAACTATTCGATCCTTTTCGACACTGTCATGCTTGGCGTCAAATCAACGTTGCTATGCTTGGCATTCGGCTATCCGATCGCCTGGGTATCGGCGCGTGCGAGCCCGCGCTGGCAATCAATTCTGCTGTTCATCGTGGTTCTGCCGATCATGACCAGCGTCGTCGTGCGTACGTTCTCCTGGATCGTCATCCTTGGTCGGCATGGCGTGCTCAATCAGATCGCACTTGGCTTGCATCTAACCGACGAGCCATTGAATCTGCTGTTCACTGAGACCGGCGTTGTTATGGTGCTGGCTCAGGTGCAAATGCCGCTGATGGTGCTGCCCATCCTGACAGTGATGTCCAAGATCGACCCGAATTTGCTTGATGCCTCGCGCGCACTCGGGGCCGGCGAATGGCGCACACTCTGGAGGGTAACCATTCCTTTGTCGCTGCCGGGCGTGATCGCCGGCTGCATCCTCACTTATTCAGCGTGCGTCACCGCCTTCGTGACGCAAACGCTGATCGGCGGGGCGCGGCTGATCTACATGCCGTTGCACATCTACAGTCAGGCAGTTGGCGCCAACAAATGGCCGTTCGCCGCTGCCATCTCGGTGATCTTCATGCTTGCCGTTCTGGCCGTCGTTTATGTCCTCAACCTGCTCGCTGGGATCAGCCGCGCCCATGTCGATGCCTGAAACCTCACGCCGCAATCGTGGCACCGACTGGGACGCCGCCTCGCTCCGGGTCCTATTCACGGCGCTGACGGTTATCGCCGCCGTCTTCCTGCTTGCGCCGAGTATCATCGTCATCCTGACCTCGTTCACGAATTCGGCATCGCTCCGGTTCCCGCCGTCCGGGTTGTCGTTGCGTTGGTACGCAGCGCTGTTCGACGCCGATCAGATGCAGCGCGCGGCGTTGAACAGTCTTCAGGTGGCAGTCTGGACGACCTTGATTTCTGTGGTGCTCGGCACCGCCGCTTCGCTCGCCATTGCGCGCAGCACGTCGAAATGGATGCGCGGCGCGGATGTCATGTTCATGTCGCCCCTGGTGCTACCCGCGCTCGCCTTCGGTTTCGCATCGCTGATCTTCATCTACAAGCTCGGGTTCCGCCCCAATCTGGCGTTCCTGGTGCTTGCGCACGTCGTTGTCTGCGTACCGTTCGTACTCCGCACCACGCTGGCGGCCCTGTCTCAGCTCGATCCGGCGCTCCTCGACGCCTCGACGAGCCTCGGCGCGGGACCGTGGATGACGTTTCGCCGGGTGACGCTGCCGCTGATCGCGCGCGGCGCCGGCGCCGGCGGGTTCCTCGCCTTCATGGCGTCTTTCGACAACGTGCCGGTATCACTGTTCCTAGCCGACGAGCGCACTGAGGTACTGCCGATCCATCTGTGGCAGCAGATCGAGACCAATCTCGACGTTCGGACGGCCGCTGCATCCGGTCTGATCGTCATTGTGACGCTGCTCTTGATGATCGTCGCTGAGCGGCTCGCCGGACTGACCCGCCAGCTGCGCTGAACGAGATGGAGGCATCAATTCCCGGTTTTTCGATCCATGTCGTCGATGTCTCGCGCGGGATTGTTGCCGCCGGAATGCCTGTTGCGGTATTCAAAGTTGACGATGACGGTACCCGATACCAGATAGCAGGAGGCGTTGTAGGCCCTGAAGGAACGCTTGACGACCCGGCGATCCGCGGGACCCTCGACCCCGGATTTTACGAGGCGGTTTTCGATCTCGGAGCGTATTTCCGCGGGCAGGCGGTCGTCCTGCCCGAAATCCCATTCCTCGACGTCGTCACGTTCAGGTTCGGCATCGCCGATCCCGCCGCTCACTATCATCTTCCCTTCAAATGCACGCCCTGGGGCTATTCCTGTTTTCGCGGCGGCGCGTGATTGCCGAAATAAGCAAACGGTTATTGGCCCCTGCCTACTCCTTCAGCGGACGTTCAAGCGACCCTGAGTCGTGTGCGACGACTTTTGATCGCGCATGCCGGCGTAGCCTGGTTACCAGACTGCGCAACCGGCCTTTCGTGCGCGCTGGCCAAGGACCCGGGCTACGAAGCGAGGCAACTGAAGAGATGCGCTCGTTCACTCCGTCAAGTTGCCTCGATGGATATCGGGCAATTGATCCACGCGAGCCGGTCACGTCCAACGCGTCAACGTGAAAGCAAGTTAATCCCAAAAAAAAGCAATTGGATTCCCGAGCTTCCCGCCTTCGAGGCTGCATTTCAACTCTGCGGTGCGCTGATCCGGTGTCAGGCCGGGGCCATCAGGCGCAGCGGCGCACGCAGTTGGCGACCGCCGAGCAGGGTTCTGACGCGTGAGCCAGGATTCGGGCCCATCGCTGGTCCGCCGTCAACTGCCCCGCACACTCCGTCAGCCCACGCAGGAACTTAGCGACACAGGTCAGCACGCGTCCGGCCCATCCGGCACGTGCGTGTGTCGACGTGATCCGCAGTGCCGTCTGACGGCCGTGCCGCGTGCGCTCACCGATGGCGGCCAGCAGCAGCGGCCGGCTGGCGATGGCTTCAAGATGTTTGTCGGGCTCGGCGAGGCGGACAAAGATGTTCCACCAGTTGTAGACCAGCGCAACCATGCGCGCGGACAAGCGGCAGCGCGCGAGGTCCTTGGTTGTGAACCCGCCGTCATGTCGAAGACATGCCCTTCGGCATGGGGCCCCATTGGTTCTTCAATTCGTCGAACGCATTCTCGTCCTGTCGAAGACGGGCAAGCCCTATGGCTGCACGATCACGTTACAGTTGCGCAATCGACAGAGCGTCCAGCGTCAGCAACAGCTCAACCATCCGGCGCGGATCGAACGGAGGCTGGCCGAGCACGCTCGGATACGACGCTTCGAACTCCGTGAGATCGAGGTTCTCGCGCACCAGCGCCACGATGAATCGGGCCAGATGCCGCTTCGGCACGTACTCCGAAACGTCAGCCGGCAACAGCTGCGGCTGATCGATCTTCCAAAGGCGGAAATGTTTGCTCATGTTATAAATCAGAATCGGACTCGCCTGCCATATGCAACAGACTATCGGGACAGGCTCCTAGTGCTGGAGCCGTCCGATCTGGACCGTTACCGTCTCCGCGACCCTCCGCGAACAGCAATCAGTTGCTAGGGGCCTCGACACTGCATAGAGCAACCATCGCAGCCGCCGTCCTTGTGTCGACACCGAGCTTGTCGAAGACGCGTTCGAGATGTTTTTGCACGGTGCGGGTGCTGATCGACAGCAACCGTGCGATATCGGCATTGGTTTTGCCCGCCGCGACCAGCGCCAGGACTTCGCGTTCTCGCTGGGTCAAAGGCACCCTCGCTGACACCCCGCCGAGGTGATCGGCGCTGATCCCGACGCGTTCCGCGCGAAGCATCAGTGTGCCGGTGCCGGGGGCTGATCCGCCGGCCAGAAAATGTCCCGTCAGTCGCATACCGAGCCGGATCTTCGTGAAGTGGCGGCCAAGCGGCATCGCCAACAGTTCGAGCCCCCAGTGGCGGCTGCGGACGAGCCAGTCCGTCAGCGCGCTGGGAAGCCGGGCGCCATCACAGGCTCTGGATTCCGGGAAGAAGCGGGTGAGCAACTGGCAGGCAAGTGTCGGCGCTGCGACGATCCGCACTCCGTCCGCAATCGCGATCGCATGCCAGCCAGCGTCTGCCGCAACTTTGCTCAGGCACGCGAGCCCCAGACTGGCATCCTCGCGGGCAACAAGATTGCGGTAGAGTGCGCCGAGCAGGGGCCGAACTGCATCGAGCAAATCCCGTTCGACGTCCGTGAAATCCGTGCGCTGGCGGTTGAAGACGACGCTGATGACCGTATCGTTGCCGATTCTGAGCGGCATCGCCATCACGTGACGGATGCCGATCCGGCGATAATAGTCGTCAAATAGCGACGAGTTCTCGAATGCGCGCCGGTTCTGGCAATCGGAAATGCGCTGCGTCCTGCCATCAGGGTTGTCGCCATGGTAGCGCACCAGCGGGTGTTCGCGGAAATGCCGATCGAATGCGAGCCTGTCGCCGTCCGACAGCGCCTCGCCCTGCCGGCCGAAGACGCGGCGCGTGCCGCGCGACAGATCACACACGCTCAACGTCGTCAGATCGGAAGCGACGATACCCGTCAGCTGTTCAAGCGCACCGTGTACGAACGTCTGACCATCGACGCTCTGTTCGGCGAGGATTTGCGTCACCGACATGGCTTTGCGCAGATGTTGTTGGCTGAGTGTGGCGAGACCGCAGGACATGCCGCTCTCCTTGAACTTGAACAGCCGACGGGACACTTGGATTCCGCAAAGCGGCCCGTTCCAATCGCAAATCTTCTAATACACATACCGTCTAGTAGGTAAGTTGTCAACTAGTAGGTAAATTGC
>JANLYD010000109.1:0-5373 GCA_031365465.1 Hyphomicrobiaceae bacterium
CACCGCATCGGCAACGGCGCCGAGCGCTCGCCGCCGCATGGCTCCGGCAGCGCCCATGAACAGCGTCTCGACCTGCACATCGTAGAGTCGCGCCGAGTGGTCGGACAGATACCCACCGGTCTGAAAATGGAAATCTTGCGCAGACTACTCCGGCAGCACCTGCCCGTCCGGCAGCGCTACCGCGCGCGCGCTCTCGGTCTCTTCAGCCGCGCGCCGTCGTGCCGCCACCGGTACGTCAGCCAGCATGTCTCGCACGCGCTTGAGATAATGTGCCGGGGTATCGCCGCCTTCCGGCATTGGCGGATAGCGCCCGTCGCGCACGGCCTTGGCGTCGTCGAGCAACAGCCGGCCGAGCTCTGCCAGCAACTCTTGAAACTTAGGCACCGGTCGTTTCGGCTTGTAGCTTGAGGCCAGCCCAGCGGCTTTGGTCTGCCTGTCGATCAACCGGCTGAGGCCCCAATACCACCCGAGCCGCACCGCTTGCCCGGCCAGCTGAGCCGACATCAGCGTCCGAATATCGGAAGGCAGAAATGGCGCTCGAGACGATCGATGCCCAGTCTCCGGTCTGGACGCCTCTGAAATAGACGCCTCTGAACTGGACATCTCTGAACTGGACATCTCTGAACTGGACGTCGTGGCGTCAGCGCGTGGCACGGTTCCGAGCATCGGAAATATACTCCCGTTTAGATTGCAATGACAGTGCCGTTGGCAGGTTATCCACAACAATCGCTTCAAATCTGACATTCGCCGAAGCGCAATCCGTCTGAACTTGTCGCGTACGCAGATTATTCATTGTACGGTTGGAGAACCGGCGCCTCGATCCCCCCATTAAAGCGCTCGGTCTTGACCCCCGGCTGATACAAGGCCGGGGTTTTTTTGTTGGGCTCTTCATGTCCATCGTCCGTAACGCCATGGCGCTATCCGATGCCGGCTTGAGCGTATATCGGGCACCGCATCGTAGCCGGATGTTCCGCCTGGGCGGCATCTGACGACCCGCGAGAGCGTCAACCAGAGCCCGCGCCACGCGCCGTTGATTTCGATGCTCTTCAGTCCATACTCAGAACACGTCGGCAAATGCCGGCATTCCGCCCCGATCAGCGGCTTCAAAGTCCAGCGGTAAGCGTGGATCGGCCCCTGGGCGATCCACCGTGTAACTTGGCCCATCATGGTCGAACTGCCGCCATCGGAATACGCTCGCCGCTTGCAGCCGTCTCGCCAGCTTTGGCCTCGGCCATGGCCAGTGCCGTCTCGACCGCGTCGAAAATCAACAGCACCGATGCATGCCGGCCCTTGTAGGTGCGCACCGGTTCAAGCACGCCCAGATCAGACCAACGACCGCTCGGCGCTGGCCCGCCGGCTTTCAGCATCGCGCGCATCTGTCGCCCGACCGCTCGCAACTCCTGTGGTTCCGAGCCAACGATCTCCCGCCCCATCACCGCGCATGCCGATTGACCGAGGAGGCACGCCTTCACGATCTGCCCGAATTCTGCCACTTTACCATCGGCCATGCGCAGATCGACCGTAACGGTGGACCCGCACAGTTTGGAATGCGCCACCGCGGTCCCGTGCGGCTCGGCCAAGCGGCCGATGTGTGAAATGCCGCCTGCCAGTTCGAGAATGCGGTCGCTATAGATGTCGTCGAGGTTGGCCACGCAAATGTCCTTTGGCTCGCTTCGGCTTGCTATGGGCGGTGCAGCACTCAGTCGCTTTTGATTTGCTCTCGTCCGGCACCATATGACATCTGGCGCTATCCTGGACGTGGCAAATGACGATGCAGTTCATGTCGGCGTGACGGCCGGAATTTCAACCCCGCCGAGGTGGCCGGACTGTGCCGGTGAATTGGCCCCAACTCAACGAAAGTAAGCCTTCGATGGCCTCGTCACCAGCCCTTTTCGCAGCGCGCGGCAACACGGCCGAAATCGAAGCCGGCGCCGTCTTCCAGCCAGCTTTCGACGCCAATGGCCTGATCGCCGCTGTTGTCACCGACGCGAACTCCGGCGCCGTCCTCATGGTGGCCTGGATGAATGCCGAGGCACTCGCACTCACGCTGCAACATCAGGTAGCCCATTTCTGGTCACGTTCCCGCAATAAGCTGTGGCGCAAGGGTGAGGAGAGCGGCAACGTTCTCGACGTGGTCGAAATTCGTACAGATTGCGACCAGGATGCATTGCTTGTGCGGGCAACCGTGCGGGGGGCCGGCGTCGTGTGTCACACCGGCGCCGTCGATTGTTTCTATCGATCGCTGCACACAAATGCCGGCACGGGAGAGGTCTTCCTGCGTCCGGTTACGCGTTGACGCACCTGTGCTAGCCATCTGTTAAGCAGCCCGTGACACCATGTCTGAACGGTCGAACGGGCATCGGTACAAAGTTTGCACTGCGGGAGCGGAGCCGGATCGCCGCCTGCGGAGTTCAGCCTTTTACGGACAGGCCGCAGACGGCCGATCCGACGTGAGACAGTTTGCAAAGTCGTCGACTTCCGGGGATCGTTGCGGGACGTATCGAGATGGGTGAGTTCAAAATCGGCCTGGCGTTGGGTGGGGGCGTCGCACGGGGCTGGGCGCACATAGGCGTCCTGCGCACCCTCGAAGCTGCCGGCATCGTCCCCGACATCGTTGTCGGCACGTCCATTGGCTCGGTGGTTGGCGGTTGCTACGTGGCCAATGAACTCGACGAACTCGAAGATTTCGCCCGATCCCTCACCCGCCGTAAAGTCTTGGGTTACCTTGATTTCAATTTTGCCGGCTCCGGTCTGATCACTGGTCAGCGCCTCAATGACCGCCTCGATGTCAAGCTGCGCGACCTCAGCATCGAGAAGTTGCCTCGCCGCTATGTGGCCGTCGCCACCGAGATTGGCACCGGCCACGAAGTCTGGCTGTCGCGCGGCAAGCTGGTCGATGCCATGCGCGCCTCCTACGCCCTGCCGGGTATCTTCAAGCCCGTCGAAATCAATGGCCGCTGGCTGTTCGACGGCGCGCTGGTTAATCCCATCCCCGTTTCCGTCTGCCGTGCGCTGGGCGCGCGCTATGTCATCGCCGTCAACATCAACGCCGATCTCAGCGGTCGCGGGTCCATGGCCCCGATCATGTCGGACCATCGTGACGACGACGCGATCGCTGCGGCTGTCACCGCCACCGCCGTCGTCGACGCCGTGGGTGACGCCAGCAGCATCTTGACCCGCAACGGCCGCGCTCTCAAAAAAATGCTGCAACGCCAGTTTTTCGGGCCCTCCGACAGCGGCCCCGGCATTTCGACGGTCATGACAGAAGCCTTCAACATCGTGCAGGATCGCATTGCCCGCTCGCGCATGGCCGGTGATCCGCCGGACGCCGTCATCGCGCCTCGCGTCGGCGACCTCAGCCTGTTCGATTTCCACCGCGCCGACGAAATGATCGCGCGCGGCGAAAACGCCACCAAGCGCGTGCTCGACGAGATCCAACGCGAAATCGAGATGATGCGACGCTTTACGCCCAAGCAGACCAAGGCCGCCGTCTAAGCGCCGTCGGAAGTGGCCGGGGCCGCGCAAGTGGCCACTCAAGCAAGCATGATGGGTCCTAACCCAAGCCGCACAACGGTCACACCCCTTCGATTCCTACAGTCCCGCCCCCTCGTGCCGCGCGTTTGATGGCGTCGATCACGCGCAGCGTCTGCAATCCCTCGCGCCCCGACACCAACGGCTGCTCCTCGCCCCGGATGACGCGTCCGAAGTGCTGGATCTGCAGCCGCAATGGATCCGCCACACCGCGTACGTGCGCTCCACCGTAAACGGCTCGAACCACGAGCGCGTGCCGGCGTTCGACCACACCTCGAATTTCGGCCCCGTCAGAGATCCATGCGTGCCGCCGATCGTGCAGCAAAACTGATCGGTCTGCGGATAAGCCGGGTCCCCACCCGTCGTAGCTTCCAACTCTACGGCGCCACGATCGTCACCTTTGCCGGCATGTAATCGGCCGTTCACGTCCCACCGTCGCGGCCTCTGCACAGAATATGTCTTGTCAGTTGGCATCGCGATGCTAGCCTATAGAAAAAAACAAACGCAACGAGGAGGGAACCCATGAAACGGACCATCGGAATTGGCGGCGTATTCGCTACGCTCGCAACTGCAATTGCCTTGACGACCTTGCTGACCGGCGATGCACTCGCGCAAGCCAAGCGTTATCGGTTCGCCTACGATCAGCCAAAAGCCACCGGTTACGGCGTCGCTGGTGATGTCTTCTCGGCCAAGCTTGCCGAACTGTCGAAAGGCACCATGGCCATCGACCAATATCCCGGCGCTCAACTCGGCCAGGAGCCGCAGGTTCTTCAGCTGCTGAAATCGGGCGACCTCGACTTCGGCATCACCTCGACAGCCAACACCGCGACTATCTCGCCCCAGGCCGGTGTCTTCTCGCTTCACTTCCTGTTCCGCGACGACGCACATCTGATCAAGGCGTTGGCCGATCCTGAAGTGTCCAAGGCCGTTCGTTTCATGATCGACGACACCACTCAGGGCCTGCACGCGCTCTCGTTGGCGACGCTCGGCTTCCGCCACATCTACTCCAAAAAGGAAATCAAAAGCGTCGACGACATGAAGGGGCTCAAGATCCGCGTTCAGGCCACCGCCACCGAGGATGCGACCTTCCCCGTCTATGGCGCGCAGACCGTTCACATGCCATTCGGCAGCGTCTACACCTCGTTGCAGACCGGCGTCGTCGAAGCCGCCGAAAACAGCGTCAACGTGTTCCTCGTCAACAAGCATTACGAAGTCGCGCCGGTTCTCTCGATGACCGGTCACGAAGCCAACAACAGCTTGGTCTGGGTGAGCGACAAGCTGTGGGCCAGCCTGACACCCGAACAGAAGGGCTGGGTGCAAGGCGCAGCCGACGAAGTCGGCAAGATCGAGCCCGGCAAGGCGCTCGAACTCGAGGCACAGTCGCAGGTCAAGCTGTCCTCCATCGGCGTGAAGCTGGTCAAGGACGTGGATCGCGCCAGCCTGATGAAGGCATCTGCGCCGATGCTCGAAAAACTCAGCAAGGACCTCGGACCCCACGCCGAAAAAATCGCCAAGCTGGTGCAGGCGGTGAAGTAACTCACAGATCGCGGCGTCCCGATAGGTAGGTTTCAGGGTGCCGCTCTGCGCCTGCAATCACCGCATCGTCGCTGATGCGCTGTTCCGCAAGTATGCTGCATCGAACGGATGGATTTTTCGCAACGCTCGCCAAACTCCGTCATGGCCGCGCAGGCGGCCACTCAACTCCGTCATGGCCGCCAGCGCGGCCAATACGAAAATATATCGCGAGCACAGCCCAAACAAACGCTGGTACACCATAAAAAACTGGTAAACCGATGGAAGCGACTGGATTTTATCTCGTACCCCTGCGTCAGCGGCAATTGT
>JANLYD010000203.1:0-5680 GCA_031365465.1 Hyphomicrobiaceae bacterium
CCAACCCGAGAACGCGCGCGCCGACGCGGGACAAACCGGCCGCCACACCCAACATGGTCTCTTTGTGCTTGCTCAGCAGCTCTTCGCGGCCCGCGAAACCGACGGCCTCGCTGGACGTCATTGAGCCAACCAGCGAGCTCAGCCAATGGGACGCCGGGCTCACGTCAGGCGCGCGCACAATCGCCAGGAACAAGCGATTGCGATAGAGTTCGGTTTGGTTGAGGCGTTCGCGATAGCGATCGTCCAGACGCTGGGCGAAGGGGCTGCCGAACGAGCCCATCGGATACTCGGACACGCGACGGCGGATAGTCAGGCTCCACAGCATGACGGCGTCGTCGGCGAGGTTCAGCCACAACGCATTCAAACCGTGATCGTGCGCATTGATATCGTCCATGTCGACGGCCTCGAACGGAAGACCTTCGAGTTCGATGATGGAGAGCAGTTCGCCACCGGCGAGGGCGACGGTTTCGCCATCGACGTGTCGGATGTACGGGATGTGCCGGGAGCCCAGCACATCTCGTTTCGCCATTGCTTCGCGGTCAAACATGATCGAGATCCGATGCTGTATAGCTGACACCATGACGCAAAGGGGATACAGAGGACCCACCCCAGTGGGCTTTGTTGCGTTGCAGGCCACCCGTCTCAAGCCAACCCTGCAGGACCCGGAACCGGTTGTGGTCCTGCCAAAGCAAAAATCGAAACGCGTAGTGGATAATCGCGCCGGCAGCGATCACCTTCCAGGACGAGGTCACCACATAACAAATCATGGTGAGCCCCACGTTCAAGCCGAACGCCTCCATCGTCACTCCCATGTACAAAACCGGCCGGGTGCAGGCGAGAAAGCAGACGCTGTGGTTTTCTCGAGCCTCTTGATCCATCAGATTCCCGTCAGCGCTGCGGCGATCTCGTTGGCACCGAAAATGACGCCGATGCCAATGACCACGAGCAAGGCGCGCTTGGGGTCCATTTGACCGAACACCCACATCAGTCCCACCGCCACGATGCCAAGGACGCAGATGGCTTTGCCGAGCGGACCGATGATCGTTTGCGTCAGACTGGTGAGCACAGCGGTTATTTTGTCGAAGCCACCGGCGGCATGCGCCACGTCCGGGAACAGGACGAAGAAAGCAAACAGCGCTGCAAAGGTGAGGCCTAGCGGTCTGATATCTCTAAACACGATCGTCTCCGTTATTTGCTGAAAATGACAACGCCACTCGCCTTTGCACGCGCAAACACGTCCCACCGCGGTGGCTCGACAGCAGTTGGATTTGGCGCCGGCGCACGATGTAGCACCTCGAGGGGCGCCCGTTGTTCTCCTGCAGTCACTGTGCTCTTGGACGCGGAGGCCGGACCAGTGGACCTCGCATTGGGCACTGTCGCAGGCTCCGGTGCGGGCAAACTGCCCTTGAGAGACAGTTTCGCAATCGTATCCACCTTCGATCGCTCCGCAGTCACCGCTGCCTCATAGGCGGCACCACTGACGAAACGGTCATCCGGTCGCCACCAATCTCGGATGGCCACGCGATCCCACAAAAGCTGATCGATGCCCCGCTTGTCGGCCTCGACGTGCGCCTGCTTGATCAAGGTTTGCGCAGCAGCGAGCGAAACACAGGCATCGAGCCCGTCTGCCATGCCGACTCCGGCTTTCTGCAAGCGCCCCGCCGTCAGCCCCATCAAGCCGATCCCCGGGTCGCGTCCCTGATCCGCTGCGCCGACGGCGATGGCGACGCCCTCGCCCGACGACGATACAGGTATAAGGCGAGACCCATCACGTATGGTAAGTGGGCTCACCCCGCTTTCAATCATCGCAATAGCCGCCAAAAGGTTGAGCGCCACCGCTGGCGCGCAAGCGGTGGCCAGCGCCTCGAAGATCGGCATATCTGAAATCCTTCGGCGTTGTGCGGCGAACCGCACTGAAAACGTTCGGTTCCGTAGTGCGGCCAGCAGCTTCTGGACTGACGGCCCCTTCGCCGGCGCGCGTCTACCTTCGTGTCGCAGGCAAACGTCCTCCTACGGCCTAATTTGTTCCTCTTCTTTTGGGTTGGTGCCTGACACTCTGTTACACTCGCCGAGAAACCGGATTAGACTAACGCAGCAGCGCCGTGCACATCCGTACGCCGCCGCCGCCACCGCTGAAGAAGACATGCCGACAATGGACAAAGATTTACGGGGGGACCGCATGAAGACCTCGAAGCCGAAGAAAAGCAAATCGCACTCATCACTTACCAATAGATTGGTGAGTGATTCCAAGATAGCGCCGTCCAGAGTTATGCACAGTCTGGACGCGGACGACTTTCGCGCGATCTGTTATCGGGCACTGCAGGTCATCAATGATCCCGGCGCCGGACATTCGACATCCGCCAAGAATAGCCTCTATGGCTATCTCAGCCGCCTGGCACTGATGCAGCTCGACGGCGAGCCGACGACGAAAACGGAAATCGCGACGCGCTCTGAAGCGCATCCCAACAATGTGAAAATTGCGATGACTCGACTGGAAAAGCTCGGGTTGGTGGCGGTGACGATCGTAGGCTCTGAAACAGGCACCGTCCGCGCGACCTATACGATTTCGCAAAAACTGATCAAATCGGCACGCGCGTTGAAAATGTAACTCTTGCCCCGACACGTCCTTAAGCGCGCGCACCGCAGCACCTCACTATACTTCTTGTTGGTAAGTGCAGTCATCGCGGAGTTGGCGAGGCCTCTTGGCTTGACCGTGTCTCCGGAAGTCCGTCAAACACAGCCTCATGGGCAAACACCGGACGGTCTCACCAGATTTTGTATCGCGCCAGGAGGCCTCGACCCGACTGATGTTGAGCCTCAGACAGGTCGATCGTTTGCTGTCCCAGGGCATCTTGCCAAGGACAAAAGTCAGTGCCAATCGCACCGGCATCTTGCGTGTTGCCTTTGATACTTATCTCGCGAGCCTGCACCGTCTGACCCTGCACACGCCTCCATGCGAGATCGCACCATCGGCGCAGGCGACCGACACGCAGACACGGCAAGACTTTTCAGTAAGCGGCTACGCCTGCTACCGTTTCCAAACCGCAGATGATTGCAAAGAGTTTGCACTCAAGGCCGATCGCATCGGTCTTCGCGGTTCGATCGCACGCAAAGACGATAACGATCACGTCATTCTCAAGTGGCATCGTGATCTTGGATTTGACGTCACCTATCTCGAGTCGATCCTCACACGCTGGTCATTTCCGTTCGTCAAAACGGCTGACGAGTAACCCGCCGTGAGAGTATGGGCTCAAGCCGCCTGGGTCGATCCTGAAGCATCGCAATGGCATGGCCCATAGTGCCGACCTCGGTCGCGGGCGACCCACCAACCTCGCGTCGCTCGCTGCTTGCCCGCTATAAAACGCCATGTCTGACCGCTGCCATCCTCAAGACCCATCCGCAGCTGGCCGTGCGAGCGGTTAGGGGTGCCGGAAAGGATTGCACTGACCGCTGATGAACGAGGATGCGGGAGTATAAATTTTGTTTATAGACAGATAGTTAACCAGAATTCTCGCAATTTGAACGCAAATAGAAGACCTAGCCACCGACGATCGTCCGTAAGCGTAAGCCAGTCTCCACCACGCTTCGGCGCGCGGGCGCGGGCGGGCGGTGATATGTTTGTGGTGTTCGGAGAGAGGGCACCACGACATGGATGGCAGTGACGGCGAGGGTTTTAAGCGTGGACGCCAAAAGCGGATTGATATTCGCATCGGCGTCGAGCGCCGACGCAAGTGGTCGCGCGAAGACCGACTGCGCATCGTCCAGGAATCGCTGGCCAAGGGCGCGCTCATCGTTGATGTGGCGAAGCGCAACGAGATTTCACCGAGTCTAATTTATGAGTGGCGCAAGCAAGCACTGGCCGGATTGCTTGGCGGCTTCCATCAGGTGCGGGTTGTTGCCGACACCAACGCCGCATTGACGGCAATCGAGGCTCATCGAAGCGCAGTCGTCGATGCGATAGGTGACCCGGCGGCGTCACCGGAACCGCCGCGCGGGCGCATCGAACTGACGTTACGCGATGGCACTGTGCTGCGTGTTGACGACGACGACGCTTCAAGCGCGCTGCGCACCATTCTCGCGAGCTTGGATCGCCGCTCATGATGGGGCTGCCTTCGGCGACGCGGATTTACGTCGCGTGCGGTGTCTCTGACATGCGTCGCGGCTTCGACGGATTGTGTGCCCAGATCGAGGGCACGCTGAAACTCGATCCCTACGGCGGCTCGGTTTTTATTTTCCGTTGCAAACGCGTCCAAGTCGCGTGCTCACCGCTGCCCGAGGATAGTCGTGAGGTTGGCATCCGACATTTCGAGTATCGATATCACTGCAATTGCAGTGAGCGATCGGGGCCGATCAATGTTGCACGCAGCTCGCCAGCTTGCGGCTTGCTATAGCCCAGGTAATCTGTGTCAACGGCCCCGCCAGCGTCGACATGCCGATGGGTGTCAACGATCTGCTCCCACCATGGGTCAAGGCAGTTCGATTGCTCTGGCGTTATGTATTTTGAAGGCGGCGCCGGCTGAGGAATGCGGAAGGCAACCAGTCGAATTTGATTACAGACAGCGGGTTCGCATTAATTCCTGAAGCTGCAAATCAAGCTGGTTGCACGCCCCCGCAACCAACAACAATGCGCCCATGTTCAACTCCAGCAATCTACTTTGTTGCTGATAGTGTAGATTATGGGTAGCGCACTATCGGTGTCGGCGCCTCAACTTGCGATGACGGCGCCGACAACGAACCGCCACCCTCTGCGCAGCAACGCGAATACGCCGCGCCCCACCGCTTGCGAATACAGGCCTCGATCTCGGTAGGCATCGCAGTGCCGCGCTCACTCCACTCTTTGTCGTCGTCGATCTGCGAACGCCAGGCTGACAGTTCGAAGTGTGAGCAAATCGCATCGGGCACAAAGCGTGAGCGACCGACCATGGCGATGTCGCCGTTGTAACTCCCGTTCCCGAAGCCCGGCTTTTGAAGCGGCACCACGAGCGTCAGGCGACGTTTCGCGCGGGTCATGGCGACATAGAGCAAGCGGCGTTCCTCTTTGATCTGTGCCTCGCCCTCAGCTCGCGACGACGGCAGCCCGCCCTCAACGACACTGAGAACGTAGACGGCGGGCCATTCGAGGCCTTTCGCCGAGTGCACCGTCGAGATGGTCACAAACTCGGCCTCATCGTCTTTCTTTTTGCTCGAACCGGCACGCTGGCTTTTCGAGGGCGGTTCGAGCGTAAGATCGGTCAAGAACCGGCGGCGGCTTTTCAACGTGCCCGCGATGATCTGCAACTGCTCAAGATGCGGATTACGGCGATTGCGGACAGCGAATACGATTGAAGCCGGACAGCGATACGACGAAGCCGGACAGTGCCACCCATCGACGGGCTTAGGGACTCACGCCGCGAGATTCTCGTCAAGTCCGGCGCGTTTGGCGGCGCCTTTGCGCAGGCTGTCGCCGGCGAGATTGAGCCGGTGGGCGTTGTGCACGAGGCGGTCAAGAATGGCGTCAGCGACCGTCGGGTTGGCGATCATCTCGTGCCAGTGTTTGACGTCGACCTGACTGGTCACGATCGTGCTGCCTCGCCCTTGCCGGTCATCGGAGGATCTCCAGCACGTCGCGCCCCTGATCCGCCGTCACGTTGGCCAGCCCCCAGTCATCCAGGATCAGCAGCTGACTGCGGGCGATGGTCTT
>JANLYD010000242.1:0-16443 GCA_031365465.1 Hyphomicrobiaceae bacterium
TGAGCGACCGTGACGCTCCCCGTCACTCCATGACGGTCCGTGACGTCATGACGCAACGCGCGTCAAAATCAGCGTCCTTCAACGCCTCAGCAAATCGCGCTACGTTCAAATCACCGGTCGACACGACACCGCGCGCCCAGCGGATCGTCTCCCGATCGGGACACGCCTCCTCCATCAACACGCGCGCTCTGCCTCTGGCAGGCGACTGCCCCCGTGCGTCAACCTGAACCGAAGCTAAGGAGATCCACATGCCGATGCGCCAATCCGCAATCAAGCATGACGCCCGCTACAACGGTCTGCCTCCAGCGGTTGCCGCGCCATCACCGCAACCGAACCAGCCGCCAAGCAACAGCGTCAGCGAACGTCTGCTCCGCCTCCCCGAACTCATCCGCTTAATCGGTATCTCCCGTGCCACGATCTACCGTTACATCGGCAACGGCCGCCTCCCACCACCGGTCAAACTGTCCACGCGCTGCGTCGCGTGGCGCGCCTCAGAAATCACCGCCTGGATGGCAGCGTTGCGGACGGGTTGATTGGCGAAAATAGAACGCGCCAGTGTTCGGCTTTGTAGAGATAGCCGACCTCGGGGACTCGGGATGCTCAGTCAAAAAATCGGCGCCTGTGCGTGGTCGCGATACCTCGATCAACGGACGCGGGAGCGCACTCCTGAGACCATGACCGACGCAACCAGTTCAGGCTCGACCAGTTCAACTGCGAGCATCGCGACGAGCGTTCGGTAGCGCTCGGCTCGGTTCGTGGATCGCAGGGATCGGCGGCTCGCAGGCGTGTGTTGCAGCGTTGCCTGCTCGGCCTTGAGTGCCAGAAGCCGCTCCTTGGTCGTCGGCTTGACGATGTCGCGCTTGATAGCGGGGGTTGCGCAGGAAGTGCTGCGAGCGACTCCGCCCCAGTTGCCATTCAAGCTGTCACCGTCGGCTTGGTGTCGGGGCGACTATGCGGTCGGACTCGTCGGACGCGTCCAAGGTTGCGCCGCGGCACGCTCACGGCCGAACGCATCGATAGCTGCCCTGTGGCGCATGGTCAGATCGATATCGTCCCAGCCGTTCAGCAATTGCATCCGACGCACGGGATCGACTGCGAAGCCGACCGTCTGGCCGGCCCCTGCGATCGTAAGAGTAGCAAGGTCGACAGTCAGACTGGCACTGCCGGGCTCGGCGAGATCGCCCAGTAGCTTTTCGGCAACTGCATCTGGGACGACCGCGGTCAACAGTCCGTTCTTGCTCGCATTGGCGGCGAAGATGTCGCCGAACGACGGTGCGATGACGCAACGGATGCCGAAATCCCACAGCGCGTAGACGGCGGCCTCGCGCGACGAGCCGACGCCGAAATTGCGTCGTGCCACGACAATCGCCGCGCCCGCGTAACGGGGATCGGTGATGAGGGCCGCACTCGTGGCGCGAACGTCGTGGAACAAGAAATGGCCGTAGCCCGCCGACCGAGGCCTGCTCATGAAGCGCGCCGGGATCAGTTGATCCGTGTCGACATTTGCGAGGCCCAGAGGGCAGGCGATAGCATGTAAAGTCGTGAACGGTTGCATGTCAGTCCTGCGTTGCCAAAGTACGCACATCCGTCAGGCGTCCGGTGATAGCAGCCGCGGCTGCCATGGCGGGCGAAACGAGGTGCGTGCGCGCGCCGATACCCTGCCGACCGCGGAAATTGCGGTTGGTGGTCGAGGCGCAGCGTTCGCCGGATTTGAGCAGGTCGCCGTTCATCCCGACGCACATCGAGCAGCCGGCGTCGTGCCACTCGAGGCCGGCGGCGACGAACACCCGGTCGAGCCCCTCAGCTTCCGCCTGTCGCTTGACGGCACTTGAGCCCGGCGAGACGAAACCCGGGACACGCGCCGTGCGGCCAGCCAGGACGGCGGCGGCCGCGCGCAAATCTTCGATGCGGGCGTTGGTGCACGAGCCGATGAAGACACGGTCAATGGCGATGTCCGAGAGCCGCTGGCCGGCCGACAAACCCATATAGATGAGCGCGTCCCGCATCGCGGCTGCCCGATCAGGTGGGGCCCCGGCCGGATCGGGCACACGGGCCGAGATCGGTAGGGCATCCTCGGGGCTGACACCCCAGGTCACGGTCGGTTCAATTACACTCGCGTCGATGTCGATGCGGCGGTCGTAGGTCGCGCCGACGTCCGTGGAGAGCGTGCGCCAATGTTCGACAGCGCACTCGAAATCCTGCCCCCTGGGCGCATGGGCGCGGCCGCGCAGCCATTGGAACGTCACCTCGTCCGGGGACACCATGGCGCAGCGCGCGCCACTCTCGATCGCCATGTTGCACAGCGTCAGACGGGCCTCGACCGATAGCGCACGGATCACCGCACCGCTGTATTCGACGGCATGGCCTTGGGCGCCGTTGGTGCCGATGGCGGCAATCACGTGCAACGCCACATCCTTCGCCGTGATGTGGGCGCCGAGTTGGCCGTTGATAACAATGGCCATGCCTTTCGGCTTGCTCTGCCACACTGTCTGCGTCGCCAGCACGTGCGCCACCTCAGACGCGCCGATTCCGAAGGCATAAGCGCCAAGCGCGCCATGGGTTGAGGTGTGGCTGTCACCGCAAACGATCAGCAATCCCGGCAGCGTCAGGCCCAGTTCCGGGCCGACCACGTGCACGATGCCTTGCGCGGCATCATTGAGGCCGATCAGACGGAAACCGTGACGGCTGGCGTTGGCACTCAAGCGATCGACCATGCCGGCGATTTCAGCATCGGCAATGTTGGGCCGGCCACGGGTCGGCACATAGTGATCGGCGAAGCCGAAGGTCAGCCCCGGCTCGGCCATCTCGACGTTGCGTTCGTCGATCTGGCGGAAGGCGTGGTGCGAGCCCTCATGCACGAAGTGCCGGTCGACCCACAGCAGACATTCGCCGTCGTCGCGCGTAGTAACGACATGCGCGTCCCAGAGTTTGTCGAACAAGGTGCGGGGGGCGGGGGTCATGACCGCCTGATCTCCCGGATTGCCGCAGCGATGGTGGTGATCGGCGCCACCGGACGCAAGCCGGCAATAGCCTCGGCGTGCACTTGAGGCGAGAACGCGGCGCAACCGTCTTCCACCGCAATCGCTTCGAAGTCGCGCACGTGCGCGTCGCGTACCGTCGAGGCGACGCCGCCGTTGGTGACGATACCGCACACATACAGTCGTTGCACGTCGAGTTTGCGCAGCACCCAATCCAGCCGTGACATGTAGAATGCGGAGTAGGCGACCTTTTCGACCACGACATCAACGGGCTGCAAGGTATCGATCGTGGCGTTGCCCCACGACCCCGGCGCAAAATCACCGGCGCGCAAAAACGGTCGCAACCGCTTCAGATGCGGCGAGATGAGCGGCTCGCCGCCGCGGCCGGGCACCTGCGTGTATTGGGTCGCGATCACCAGACAGCCGGCGGCGCGCATGGCCTGGGCCAGCGGCCGCACGGTCTGAGCCAGCGCCGCGATCTCGGGCGCGGACTGGCCGGCGCGGCCGTACGCGCCGTTGACGTGCATGAAATCGTTTTGCAGGTCGGCGAGCAGCAGCGCCGTATTGGCGAGCGGTATGGTGATCGAAGTCATGTCGCGCGATCCACGATCAGATTGCCGAGCGGATCGACACGCCCTTTCAGTCCGGGATCGATCACGACGGTGGCGTCGTCCTGCTCAAGAATCGCCGGGCCGAACACCGTCTCGCCGGCAGGCAGTTCGAGGCGGCTCCAGATTTCGGTCGTCATCCAGCGGCCTTCGAACCAGACCTGCCGTACGCCGCGAACAGCCTTGGCTCGCGTGGCGTCAGCTGATGGCGCGAGGGCCGCCAGATCGAACGCGGGTCGCCGACCCGTGGCGGCGGTGCGCAGGTTGACGATGCGCACCGGAATGCCAGGCAGCAGGCGCGAGAACGAGCGGCGGTAGGCGGTTGCGAAGGCATCGGCGACGAGGCTCAGTGTCAAGGAATCGGGCCCGGCGCGTGCCGGGAACGCGATCGGAACGGCCACGGTGTGCGTTTGGCCGAGGTAGTGCATGTCGAGTTCATAGGCGATGTCGGTACGTTCGATCGGCAGGTTGGCGCCGTCGATTATCGCGCGGGCCGCTTCGCCTGCCGACACCATGCGGCGCGCCAGTGCCGGGGCATCGAGCGTCTCCAAGGCCAGATTGACGGTCGCGACCTCGTCATGGCGGGCATCGGCGATCAGACAGCCGAGCGCCGATGTAATGCCGGGATAACGCGGCACCAGCGCCGATTTCAGCCCGACGTCCGTGATCAACGCGCCGACGTGGAGTGCGCCGCCGCCGCCGAACGGCACGGCCGTGAAACGCGCGGGGTCGTGCCCGCGCTCGATCGACACCAGCCGTATGGCGCCGGCCATCTTGGCGTTGGCGACGCGCACGATGGCCTCGGCCGCAGCTTCGGGTGATAGCCCGAGCTTCTGCCCGACATGCACCGACAGGGCTTCGCGGGCTGCGGCAACGTCGAGTCGCGCGAGCTTGCCGCCGATCGGCTTCTCGGCGTTGATGCGGCCGAGCACGATGTTGGCGTCGGTCAAGGTCGGCCGCTTATTGCCCTGGCCGTAGGCGACGGGCCCCGGGCGCGAGCCCGCACTCTCCGGCCCGACGTGCAGAAGGCCACCGGCGTCGATGGCGGCGATCGATCCGCCGCCGGCCCCAATTGTGGTGATCTCGATCATGGGCGTGCGCACGACCAGCCCGAAATCAACCGTCGATTGGGCAGCGAAGGAGGCGCGGCCATCGGCCACCACCGACACGTCGAACGACGTGCCGCCGAGATCTGCGGTGATGACATTAGCAAAGCCGGCGGCCTGCGCGATGCGGGCAGCGGCGATCACGCCTGCCGCCGGGCCGGAGAGCGCCGTTTTCACGGGAAAGCGGCGCGCCAACGCCGTCGACATAATCCCGCCGTTGGATTGTACGATGTGGAACGAGCCGCCGAAGTGGTCCTGCGCCAGCGCGACCTCGAGCTTAGCCAGATAACCCGCCACAACCGGTTGCAGGTAGGCGTTGAGCGCGGTCGTCGACGTCCGCTCGAACTCGCGGATCTCAGGCAAGACCTCGGCCGAGTGGGTGACATTGGCGTTGGGCCAGACGGCGCGGGCGGCAGCGGCGGCGGCGCGCTCGTTGTCGGCATTGGCGTAGGCGTTGACGAACACGATCGCCAGCGCCTGGCAACCCTTGGCGGCAAGCTCGCGACAAGCGGCCTGCACTGCGGCCGTGTCGACGGCGAGGCGTACCGTGCCGTCGGCGAGCGTCCGCTCCGGTACTTCGACCCTCAAGTCGCGAGCAATGACGGGCTCAAAATTGCCCCACAGGCCCCAGGTGTTCGGCCGGTCGCGGCGGCGCATTTCGAGCGCATCGCGGAATCCCGGCGTGGTGAGCAGGCCGACGCGGGCGCCCTTGCGTTCGAGCAGTGCATTGGTGCCGACCGTCGTCCCATGCACGATTGCGCCCAGGGAGGAGACTGCGCCGAAGCGCTTTAACCCCTCGATGAAACCGCTCGCCTCGTCGCCACGGTTTGATGGCGCCTTGGTGGTCCAGAATCGGCGCGTCGCGTGGTCATAAAAAGCGAAGTCGGTGAACGTGCCGCCAACATCCACTCCGACCAGCGTTGAGGCTTTGCGAACCTCAGTCATGATGTGCGACCTCGCAACTCAAGCGTGGTGGGGCCATCGACACGGCCGTCGGCAAACAGTGCGACTCCGTATTGGCGGCGCGCTTCATCGGTCGTCAGCAGACCGCGCTCAACGTCGCGTGCAACGTCGATTGGGTCGCGCGTCGCAGGATCGCCCCAGCCGCCGCCACCGGGCGTTTCGAGCCGCACGCGTTCGCCCGCAGCGATGCGCACGCCGGTGATCTTGGAGGCCATCGGCGGAGTGTGTTCCTGGCCGTCACTGGTCCAGCGGAACCTATTGAGCGCACCGTCATCGCCGCCCGCAACACCGAACGGCGCAAAGCGGCCGCGTTCGCCGAGTAGCGCCACCGAAGCGCCGTCCTTAGCCAGCAGTTCGATTTCGTAGATGGCGCCGAAGCCGCCGCGATGGGCACCGGCGCCGGCGCTGTTGGGACGCAAGGCCCACTGCGTGAACATCACAGGATACGATGCCTCGAGGATTTCGGCCGGCGGCATGGTTGCGGTCGAAATCGGGTTGTTGGCGTGATTGAGACCGTCCGACTGGGGGCTGCCGCCGAGCCCGCCGCCGAAGAAAGAGAACAGCACCCACGGCTGGCCGTTGGCGCGCTGCCCCGCGATGGAGAGCGCGTTGATGGTGCCGAACGGTGCGCCCGTTGCGCGCGTTGGATCGGCCTTGGCAAGGGCGCCGAAGACGACGCCGATCATGCGCAGGATCGTTTCCGTATAGCCGGCCACGGGGCGCGGTGGGCCGACGCCGAGAAACGTCGTCTCGGGAATGACAAACGTGATCGGTTTCAAGCATCCGGCATTGGCCGGGACTGTCGTGAACACGTGCTTCAGCGCCACGTAGCAGGCGGCAACGGCGGTGGAGCGGGCAATGTTGACCGGCCCCTTGCACGGCGGCGAGGTGCGCGAAAAGTCGAGCGTCATCCGGTCGCCGTCGACCGTCAGGTCGAGGCCTATGGTCAAGCGCTCATCGACAATGCCGTCATTGTCGAGATAGTCCTCGAACGCATAAACTCCGTCCGGGAGTTGTCGGATGTTGTCGCGCATCAGCGCCTCGGCCCGCGCTGATGCCGCCGCCAAAGCCGTTTGCACGACCTCGTCGCCGTATTCATCGATCAGCGACTGGAAGCGCCGCTCGCCGAGATCGAGGGCATTGATCTGGCCGTTCAAATCGCCCCAGTTGGAGGCAGGCACGCGCGTGTTCGCCTGCAGGATATCGACGATGTCCTGCTGCAGGACGCCGCCAACGAACAGCCGGACAGGCGGGATCAGCACGCCTTCCTGATAAATCTCGGTCGCGGCCGGATTGTAGCCACCGGCCACGTTGCCGCCGATGTCGAGCCAATGTCCGACCGAGGCCAACCAGGCAAACACTCGCCCCCCGCGCATCAGGGGCCGCACCAGCCGGAAATCATTGAGGTGAGTGCCGCCGGCGTAGGGATCGTTGAAGATGAAGGTGTCGCCCTCGTTCACAGGCGCAGCCGCGACCTTGTCGATCACGGCTTTGACCGCAAACGCCATCGCGCCGACAAAGATCGGCAGACCCTTCGAGCCCTGCACCAGCGTTTCACCGGTCGTCGCATGGTAAAGCCCATGGCAGGCGTCGCGCGCTTCCGCGATGATTGGATTGAACGCAGAGCGGTACAGCGTCGCGTCCATCTCGTCGGCGATCTGCTCGAGCCGCCCGGTGAGGATCGAGAACACGACCGGGTCGAGGGCTGCTTCGGAGCGGGCGGTCATGTGTCGCTCCCGTAGGTCTTGCCGCGCGCGATCGTCTCGGGCGTGCCGATCACGTCGTTCAGCTGGTTGAAATCAAACATGCGGTTGCGGAACGCGTCCGTGGCCCCGTCACGATTCAGCGTGGCGTAGAACGCTTGCGCCGCATGCGCCATCGCACGTACGATGCCGCCGGGGAAAATGCACAGCGCATAGCCGATTGCCTCAAGCTCCGACGCCGACAGAACCGGCGTCTTGCCACCCTCGACCATGTTGGCCATCAGCGGTGCCCGGGGCCCGAGTGCTGCGACGGTCGCACGCAATTGTTCGACTGAACCCGGCGCCTCGACGAACAGCACGTCCGCGCCGGCGTCGGCGTAGCGCCCGGCCCGTTCGATGGCGGCGTCATAGCCTTCGACTGCCACGGCATCGGTGCGTGCGATGACCAGGGTTTCCGCTGAGTGCCGCGCGTCAACAGCGGCCTTGATCTTGCCGACCATCTCGGCGGCTGGCACCAGCCGCTTCTCGGCCAGATGCCCGCACCGCTTGGGATACGATTGATCCTCCACCTGCAAGGCATTTGCGCCGGCGCGTTCGAACAGACGCATCGTACGCTGCATGTTGAGCGCGTTGCCGTGGCCGTTGTCGGCGTCGACGATCAGAGGCGTCGCCACGCGGTCGCGGATCAGCAGGATGGTGTCGACCATCTCGGTCATCGAAACGAGGCCGATATCGGGCCGGCCGAGGCGGGTGTAGGCGATCGCCGCACCCGAGACGTAGAGCGCTTCGAAGCCAGCATCGGTCGCCAGCGACGCGGTCAGCGGGTCGAATACGCCGGGCGCGAGCAGAAGAGGCTTGCGCCGTAGACGTTGGCCCAGCGAGCAACCCGTTGGGACTGTCATGAAACCTCGCACAAGGTAGTGAGCGGACCGAGTGTCGGGGCGGAGTCCAGTTGCTCGATGGCGGCAACGATGGCTTTGGCTTTGACAGCTCCGACCACGGGTGCCGCCACCTCGTGGAATTTCGCCACCACTTCGGCCGCGGAGTACGGGTCTTCCGTATCACCCTTATTGGTCAGCGTACGCGCCGTGAGAGTGCGCCCGTCGTTGAGCTTAACAACCACCACCGCTGGTCGCTCTGCCGGTAGGCGCGCCGTCAGGGTCAAGTCTTCGTCGACGGACACTTTCAGCGCGAGGGCGCGCGTTCTCAGATCTGTGCGCGCGGCATCGCGGAAGGCATCCAGAGTGGCCGATCCGTTGACCAGATACGTCGCGATCGAGAACGGCAGCGAGAACTTCGCCGCCAGCATATTGTTGGGCGCGGGATGGTCGAGTTGCGCTGCCCACGAGTACGTCTTGACCTCGATGCTCTCGACCTGCTCGGGGCGGATCTTGCCGCCGGCTTCACGCACAATGTCGCCGAGCGCATCGAGCGCCCCATGATTGTAACGGCAGGCGGCATGGCGCTTGAAATAGTTGCGCGCGATTTCCCAGCGGGTGCCAAGATCTCGCACCATTTCGTCGGCGCGCCAGTCGTCGGCCGCGATACCGCCGTAGACGCTTGCCACTCCGTCGCGCTCGCCGGTGAAGCCGGCAACCGTGAGATCCCAGGCCATCAGGCCGAGCATGTTGGAGAACCCAGCGTACGTATTGCGCACCGTTGCCCCCTCCAACATGGTGCGGCGACTGGTCGTCAGGCCGAGGCTCGAGGCGACGTTGATCACCGTTGTGAACCGGTCGGCCGTTGCGTCTGCCAACTTGGCCGCGGCGACGGCCGCGCCGACCGTGCCCCAGGTGCCGTGCGGATGCATGGTCACGCGCAGCTTCGAGGCGATACCGATGCGTGCGCCAATCTCATAGCCCAGTGCGATCGCAAGTATGGCCTGGCGGCCGCTGACCGGTCGGGCGCGCGCCGCAGCGAGCACGGCCGGCACGACATGGATACCGGGATGGCCGCGGGCATATTGGTTGCCCTCGTCGATCTCGAGCATGGTACCCGCGGTGCCGCCGAGAAAGGCATCCATCAAGGGCGCAGCCGTGCCGGTACCGGCCAGTCGACTGACCATCGCTGCGACTTCCGGCTCCGCTGTGCCAGCAATGATCGCGCCGATGCAGTCGAGGATCACCAGCCGGGTGCGTGCGCGTACGTCCTCGGGCAGCCTGCCATAGTCACACGCGGCTGCGAACTGCGACCAGGTGTCAAGCCAAGCTGGCGGCGGCAACGTCAGCAGGGTGGAGGCCGGTACGACACCCGGCGTCAGGATAGCCATAGTGCCTCACATGCCGAGATAGGTCTTCATCAGGCCAGGATCGCGTTTCAAGTCCGCCGCCGCACCCGACATTGCGACGGCGCCATTTTCCAGCACATAAGCGCGCGCCGCAAGGTCGAGCGATTGCACGACGTTCTGTTCGACCAGCAGCACGGCCATGCCGCCAGCCGCAATCTTGCGGATCAATTCGAACATGGTGTCGACCAGCAGCGGCGACAGCCCGAGCGAGGGCTCGTCGAGGATCATCAGTCGCGGCTCGGCCATCAAACCGCGGCCGATCGCGAGCATCTGCTGTTCGCCGCCCGATAGCGTGCCGGCGAGTTGCTGTTTGCGTTCGGCAAGGCGCGGGAAGATAGTGAACACGCGCTCGAGGTTCGGCGCCCGGTTGGCTTTGGCCCGCCTGTAGCTGCCGAGGATGAGATTGTCGGCGATGCTCATGTTGGGGAAGATCTTGCGCCCCTCGGGAACGTGGATCAAGCCGGCCGACACGATCTCGGCCGGCGATGCCGCTTCGATGCGTCGGCCCTCGAATGTCACTGTGCCCGAGACCGGCCGCACGACCCCGGACAGGACGCGGTTGAGCGTGGTCTTGCCGACGCCGTTGGCGCCGAGCACGGCTGCGATTTCGCCACAGCCCACTTCTAGCGAGACGCCGCGCAAGACGGGCATGGCACCGTAACCTGCGACGATTCCATCAACGCGCAGCATCGGTGCCTCCGGTCTGCGAGCGCCCATCTTGCATCCGAGTGGCCGCGCCGTGGCCGAGGTAGGCCTCGACCACGGTTGGGTTGCGGGCCACCTGCTGCGGCGTGCCCGACGCAATGATGCGGCCCTGGGCCAGCACCCAGACCGTATCGCACAAGCTCATCACGGCCTGCATCACATGTTCGACCAGCAGGATCGTCACGCCCCGCGCCCGCACGGCTTGAACCACGGGTATCACATCGCGGATTTCTGATGGGTTGAGCCCTGCCAACACCTCGTCGAGCAGCAGCAGTTTCGGCTCCGTTGCGAGAGCACGGGCGAGTTCGAGTCGCTTGCGCCCGGCAACGGTCAGATCGGATGCAGCCTTGTCACCCATCTCGCTCAAGCCGACATCTCGGGCAATGGCATCGGCTGCGGCGAGGGCGTCGGCGCGGCGCGGATGACGGAGGAAGGCGCCGATAGCGATGTTTTCACGCACACTCAGGCCGGCGAACGGTTGCACGATCTGAAAGGTGCGCGCGATGCCGGCCTTGGCGCGAGCGTGCGCCGGTGAGAGGGTGATGTCGCGGCCCTGGAACGCAATACGCCCCGATGTTGGCGTCTCAAATCCGGCGATCAGGGTGAACAGCGTGGTCTTGCCGGCGCCGTTTGGACCGATCAGGCCGGTGATCGAGCCCGCCTGCACATTGATCGAGGCGTTGTCGACAGCCAACAGCCCGCCGAAACGTTTGCTCGCGCCATCGACCGCGAGGAGAGGAGTGGTCATGACCGCCCCCCGAGTTTGCGCGCGAGGTCCTGTACCAATCCGACGACACCACGCGGCGCCCAGGCCACGCACACGATCAGCAGGACGCCAAAGATCACCAGATCGATGCCGGCGGCCGACGTCGACAGCCAGCGGGCGACATACACCTTGGTCACCTCGCCAAGCCCGAGCAGGGCGAGCGTGCCGACCACGGGTCCGAGTACTGTGCCAATCCCGCCAACAATGGCCCCAAGCAGAGCATCGACCGAGATCCACGCGCCATAGGCGACCTTCGAGTCGACGTACTGGAATTTCTGCGTGTAGAGCGCTCCCGCCGCTGCGGTCACCGCGCCCGAGAGTGCGATTGCCATCAACTTGACCTGCAAGGCATTGGCCCCGAGCGCGCGTGCTGCCTCTTCGTTCTCGCGCACTGCGACAAGATAGGCGCCAAAGCGGCTGCGCGCGATAGAGGCCGTCAGCAACATCGTCACGGCAACGAAGGCGAGTGCCAGATAATAGAACGCACGCTTGTCGGTGAATTGCATCTGCTCGATGCCGGGCTGCAGGGGCACCAGCACACCAGCCGCGCCGCCGGTAAAACTCCAGGCATTGGCGAGCACGCGAAAGACCTCAGCGAAGGCCAGCGTCACCAGCGCGAAGTAGGAGCCGCGCAGGTTGGCACGAAAACTGAGCGTGCCAATGAACACACCGACCACGGCGCCGAGCGCGATGGTGAGCGGTAGCGCAAGCCAGGCGTTGACCCCTGCGCGCACTTGCAGCAGCGCCATCGCATAGGCGCCGGTGCCGAAGAAGACGGCATGGCCGAACGAGAACTGGCCGCCATAGCCGCCGAGCAGGTTCCAGCCCTGTGCGGCCAATGCGACCACCAGGGCAAAGCCCAGGAAGTTGAGCCATACGTTCGACGTCGCAACGAACGGCACAGCTGCGAGCACGACGATCGTCACCGCGATGACCGGATAGGAGGCGCCCTTCATGCTATCCTTGATCATGCTCGGGCCCCGAACAGACCCGTCGGCCGCACCAGCAGCACTAGGATGAAGATGACGAAGATGCCGATCTGACCGAGGCTTTCGCCGAGATACAATCCCGACAGCGCCTCGACGACGCCAACCGCCAGGCCGCCGATCAGTGCGCCCGGCACCGAACCCATGCCGCCAAGCACGACGATGGTGAAGGCGACCAGCACGAACGCGTCGCCGGCGCGCGGATTGACGAGATAGGTCGGCATAAGCAGGCAGGCGGCTATGGCGAGGCAGGCGGCGCCGAGGCCGAATGTGACGGCATAGACGTGCTCGACGTCGATGCCGACCAGCAGCGCGCCGGCCTTCTCCTTGGCAACCGCTCGGATCGCTCGCCCGGTATCGGTCCACGCCAACAGCACGCCGAGCAAACCGGCCACCAAAAGTGTCGCGCCGAAAGCGATCACCTTGGGCAGCGGAAGGATGAGATTGCCGACCTCAAGCACCAAGAAGCCGTAAGGTACGTCGATCGAACGGGTGTCCGAGCGGAACGTCGCCAGCATGGCATTTTCGATCACGATAGCAAGGCCGAGCGTGACGAGCAGGATGTTGTTGTCTGAACCGTGGCTGGCCGGGCCGATGACGACCCGCTGGAGTAGATAGCCAAGGCCAAAGAACAACGGTGAAAGCGCGAACACGGCCACATATGGATCGATGCCGAAGCTCGCATGCGCCACATAGACGGCATAAAGCGCCGCCGTGAAGGTGGCGCCGTGGGCAAAGTTGACGATGTGCAACACGCCGTAGACGAGCGTCAGTCCGAGGGCCACCAGCGCATAGACTGCGCCGGTCAGCAGTCCGTTGACAATCGCATTCAGCGCGATCTCAAATTTGGACATACGCTGTGTCCGCCCGGATGCTGGAGTGGCATCGACTGAAAGATTGAAACGGCTATCTGCATCCGCCGCCTCCCGGCCATGCCGGGAGGACGAAAGTTGCGGCAGACGGATTGCACTCAGGTCGCTGGGAACACTGGTTTGGCGTTGGCGAACTCCGTCGGGTAGATGACCTTGATGTCGCCATCCTGCACCTGCGTGTTGACAGGCGCCGCACCCTGGTTCTGGCCGTTGACGAACTTGGTCGGGCCGTAGGGCATGATGTGATCGGCGAAAGTGGACGCGGCGAGCGCGTCCGTGATTTTCCCCCGGTCGGCAGCACCTGCCCGCTCGATTGCATCGGCAAGCAAGCGTACGCACGAGTAGTTCAACGGCGTATTGTAGAGCCAGAAGCGGCCGCCTTGCTCTGCCTTTGCCTTGATCTCGGCTGTCTTGGGTTTGCGCGGATCCGGCCAGTGATTGCAATCCATCACGAGGTTTGCCGCGTCGCCGAATTCCTTGACAAAGCGGAAATTGGACGCCGCACCATTCAGCACGGCATAGATGCCTTTCGGGCGGATCTTCTGCTGTTGCAGCGTGCGCGCCAACAGCACGAACTCGCCGTAGTAGCTGGAAGGGATCAGCAGGTCAGGGTTCAACGCCTTGATGCGCAGAGCCACATTCGACATGTCACGCGAGGGCGTCGGATGGGCGATGGTTTCGAGCACTTCGAAGCCGCGCGGCACCAACTGAGCATTCAGAAGCTTGGCCATGCCCGAGCCGAACAACCCGTCCTCGTGCACGATGACCACTGTTTTGGCCGGCTTGCCGGCAGCCTCATTGAGCTTGACCAGGTTCTCCAACGCCGCTGCCGTCACCGTGCCGAAACCCGGACCGAAGCGGAACGTGTTCTTCAAGCCACGCGACACGATCTGGTCCGACACACCGACGTCGACGATATAAGGAATATCGTACTTGGCCGCTGCTTGGGATGCAGCCAGACAGATGGGCGATGCGAAACCGCCGACAATTGCCGTCACGCCCTCGCTGTGCATGCGTTCGACTTCCTGGACACCGGCTTCCGGCGTCGAACGAGCATCGCCGAAGACCATCTCGAGCGTTGCGCCGCCGAGCGACTTGATACCGCCTGACGCGTTGATATCGTCGAATGCCAACTGCGCGCCGAGCCGACCATACTCGCCGTCCTGGGAAAGCCCGCCGGTCACCGGCTGCAGGATTCCGACCTTGACGGTCTTGGCCTGGGCCCTAAGCAGGGACGGAGCTGAGAGAAGGCCCGCGCCGGCTGCGGCCGATGCGCCAACGAACGTCCGCCGGTCGATCTTGGTCATGACTTCCTCCCCATGCGCAGACGCGCAAATTCGTTTGCACTAGTGCTAAGACATGGGGCCCAGGCAAGCAAGCTTCTTGACGGAGACGCCGATGACAGCCGAGACGGACGTCGATGTCGTCGTCGTAGGGGGTGGCGCGGCCGGTCTGATCGCGGCGTTGCGAGCGCATGCGGCAGGCGCCAGCGTACTGGTGCTGGAGCGCGACGTCATACCTGGCGGATCGACGGCGCTCTCAGCCGGGCTCATCCCCGCGGCCGGCACACGGTTCCAACGCGCGGCGGGCCTCGATGACAGTGTCGAGAGGTTCGCGTCCGACATCCTCGCCAAGGCTGATGGCGAACCTGATGCCGCGGCCGTCGCAACCGTCGCAACCGCGATCGGGCCCGCTCTGGAATGGCTCGCCGACGCGCATGACCTGCCATTTTCCGTCATCGCCGATTTCCGCTATCCCGGCCATTCTGCGTTCCGCATGCACGGCCTGCCGTCGCGCTCCGGTGCCGAATTGATGGACCGACTGCGCACGTCTGCAGAACGTGTTGGCATCGATATCGTCTGTAGTGCCGGGGCTGCAGGCTTGCTATCGACCGCCACCGCCCCGGGTATACGCCGTGTCGACGGCGTCGAGATTGTCCGGCCAGACGGCTCCCGCGAACGTGTCGTAGCCCGCGCCACGATCCTCGCCTGCAACGGCTACGGTGGCAACCCGACACTCGTTGCCGAACACATCCCCGAAATGACCGGAGCCCTCTACTTCGGCCATCCCGGCAATACAGGCGATGCGATCGTGTGGGGGCAGCACCTCGGCGCCGCAACGCGTCA
Source organism: Hyphomicrobiaceae bacterium (assembly GCA_031365465.1). GTDB lineage: Bacteria > Pseudomonadota > Alphaproteobacteria > Rhizobiales > Hyphomicrobiaceae > JABFRJ01. The sequence continues at coordinate 15,101 of JANLYD010000242.1, forward strand.
CCTGAGCGGCTACCAGGGGCATGGCTCCGTTCTCCACCCGCATGGCATTCTACTGACGTGGGCCACGATCACCGAGGGCGGCTTTCAGACGGACATCGCCGGACACCGCTTCCACAATGAAGCGAAGGGATACTCAGAAGCCGCCGCCACGGTTCTGGCGCAGCCACAAGGCGTCGCCTGGACGATCTTCGACAGCCGCATCGCCGGTATTGCCCGCCAGTTCGAAGATTATCGACGCGCGGAAGCCATGAGCGCTGTTTTGTCCGCACCCGATCTGGCGACCTTGGCGGCCCGCACCCAGATGCCACTGAACGCGTTGACTGCAACCTTCGCAGATGTGGCCACCTCCAAAGCTGACAACCGAACGGACAAGTTCGGTCGCGACTGGTTGGGGGCCGCGACCTTGACCCCGCCCTACTGTGCAGCCCGCGTCACGGGCGCATTGTTTCACACTCAAGGCGGCCTCGTCGTCGATGCAAACGCCCGCGTGCTGCACGCGGATGGCTTCCCGCTGCCTGGACTATTCGCGGCGGGCGGAGCTGCCTGTGGCGTGTCCGGTGCCCGCGCGCACGGATATCTATCGGGCAATGGCCTGCTGACCGCAGTCGCCTACGGCTATCTCGCCGGCAATGTTGCCGGGCAGCGGTTGACTTGAAAGTGACTGGACGTCGGTGGACGATGGGCACCCGATGGCCGCGAGATGAGACCCCAACAATCTCATCAATTGGCAGCCCAGCGGCGCCATGCACGGATCGACAACGGGTTCCATCGCTCACCGATTGCGGCGCTCGCTCCGACGAGCCGACATCAACAGGCGGCCGGTCTGCGATTACGGTCTGCGTCGAGGGCATGCAGGATCTCGGCACTCTGGTGGCCGAGATGTTTGTGGCCCGCTCCGGCCTTGGCTATCTGCTCGCGCGCGCCATCCGCGCCTCGACAATCATGCAATCATGGCGCTGACGATCTTCCTGTTCGCGGCCGCGCTTTTGCTCAACGTCGCGCTGCAGAGGTTGCAGCGGAGACTCGGCGTACATGCCGATCGTCAGAAAATGACGCTGTAGGAAACCGCGACCGCACTTGCACCAACCCGACGTGTAACCCCGGCCGACAATTTCGTGACCTAGGCATTACTCGAAAAGGCGATCGCGATTGATCCGCACTGCGGCCAGGCGTTGAGTGTCCTCGCCACCAGTCACACGTTCAGCGCGCACATGGCCTGGGCTGACAGGGCAACTTCTTTGCCGGTTGCCCCGCGCGCGGCTGAGACCACAGTCCTGGCCGACAACCGCGATGCAGAGGAGGCGGAAGTCGAGACCCGTATGCGTCAGTGCAGTGACCAAGAA
>JANLYD010000243.1:0-2247 GCA_031365465.1 Hyphomicrobiaceae bacterium
ACGGGGTCGTCGTCTTTGTAGGTGGCGGTCAGCAGCCACTTGTCGCCCTGCAGGGCGAACACTTCGAGGGTGCGTAGCGCCGGGTCGACGTACCAGCAATGGCCGACTTTGTGGGCGGCATAGATGGCGAGTTTATCTGTGCGGTCGAAGCGCTGCGTCGAGGGCGAGAGGATTTCGCAGACCCAGTCGGGGGCGATGGTGATCTTATGAGATTTCGGCGTTCTCGGACGCCGGTCCATGCGCCAGCCCGCTAAATCAGGCACCACGATGTGCTCTCCCAAATGAAGTTCTGGTTCGGCTAAGAAATACCAGCCCCCCGGACCCCCGCGTCCGCGCCCGAACGGATTGCCAACTTCGAGTTGCAGGCCGAAAGCGGCGTGCCCATGCCTTTGGCTCGGCCGGGTCATGGTGTGCAGCACGCCGAAGGCAATTTCCCCCGTCAGATGCGGCGGCAAAGCCTCGATGTCAGCATAGGTGGCGGACTTGTGTTTAGGTTGAGCCATGCACGGAGCATAGCTCAAATGGCGCGCGCAAGTCACGTTTGTAGGTTGGGTAAAGCAGTCGATGCGAAGCATTGCTTCGCGATGACTCACGACCCAACACCGCAAACTGCGAAAGCGGCGGTGTTGGCTCGCGCGAAGGCTTGACCCAACCCTACAGGCGGCAGCCTTACGCCCCGAAGCTCAACTTGAGCACCGCGAACACGCAGGTCAGGCCGACGACGATGGCGAAGAACGTGTTGAGCGCCAGTGCCAGCACTTTGCGGCCCTCGGAATGCACGTAGTCTTCGATGATCACCTGCATGCCGATGCGCATGTGATAAATGCTCGAAAGCACGAGCAACAGCAGCGGGATCGCGATCAGCGGCTGTCGGAACGCCGCTTTGACGGTGGCGTAGTCGGCGCCCGCATACCGCGCGACGAGCCACACCAGAAACATGATCAACGGCACGTTCGAAATCGCGGTCAGCCGCTGCTTCCAGAAGTGATCGGTGCCATCGTTGGCCGAGCCGAGACCGCGAACCTTGGCCAACGGCGAGCGAATGGTGGCATGCGTCGGCGAGGCCGTTGGTCGCAACTTTTCCGACATCTTAAAGCACTCCGCGCAGGTGGAGGGCGGCGTACCAAAGCCCGATGGTGATGGCGATCGAGCCCAGGATGGTCAGCCAGCCCAGCCGATTGATCGAGCTCAGGTCGAACCCGCGCCCGGTATCCCAGATCAGATGGCGCAAGCCGCCCAGCATGTGGTGGATCAGCGCCCAGGTGTAGCCGAACAGCACGAGCAGCCCAACGGGGTGGCCCATGATGGCGTTGACCGCATCGAAGGCTGCCGGACCCTGCGCAATCGCAATCAGCCAGGCCGCCAGCAGCAGAGTTCCGAAATACAAGGCGGCACCGGTGATGCGATGGACGATCGACATGACCATATTGATCTGCATCCGATAGATGCCTATGTGCGGCGACAGGGGCCGCGCATGGTTCGTCGTCTTAGATATGGCGTCGGCCATGCCGCGCGTCTCCCTCTGGTGCCGTTGCGTGGTGTCTATCGCACCGCACTACGCGCCGCAATCACTCAGGCTGCCGAGCAATCGGTTTCGCCTGCGGCGGCGCGGCGCAGGCGGCGGTTGCCTTTGACAGAAGCACAAGCGCGTGCCATGGGGTGCGCCTCTCTTTGACCACTCGAGGTTTATCCATGTCGACGGCCACCAAGGCGGCGCGGGGCACCAAACGCACGTGCCAGAATAACGATTGCGGAGCGCGGTTTTATGATCTGGCTCGCGAACCGGCCGAATGCCCGATTTGCGGCACGACGTATGTGCCCCCGGTGGCGGCTCCGATGTCGGCGTCGGCGGCTGCAGCCGACAGATTGCGTGGCAAGCCGTTGGTGAAGCCCGACTTCGAATTGGCCGCTGACGCCAAGTCCGACGATGCACCGGAAGGCGAAGAAGCCTTGGCCGACATCGAAGTGGCAGAAGAACCGGGCGCGGTGGAATCCGACGAGACCTTCCTCGAAGAGGAAGAAGATGCGGGCGCCGACGTGTCCGGCATTGTCGGCGACGGCTCCGAGGAACCGGAAGAGAACTGAGCCGACGCTTGAGTTCGATATACGATGGATCGGAGGTGGCCCTCCGGTCCTTTCGTCGTTTAATGCGTGCGAGCCCGCTGTGCCGCGGCTGTCAAAGCGCCACGAAAACACCGGTCGCGGGATTGAGAACTTCCAGTGTGCCGGTCGCGATCTCGAAATAGG
>JANLYD010000284.1:0-25423 GCA_031365465.1 Hyphomicrobiaceae bacterium
GCGCCGGGTGATGTTGGGGCTACCGCTGACCGCAGAGGAAGGTGCACACAAAACGGCTTAAAACCAATCGAAGGGGGCGGCCTCTGCGATCGTGTGTCGAGTTCGTGCCATTGTAGCTCGACATTAGACTTTACCCCGACACGCCGCAGTCCCGCACTTGCGCCTCGGCTTGTCGGTTTGCCGCACTAACTCGCAAATAACCCCAAAAAAGCGCGACCGCGCCAGCGATAGGCAAGCCTAGTTTGTAGACAATTTCTGCAAGTTGCAGCCACTTTTCCAAGACATCATTCCGCCGCGGCGGACGCAAGTGAGGCCGTCGCGGAAGCGATGCGCTCTTCCTTTAGTCGTTCGGCGATGAGAAACGCGAGTTCCAATGCCTGGTCCGCGTTGAGGCGAGGATCGCAATGGGTGTGGTAACGATCCGACAGATCGGTTTCGCTGATCGGGTTGGCGCCGCCCGTGCACTCGGTAACGGCCTGTCCGGTCATCTCGATGTGGACGCCGCCGGCGTGAGTACCCTCGCCGCGATGGATGGCGAAGAACTGGTCGACCTCTTTCAGAACGCGCTCGAACGGCCGCGTTTTATAGCCGTTGGCGGCGGTGATCGTGTTGCCGTGCATGGGATCGCATGACCACACGACATTCCGCCCCGCACCTTTGGTGGCGCGCAGCAGTTTCGGCAGATGTGCGGCCACCTTGTCGGATCCGAAACGCGCGATCAGCGTAAGGCGCCCCGGCTCGTTGTTGGGATCGAGGATATCGATCAACCGCAACAGCGCGTCGGGGTCGAGGCTCGGCCCGCACTTCAATCCGATTGGGTTCTTGATGCCGCGCGCATATTCGACATGGGCATGATCGGGCTGCCGCGTGCGGTCGCCGATCCAGATCATATGACCGGACGTGGCGTACCAGTCGCCCGACGTTGAATCTTGCCGCGTCAGCGCGTGTTCGTAGCCGAGCAGCAGCGCCTCGTGGCTGGTGTAGAACGAGGTCCCCTGCAACGCCGGTGTGTTCTCCGACGTGATGCCGCACGCTTTCATGAAGGCCAACGTTTCTGTAATGCGACCGGCAAGTTCCTCGTAGCGAGCAGCCTGCGGGCTGCCTTTGACGAAGCCGAGCATCCACTGGTGCACGCGTTCGAGGTCCGCGTAGCCACCGACTGCGAAAGCGCGCAGCAAGTTGAGGGTTGCCGCCGACTGTCTGTACGCTTCGAGCTGCCGCTTGGGATCGGGTTCGCGCGCTTCCTCGGTGAAATCGGGACCGTTGATGATGTCACCCCGGTAGCTGGCCAGGGTCACGCCCCCCTTGACCTCGGTCGGCGACGAGCGCGGCTTGGCGAACTGGCCGGCGATGCGCCCCACCTTCACGACCGGGAAGCCGCCGGCATAGGTCATGACCACGGCCATCTGCAGGAACACGCGGAAGAAATCGCGGATATTGTTGGCCGAATGCTCGGCGAAGCTCTCGGCGCAATCGCCGCCCTGCAGCAGAAACGCATGGCCGGTTGCGACTTGGGCCAGCGATTGCTTCAGCCTGCGCGCCTCACCCGCAAAAACCAACGGTGGAAACGTCGCCAGCCGGCGCTCCACTTCGGCCAATTCGGCAGCGTCGCGGTACGTCGGAACCTGGCTGATCGGCTTGGCTTTCCAGCTCTCTGGCGTCCACTTGGCGGCTGAGGCAACGTTGGCTTTGGCGGCAGGCATCAGATCGAAACTCCGAAAGGCATTGGGAACGCCTGCTTATAGGGCAAGCGGGAGGCGGCTGCACAGGACAATCCGCGGGGAACGTTCAGCCGGGGATCAGCGCGCCCTGGCAATGGCCGGCACCAACACGCCATCCATGACTTCCGGCGTGATGGCACCGATGTGCTTGTAGACGACACGGCCGCGTCCATCGACGATGAAAGTCTCGGGCATGCCATAAACGCCCCACTCGATCGCCGCGCGGCCGTTGGCGTCGGTGCCGATGGCGGCAAACGGGTTGCCATAGCGATTGAGGAAGCGGCGGGCGCCGGCCGGCGGGTCCTTGTAGTTGACACCCAGCAGGGGCGCACCGGTTTTCTCCGCCAGCAGGATCAGCAGTGGATGCTCGGCAACACACGGCGCGCATGACGATTGCCAGAAGTTGACGATGACCGGTGTCCCGCGCGCGAGATCGGCGGCGGTGATGCCGGGCACCGTGGCGCCGTTGTCGGTGTAGCCGTCGAGCGGTGGTAGCGTCAGCGTCGGGGCAGCCTTGCCGATCAGCATCGACGGCAGCTTGGAAGGATCACCCGGCCGCAGCAACGCGCCCAGAAACATCAGCGCAACCGCTGCGAAAACGGCGATAGGCGCGTAGCTGAGCCAGCTCCTGCGCGGCTGGTTGGCGGTGTCCGGAATTGTCGGTGTCTGGTGTGCTTCAGTCACGTGTTCGACCTTGCCGTTCTGATTGGTGGCTCGTTCCGGCTCGTTGGTTCAGCTGGACCGGCGACGGATCCCGCGCTGTTCAAGATCGGCCAATGCGCGGGCCTGCCGTTTGCCGTCCAGCACCAACCAGACGATCAAAACGCCGATGACAAGGGCCGTTACGGCATACGCCGATAAAATGAAACCGGCGAACGGACCAAGATTGATCGCAAGCAGCATGATCCAATCAGCCTCCCGCCTGCTGCACTGCGGCGCGCTGCAACGAACTCACCCGGCGCCGCAGGACTTCGTTGCGCATCGCCTTGAGATGCAACGCGAGAAACAGCAGCGTGAAGCCCAGCGCGTTGATCAAAAGCGGCACGCGGAACGCCGCATCCAGCGTCGTCGTCAACTTGGTGGAGGGCTGATGCAGCGTGTTCCACCATTCGACAGAGAATTTGATCACGGGCAGCAGCGACACGCCGACCAAGGCGAGGATGGCTGTCAGTTTTGCGGCGGCGGTTTCGTCTTCGACCGACGCCCTCAGTGCGATGAGGCCGAGGTAGAGAAACAACAGCAACAGCATCGAGGTCAACCGAGCGTCCCACACCCAATAGGTGCCCCACATCGGCTTGCCCCACAGCGACCCCGTCACCAGCGCCAGCAGTGTGAACGCAGCCCCGATGGGGGCGGCAGCGCGTGCCGAAACATCCGCCAGCGGATGCCGAAACACCAGCAGCCCGAAACTGGACGCCGCGACGGTCAGGTACGCGGCCATCGCCAGCCACGCGCTGGGCACATGCACGTACATGATCTTGACCGTCTGCCCCTGCTGATAGTCAGCAGGCGACACCACGAACGCCTGATAGAGCCCGATTGCCAGCACACCGGCCGCCAACGCCGACAACCACGGCAAAATCCGAGCGGACACCGCCATGAAGCGCGTGGGGTTGGCCAACGACTGGACGAACGTGGGCTGGACAGGGGTCATGAGCGGTATGTAGCCATTTGCGGGTAGGCGGGCAATGCGACGGCGCAACACCGGCACAAAATACCGCTGGTAGGGGGCATGCGCAAAAGCACGTGGCTGGCTGATGCGGCCAGACTTGCCCCGGCGGCCGAAATAGGCTCCAACGCAGCAGTTGCACCGGAGATTGCCATGTCACGCCTGACACTCGCACACGCCAATACCATCGTAACTGCGGCTCTGGCCGCCGGCCGGGCCCACAAATTCGAGCCGTTGACAGTGGTAGTGCTCGACGCGGGCGGGCATGTGGTCGCTATCCAGCGCGAAGACAATTCGGGCATCCTGCGGGTGGAAATCGCCACCGGGAAAGCCTATGGCGCGCTCGGCTTCGGCTTCGGCAGCCGCGAGTTGTTCGAGCGGAGCCAGAAGCAACCGGTCTTCATGTCGGGACTGCCGGCCGTTGCGCAGGGCAAGTTCGTGCCCGTGCCGTCTGGCGTACTGATCCGCAACGGCGAAAATCACGTCATCGGCGCCGTCGGTATTTCCGGCGATACGTCCGACAACGACGAAATCGCAGCGCTTGCCGGTATCGCTGCGGCCGGGCTGATCGCCCAACCCGGAAAACTCGGCGCCTGACATCGACACGCCTTACCTCCCATGATCAAAGCGCACCCGCGAGATATGCTATGACCGACAAAATGATCGCCCGTAAAGACGGGCACATCGGCACGATGATTTTCAACAATCCCGAGCGTCACAACGCCGTCTCGTTCGAGATGTGGGAAAAAGTCGGAACGATCCTCGAGGATTTTCGCGCCGATCCCGACATTCGCGTCGTAATCCTGACCGGCGCGGGCGGCAAGGCGTTCGTGTCGGGGGCGGACATCTCGAAGTTCGGCGACGAGCGGGGCACGGTGGATGCGCAAGCAAAGTACAACGCTACCACCGAGCGGATCTACACCGCTGTCGGCGCGTTTCCAAAGCCGACCATCGCGATGATCCGGGGTTTCTGCATCGGCGGCGGCCTGGGGCTGGCGATCGCCTGCGACCTACGCTTCTGTACGGAAGGCTCGAAGTTCGCGCTGCCTGCAGCAAAACTCGGCCTCGGCTACGGCTACGCCGGCCTCGAGCGCTTCCTACAGACGATCGGTCCTGCGCACACCAAGGACATTTTTTACTCCGCGCGGCAGCTCGAGGCCACCGAGGCTTTGCGGATCGGGCTCGTCAATCGCGTGATTGCAGATGCCGAGCTGGAAGCGGTGACCACCAAATACGCGGAAACAGTAGCGGGCAACGCTCCGCTGACGGTCGCGGCGGTCAAGCACATCGCCGTCGAGTTGGCCAAGCCCGAGGCCCAGCGCGATCTCGCCAGCTGCAAGGCGAAAGTGGACGCCTGCTTCGCCAGCGCAGATTTCATCGAAGGCCGCACGGCGTTCATGGAAAAGCGCAAAGCCCAGTTCAAGGGCCGTTGATCAGCCCACCCGCCCACCTGCGGCCCGGCCGCACGTAGGCGACTGCCGTCGCGCGGTAGCGCGCCCCGGCCGGAGCGCGACCAGCGCGTGAGGCCCAAACACGAGCCCCAAACAAGAAAAAAGGCCAGCTCGCGCCGGCCTTCAGGTTCCAATAGCGCAGCCGAGCAAACCAGGCAGCTGCGCCACTCCGCTTCTCTGACGATCATGATCGAGATCGCGATCGTGTCTGCTGTATCCGAATTCCCGACGAAAGCGTAACCGCGAGGGGCACCGCAATTTCGCTTCCGCCACGACGCCGGATCGAGCGGCGATAGTGACAAGGTGCACCGGCACTTTGCGTTTTGGAAGGCTGGATTGGGGCGTATTTCGGAACACGATGAATTTTAGCGGGTAAACTGAAAATAACTCCGGCGATATCATGCTTCGCCCGTTATGCCGTCCGCGCGCGGATACGCCATTCGAATGCGTCGTCGCCGTAATCGAGACGGCGCACCACTTGTAGCACCAGGAAGCGGTTGTGCACGGCCAGCGCGCCTTCATGCAAACCGTTCCAGGCCTCGAAGATGGCTGGTGACAGCGGCCCTAGGTTACGCATCAAACGCCAGGTTCGGCGGCGGACGATGGCTTCATCGCCGCGAATTTCCAGTTCGGCGCTGTCCCCTTCGCCGCGCGCCAGCGCCACCATGAAGCTGCCGAATGCCGCTGCATCGTCGCCCACGATGCCGAATGCAAGGCCCGCCGCCGCATACCCTTGTGCGCCGATCAGATGGCCGGTGACGCGACCCAAATGCGCTGCGTCGGCCGGTCCGAAACAGTCGGCCAAACGTGGCAAGCCGGTTCGGATATATTCCATCGCATAGTTGCGCTGTGCCTTCGCCAGCCGGTCAGCAGGCCATTTGGACTCGGGCAAGCGCGGCGCTGCAGTGGCATCGAAACGCGGCGGCAGTTCACCGGGACGAAACTGCAGGCGCTCTTCGGGCGCGAGGGCATGCTCATGCTCGAGGAAGTAACCGGCGAGGCCGTGCTGTGCGTCCATCGTTTGCGCGGTGCATACGAAGCCTAGTCGTGGATTGCCCAGCGAAACACCATTTTGTGCGTACCAGCCGCGCAGCATCGCGCGCGAAACATCGCTCGGCACGCCGCATATCGCCGCCCCCGGATAGATCCAGCGCGGCGGCACGAACCGTACCCAAGCCTTGCGATCGCTCTCCCGCATGAACTCGACCGATACGCCGCCGATGCCGTTGCTGAGGTAATGGTAGGCCGCGCACGCCACCGCATCGGGCATGGAGCGCAAGCCGAGCTTGTCGAAACTCGACAGGAATTTCTCATGATGCTGATGCCGGAACACGCTGAACATCCAGCTTGCCGCATCCGCTGACGAACGCCGCGACACCAGACTAAGGATGAGCCCTGTGAAGAAGCTATGATAAAGCTCGGCCGCTGCCTTCATTTCGGCTGCGGACTGCAGTTGTTGTGCATCCCGTGTATCCGGCATGACGGGCCCCGCTATCGAGTGGCGCGCGTGTTGCCGCGGGCGCGAAGGCGTCGGTGCGCCGGCAGATAGAACAGCAAACCGAGGATCTGAAGCGCGAAAAAGGTGCCGAACGCCGTGCGATAGGCCACAAGCGGAAACCCACCCGCCGGCGTCAGCGGAAACAAATCGATGATCGCGCCGATTGCCCATTGGGCGAAGAATGCGGTCGTGAAAATCATCAGGTTCATCGCCGAATTGGCGCGCCCTGACAAAGCCGCGCCAAAGTATCCCGACAGCCACGGGAACGCGAGCACGACCACCTGACCGAGCATGCCGAAGAACAACCACGCCGGCAGCACCAAGACGTTGCAGAAGATCAGCACCTGCGATGTGAAGAACGCGGCCAAGAAGCCGAGCAGCACGTCAAGCGTACTGATGCCCTGCCGCGTCAACCGGTCGGCTGCCGCGCCTGTGCCGAGTATGCCGATGAAGAATGCCATTGCCATCACAAACAAGTTGTTGGCGACAGCAGCACGATCAAGTCCGCCGACGTCACGCCACCAAGGCCCCGCCCACAACGTCTGCACAGCGATGTGCGTCCCTGCGGTCAGCCCGATCAGCGGCGCCAACCGCAAAAACGCAGGGTCGCGCATGATTGCCCACACGCTGGCCATTTGGCTCGACAGCGGCTGCGGCTTGCCGACCACATCGGGCTTCGGCACCACCACGAAAATCAATCCCGAAATCAGCGAGACGATGCCAGCGAGCGCCATGAAGACAGCACGCCATCCCCATTGCGCGACCATCCATTGCATCGGCGCGGTCGACACCATCAGTCCCAGCCCACCGAGCGACATGACACAAGCACTGGCGAGCGCTCGGCGGCTCTCCGGCACCCACACGACGACCGCCTTGAAGCTACTCATCAGGCCGCCAGCAAACCCCAGCCCGATCAAAGCGCGCGCAAAAGTCAGCGTCCAAAGACCTTGACCAACTGAAAACAGCAGGGCTCCGACAGCGGCGACCGCCAGCAACGCAGACTGCACCCGGCGCGGACCGTATCGATCGAGCAGAATGCCAAGCGGTAACTGGAACAGCGCAAAAGCGAACAGATAGGCAGCCGTCAACAAGCCGAGCTGGCCGGCGTCCAGTCGCAACTCGCGCACCAGATCAGGCGCGACGATCGCGTTCACCGCGCGGAACAGATAAGACATGAAATAGCCGAGTCCGAACGGCAGAAGCGCCATGAGAGCCAGCTTCAGTCCGAACGGCTTGGTGGCGGGTTCAGCGTTGCGGGAGGGTGCGGCAGCGATCGGCGAGGGCGACAATGTCTTCAGTGGCACAAGCGGTCTCCGGATGGTGGCCGCATGCTGCAGCGTCTGGCTGTCCTTGGCTCACAAAACCATCGACCGCCGAAATGCGCAAGCCGACATCGGGGTGGCACCTCAGCGCCGGATTTGGTAGAGTGAGGGTGAGTGAGAAACAGGGCCTCCCAATAGCCACGCCAGCGTGGGTTCAGCCGTTAACCTGCAAGTGCGAGTGCTCATGTTCGATGCGGCGTTACTGGAGCAAGCGACGGGCCTGATCGGCACCTTGCGAGCGGGCGGGCTGCATCTGGCGACGGCTGAAAGTTGCACAGGCGGTCTCATTGCGGCCTTGCTGACCGAAATTTCCGGGGCATCCGACGTCGTCGACTGTGGTCTGGTCACCTACTCGAACGCCGCCAAAGTCGATCTCTTGGGTGTTCCCGGCGACCTTCTCGAACGGCATGGTGCGGTCAGCCGCGAAGTTGCCCTGGCCATGGCCGAGGGCGCCTTGACGCGCGCTCATTCCGGCGCGGGAGGCGCGATTGCTGTTGCGGTCACGGGCATTGCCGGTCCGGGCGGCGGGTCGGCGGAAAAACCCGTCGGCCTCGTGCACCTCGCCGTCGCCCATACCGGCTTTCCGACGCGGCATCTGGAATGCCGGTTCGGCGACGTCGGCCGCCAGCAAGTGCGTCTGCAAACAGTCGACGCCGCGCTGGGTTTGATCGCATCGGCGGTGAGCTCGAGCGCGAACCTGTAGACTAGACTAGCCCTGCAGCCACCGCCGCCGGATATCGTCACCAGTTATTTCCCATTGCCGGTCGGCGGCGCTGGACACCCGCTTCGAGCGGTGTTAGTTGGAGCCTGTCTTCGACAAAGAGATGTCGTCGGCCGTTTCTCATTTGCCGCTGGTCACTTGGCCCGGCTGACCGGAAACTCCGTTTTGTGGCGGACGGGCGCATAGCTCAGTTGGTAGAGCAGCTGACTCTTAATCAGCGGGTCGTAGGTTCGAGCCCTACTGCGCCCACCACAAAGTTCAATCGAATGCTGGTGTATCCAGTGCCTTCGCTGGTAATCAAACACGGACGCCTGCCAATCAACTTTTGGCCCAACTCACCACTTGCAAACCCTCAACGCGAAGATTCGCGATCGCTTTGTCGCTGGTCACCAGCTTTGCACCCAGCGCGCGGGCGTGAGCGGCGATCATGAGATCGAAGGTGCCGGCGCTGCGGCCTTGGGCTTTCGCGGTGGCGCGAACGGTAGCGTGAAACTCGGCCGCGTCAGGATCCCAGGGGTGGACAGTGACGCGCGAGAGGAACGCGCGGACGGCGGCCATGACGGCGGGTGCTTCGGGGCGGAGACGCGCGCCGTAAATCAGTTCGGCCATCGTCACGGTCGAGATGCCGATGGCGGTTGCGCCTGAGCGTCGCATCGCGGTTACGGTGGACCGATCAGCACGCATCAGGCGTGATGCCGTGTCGGTATCGAGGAGATAATCGGCCAGTTGTCAGGCGCGCCGTTTCTTTGCGGCCGATCGCGGTGCGTCGCCACCGAACGGGTCCCGCAGGTCGTCGGTCGGCTGGTCGCGGTCAGCGAGGAAATCGGCAGGCAGTGCGAGGGTTGCGACATAGGCGAAATAATCATCCCATGAGTTTCGCGGCTTCGAGAGGACGATATCGCCGGTTGCGGCGTCGCGGCGCACGTCGACTTCGTCGCCCTCGAAGCGGTATTCGGCCGGTAGGCGGACAGCTTGGCTGCCGCCGTTGGTGAAAATTTTGGCTTTTGTCACGGCACACCTCATGTATATATAATAAATATATACATCGAACCCTACGTTTTCCGCTAGTAGCCTTGTTGTGTCGTTCGAGCCGTCGTTTGGGAAGCGGCTGATGGACGAGTGCCGCGACGCGAACCGGATGGCGCGTCAGGCGATCGCTTCGACGTCTACGGCGACGCTCATGGTCTGGTTGCCGCCACCTAACAGAACGCCGCTGATCGGGCTGATGTCGTCGTAATCGCGGCCGTAGGCGACGGTGATGTGTTCGCCATTGGGGATCATGCCGTTGGTTGGATCGAAATCGATCCAACCGGTGTGCGGCGACCATACCGAGATCCAGGCGTGCGACGCGTCGGTGCCCTTGAGCTTGATCTGGCCAGGTGGCGGGCGCGTCAACAAATAGCCGCTGACGTAGCGCGCCGGGATGCCCAAAGTGCGAAGCGCTGCGATGCTGAGATGGGCAAAATCCTGACAGACGCCACGGCGCGAACGAAGGACGGTGGCGACGGGCGTGGACACGTCGGTTGCAGTCGAGTCGAAGCTGAATTCGTTGTAGATGCGCAGTGTCAAATCCATCGCGCCCGCAAGCACCGGGCGACCGGGGGGAAACGACGGCTTGGCAAATGCGGCAAGGTCGGGTGTCAGAGGCGTTTGTCGAGATACGCAGGTGAACTGAAGCACGTCGGGGGGCGCTGCCGGCTCGGCATTGGGGTTGTCGAAGGCCGGGCTGGCGAGAAGATCGGGGAGCGGCACGCGTAACACTTCGACGGTGCTGGTGGCATGCACCGCGAAAGAAAGGTGTGCATCGTCGATGCGCATGAGAACTGCCGTGTTGCCGAAATAGTCGGTCATTTCGCTGCGTTGCACGGCCGGCGGGTCGATCACGAGGTTGTGGCGGATCACGCGCTGCGTCGGCGACTGGCGTGGACGCAGATGCACGAGGTGGTGCGATTGCACGACCGATCTGCGATAGTTGTAACGGGTGCTGTGGCTGATCTCGAACTTCATGCCCGCGTCCGCGATTGCGCCCGGATCCAGCGCGGTTCCTTTTCGACAACGCTGAAATAGCGTCGCGTAATCGCGTCGATGAGCGATGGGAAGCCGAGCGAGACATCTGTGAGCAACGACCCGAGCGCGGGGCGCGGTTGCCCAGCCGGCGGAAGCGCAAGTGTTGCGATATCGGCTTGGCGCACCGCTTCGAGCATGGACGACGCCATTCGATGAATGTCGGTGCGGTCCCGGCCTTTGCCACCCTGCGGGAGACGTTCGATGTGCGATGACAGGTGGGCCAGCTGATAGGCCAAACTGCGCGGGTTGGTTTCGTCGACGATGAGCAGATCGAGGACGAGTGGCAGCATCGGATCCAAGCGATAGCGCGACCGATAGGTGATGAAGCTGTCGGCTAGCTCAAGTGCAAAGAGGGCATTCGGACCGTCGTCGATACCCGTTTCGTCGGCAACGAAGGCCATTCGCAGCATGCGTGACAGATTGAGCGCGCGCGAGGACCGGCGGCCCATATCGAGAAACGACCAGCCGAAATTGCGGGTCATATTTTCATGGCTGAGGCCGTTGAAGGCCGCGACGACGCCGAGGCCGGTATCGATCAGATCCAGCGATTCGCCGATCGTCGACGGCATGGAATGCGGCTCCCAGCGGCGGCCGGAGTAGAAGGCATTCAAGGTGCGCCAGGCTTCGTTCGAGAGGCGGTCACGCGTGAGGCTGGCGACCTGATGCATGCGGCCGAGCGTCTGCGGCAAGGCGTTGACGCGGTCGGTGGACGTCAGCACGCGATTAGCCAATTCTTCCACCACCACGGAGGGATCAACGTCAGAGGACGTCACGGCTTGAGATCTCGAGTCGGGATCGAGCATGTCGTTCAACAGGGCCCGCATCAGTGTGGCGCCCATGCGGGGGCCGACGTCGGCCTCGATCCGGCCGAGACAGTTGCGCAAAACGCGAAACGTCCAGTCGACGTTCTCGATGTAGCGTCCCAACCAGAACAGATTGTCGGCGGCACGACTGGGCAAATCGTGGGGCGTGCGCTCTATGTGTGCCGTGGTGATCGCGGGGCGCAGAAGGCTTTGGAAAGCCGGCTGAGCCTCGTCGCTCAAGACCCAGACGTCGCGCGATGCGGTGTCGGTCGAGGTGACTGCCATGGAGCCTCCCGGATTGACCGTCATGGCCAGCCCGCCGGGCATGACCGCGAAGCCGCCGGCAACTGCGGTGGCAAAGACCCTGACGGCGAACGGCTTGGGCTCCAGGCCGTGCGCGCCATACGATGGCGCGGTGCCGAGCGCGACCTTTTCCTCGGCGACCAGCGCTGCGCCGTTCAATTCGATTTCGGCGATGAGCGCACGGCGATCGTCTGCGGACATGAGTTCAGGGTCACGTGCGGCGGCGGCGCGACCTGGGCGGGCGGTCGTCTCGTAGGCGCCGCGAATGAAGTAGCGATCAAGGTTGGCCATCACGGTCGCGCGGGCTTTCGCATCTCCCAGCCACCATTTCTCGACATCCCATACTTGAAGCTCCTCGCCGAGCAGGTGCTTGCACATCGCCGGCATATAACCGCCAAGCCCGCGATTTTCGGCCAGTGCGGTCCCCAAGGCGTTGACGACCAGGTCGGGATTTCTGCGGGCAGCCTGAACGAGCCCGACAGGCCCCAGGAAGCCGGACGGTTCGAGTTCGAGCGCATCGGAGGCCGCTGCGGCGACACACCTGACGATCACGTCGATGGGCTGGAGACCATCGACGGTCTTGAGATGCACACGATTCTGATCGACGCGCAGGTCTTCGCCCTCGACCAGCAGCAGCCCGAGGTAGCGCGCCAAAAACGAATGGCTGAAAAAGTCGTTGTGATGGGGCCCGGGAGACAGCAGCGCAATGGATGGATCGCGGCGATTGGCGCGCTGGCGCAGGCTCGTCTGCATCTGCCTGAAGAACGGGGCGACGCGGACGGCCTTGGACGCGCTGAACAGATCGCCGGAAACATGGGTCAGCACGGTGCGATTGGCCAATGCGTAGCCGATGCCGGCAGGCGTTTCGACGTGGGTGTCGACGACACGCCATGCGCCGTCGGTACCGCGCGTCAGATCAACGGCGAAGAACTGGATGCGACCAGACTTCGGCTCGATCGCCTGACAGGGACGCAGATAGGACGGATCGCTGAAGACAAGTTGCGCTGGAATCACGCCGCGCTCCAGAAGCGTCTGGGGGCCGTAGACGTCTTTGAGCACGGCTTCCAGCAGGCGCGCACGCTGCACGACGGCGGCTTCGATGCCGGCCCAATCCTTGGCGGTGAAAATGAGCGGCATCAGATCGAGCCGCCAGGGCTGCAGATTGCGCGAGGGATCGGCGAACAGGTCATGAGCGATGCCGGTCTCACGCACGCGGTGATTGATGCGATCGATGCGCGACAGGCGCTGCTCGTGCGTCAGCGCAGCGAGGCCGGTCAGCACCGAATTCCAATGCGGCGCGACTTTACCGCCGACGCCCCGCAGTTCGTCGAAAGCGTCGTTCGGCTTGTAATCGGCGGTAATGCCCCGGATCAGAGCGTCCGCATCCGAGGCTGACAGACTGTGTGGTATGGGCAGGTCACTCCCGTTCGCAATGGCAGGCACACTGTCAGGCGCCGGAGCCGCCGACCACCGACTTTCGTCAGCCGGGGGCGGCACCGGTGGGGGAGTGTACCAGTTGCGAAAGCGATTCCACCAGCCGTCGACGGACACGCGCACCCATCCCGTCTCAGTTCACGCGCCGCAGATCCAACGTCATCGGGAAATCGGGGTGGATCCCGCCGTGCTTTGGCGATTTCGTTCCGGGAGAATGGCCCATCGCCTCGAAGCGCGCGAGGCGGCGACCTTCGGCTTCGAAGGCATTGACGGGAAGCAACTCGGAACTGAGACCACCGGGATGGGCCACGTGATAGCGGCAGCCGCCCACGGAGCGCCCGGTCCAGGTGTCGATCACATCGAACGTCAGGGGCACGTGCGGCGCGATCGTGGGGTGCAGACAGGACGCCGGCCGCCAGGCGCGATAGCGGACGCCTGCGACCGACTCGCCGAACCGGCCGGTCGGGATCGAGGGCAGCGCAAAGCCGTTGCAGGTCACAAGATGCCGCGAGGTGCCGTCTCCCTGCACGCGGACCTGCAGCCGCTCCAACGAGGAATCGACGTAGCGCGCGGTGCCGCCGGGCGAGCCTTCTTCGCCGAGAACATGCCAGGGTTCGAGCGCCTGCCGGATTTCGATGCTGGTGCCGGAATAGTCGACCTTGCCGCAGACCGGAAAGCGGAACTCGAAATGCGGTTCGAACCACTCGTATTTCATGTCGATGCCGGCGGCTGCAAGGTCGGCGATGACGGTGCGAAAGTCAGCGCTGACGAATTGCGGCAACATGAACCGGTCGTGCAGCGCGGTACCCCAACGGACTAGCGGACGTTTGTAGGGCTTTTCCCAGAACCAGGCGATGAGCGCACGAACGAGAAGTTGCTGCGCGAGGCTCATGCGCTCGTGCGGCGGCATTTCAAAAGAGCGGAACTCGACAAGGCCGAGGCGGCCGGCCGGCCCATCGGGCGAGTACAGTTTGTCGATGCAGATTTCCGCGCGGTGGGTGTTGCCGCTGACGTCGACGAGGAGATGACGGAAAATGCGGTCGACGACCCAGGGCGGAGTGCCTTTGGTGTAGTCGAAGGCCCGGTCCAAGGCGATTTCGAGTTCGTAGAGTTGGTCGTGGCGGGCCTCGTCCATGCGCGGCGCTTGACTTGTCGGACCGATGAACAGGCCAGAAAACAGGTAGGACAGCGACGGGTGGTTCTGCCAATACGTGATGACGCTGGCCAGCAAGTCGGGCCGGCGCAGAAAGGGGCTGTCGGCCGCCGTCTTGCCGCCGACGACGATATGCGCGCCGCCGCCAGTGCCGGTGTGGCGGCCATCGAGCATGAATTTTTCGGTGCCGAGGCGGGACTGGCGAGCATCCTCGTAGACGCCAGAGGTGACCGCGACGAGTTCGTTCCAGTTCGCCGAGGGCTGGATATTGACCTCGATCACGCCGGGGTCTGGGGTTACTTTGATGACGGCAAGATGCGGATCGTCGGGCGGCGCATAGCCGTCGATACGCACGGCATGGCCGCCTGAAGCAGCGGTGGTTTCAACCGCCGAGACGAGTGCCGCATAGTCTTCGGCATCGGCAACCGGCGGCAGGAACACGTTGAGATAGCCATCGCGCGGTTCGACGGCCAGTGCCGTACGGACGGCGCCGCCAACGTCGTTGGCGCTCGGAAATGACTCGGCCGCAGCGTCCAGACCGGCGGCTTGGCGCTGGCGTTGCAATGTCTGCCGGTCCGGCAACGGCGCGCGTTCGGCGAAGGGGTCGAGTGGCTCGACGCGCGGCTGGTGCACGGGGTCCAGATAGGCCAGCGACGAAATCGGTAGCCGGTAGCCGACCGGCGAATCGCCCGGCACGAGGTAGAGGCGCTCGCGGCGAAGCGCCCAACGCTCGGTCATCCAGCGACGGGTCTGATCGCGGCTTTGCCACACCTGAATCGGCAGAACATAGCCAGTGGGCTTGCCGAGGCCGCGTGCGAACACTGCGACGAGGCGAGCGCGCTCGGCGGGATCTTCGAGTTTGTTTGAGGCGGGATCGACGCCGATCGGAAGCTTTTGTTCGTTGAGCGCGAAATGCCCGGGGTCTTCGTAGGCGGGGATGCCGCTGTCGGCTGGCAGTCCGAGATTGACGCAGAGCTGGGACGTGAACTGCGCGGCTGTGTCTGCATCTGCGGGGGCGTTTCGCTTGAGATCGACGAGTTGGGGACGCTGCCAGAGCGGATCGCCATCGGTGCGCCAGTAGACAGAATAAGACCAGCGCGGCAGCTGTTCGCCGGGATACCATTTGCCCTGCCCGTAATGGAGCAGGCCATCGGGAGCGAAGCGCTCGCGCAGCCGGTCGATCAGCTCCTGTGCAAAGCGTTGCTTGGTGGGGCCTACGGCGGCGTTGTTCCATTCCGCGCCGTTCATGTCGTCGATCGACACGAAGGTCGGCTCGCCGCCCATGGTCAGGCGCACATCGCCGGCATCGAGGCGGCGCTCGACGGCGCTGCCGGCGGCCAGTATTTCCTGCCAAACGGGCTCACGATACGGCATCGTCACGCGCGGCGTTTCGAGAATGCGCGTGACTGCCATGGCGAAGCCGAATTCGACCTTGGCCTTGTCGTGGGCACCACTGATCGGCGCGGCGCTGGACGGTTTGGGGGTGGCAGCAAGCGGAATGTGACCTTCGCCGGCCAACAAGCCCGACGTGGCGTCGAGGCCAATCCAGCCCGCACCCGGCAGATACGCTTCGGCCCAGGCGTGCAGATCGGTGAAATCGGCCGACGGACCCTCGGGGCCATCGAGCGGCTTCACGTCCGGTGTGAGCTGGATGAGATAGCCGGACACGAAGCGTGCGGCGATACCGAGCCGCCGTAAAATCTGCACCAGCAGCCACGCGCTGTCGCGGCACGACCCGGAGCCGAGTTCCAGGGTCGCGTCGGGGGCCTGGACGCCTGGTTCCATGCGGATGAGGTATTTGACCTGCTCGGAGATCTTGCGATTGAGATCGCAGATGTAGTCCAGGGTCGTGCCAGTACTAGTACGATCGAGTTTGTTCATGTAGGCGGACAGCGCCGGCCCGTCAGCGGTCGTCTCGAGATATGGACTCAGTTCGGCGGCAAGCTCGGGCGCGTAGCTGAAGGGCCATTCCTTCGCACTGTCGTCGACGAAGAAGTTGAAGGGATTGATGACGGCCATGTCGACGACCAGGTCGACGGTCGCCGAAAACACCTTCGTTTTTTCCGGCACGATGATGCGGGCAAGAAAGTTGCCGAACGGATCCTGCTGCCAGTTGATGAAATGTTCGGCGGGCGCAATCGTCAACGAATAGGACAGCACGGGCGTGCGGCAGTGGGGGGCTGGACGCAGGCGCACGATGTGCGGCGCCATTCCGACGAGACGATCGTACTTGTACTCGGTCCGATGCGTGAGCGCGACTTGGAGAGTCATCCTATCCCTTTGTGTGCGCAGGATTGCTCCCACGTGATCTCAAGTCGCCCGGGGTCGATCCGGCGACTATGAGCCTGGCTGTGACTGCGATTGTGATTTTGATTGAGTCTGGCTGGACGTTTGTGACTGAGTCTGGGCGGGCAAATCCGACTCGGCAGATGCCGAGGGTGCGGGAATTGCCGTGGGCGCGATGCGCGCGAAGAACGCAGTTTGGATCGCTTCGGTGATCGAGAACAGCGATTGCTGCACAGTGTCGTTGAACTCGTGCAGGTGATCGGCCAGTTGTGGATCGCGGGCGGCGGTTTGCAGCGAGTCCATCATCACCTCGCACCGCTCCATGCACTGGCGCACTTTGCCAAGCCGGAACGAGTGCCTGAGGATGTTCAACGCTTCGCTCATTTCGCGAACGCAGAACCCGATAGAGCGGGGGTGGCTGGGGTTGAAAATCAAAAAGCGGGCAACACGTTCGCGGTCGGCGCCATTCGGTTCAAGCCGGTGAAAGACCTGATAGGCGGCCGCGGTTCGCAGGATCGTGGACCAGAAGACGAACTCGTTGGAGGGATCGACCGATGGCGCCGCGCTGGCATCGACGGCGAATTTGACATCGAGAAGACGGCTGGTTTGATCGGCGCGCTCGACGAGCAGCCCCAGTTTGAAGAACTGGTAGCCCTCGTCGCGAAACAGCGTGCTTTCGGCAATGCCGATCTGTGCGAGACAGCCCGAACGGACCTCGGCACAGGTGCGCGGCAACTGCTCCATGGCGATTTCAGTGCTGCAGACCGCTTCGACGGCGGTGTGGAAGGTGTTGATCTGAACCCACATCTCGGTCGGGATGAAGGGCCGCAACGCACGTGCGTTGTCGCGCGCCCAATTGATGGACGAGCGGATCGAACCGACATTGGCGGTGTCGGTCACGTAGAACGTCATGATGTTACGCGACGACATCTCGAAGCGTTCCTTGAAACGCTCTTCGTCCTGATGCAGCGCCAGCAACCACGACCAGCCGTTCTCTGGATCGAGTGCGCCGAACGAGCATTGCATCTCGATGACCCGCGCGAGACTGGCGGCACGTTCAAGATATCTGGCGAGCCAAAACAGCGCCTCGGCATTACGCGATAAAAGTCTCATCGATCTTCCACGAGTACCCAAGTGTCCTTGGTGCCGCCACCTTGCGACGAGTTTACGATCAACGAGCCTTCCGTCAATGCGACGCGCGTCAAACCACCGGGCAGGACCCACGTATCCTTACCGGTGACGGCGTAGGGTCTGAGATCGACGTGGCGGGGCTGGGTGCCCTGGTCGGTCAGCGTGGGGGAGACCGACAGCTCGATCATTTGCTGGCTGATATAGTTGCTCGGATCGGCCTTCAGCTTGGCGGCTGCCGCCTTGAGTTCGGCCTTGGTGGAATGAGGTCCGATCACGATTCCGTACCCGCCCGATTCACCAACCGGCTTGAGGACCAATCGTTCGAGGTTTGCGAGCGTATAGGCCAAGCCCTCGGGCTCGCCGCAAATATGCGTTTCGACACTTTCGAGAATCGGGTCCTCTGAGAGGTAGTAGCGGATGATGCGCGGCACGTAGGCATAAATGGCTTTGTCGTCGGCGACGCCGGTGCCGATCGCGTTGGCTAGCGTGACCGTGCCTTTGCCGACCGCGCGCAACAGGCCGGGTACGCCGAGCATGGAGGTGGGATTGAACACGGTGGGGTCGAGGAAATCGTCGTTGATCCGCCGGTAGATGACGTGAACGGCGGCGAGGCCACCGATGGTCTGGGCGTAAACGCGATCGTTTTCGACGACGAGGTCGCGGCCCTCGACCAACGTCACACCCATCTCCCGGGCCAAAAAGACGTGCTCGAAATACGCGGAGTTATAGATGCCTGGCGACAGCAACACGACGCGGGGATCGTCGATCCCGGCGGGCGCTACTTCGCGCAATTTGCCGAGCAGACGTTTGCCGTAGTCGGACACCGGACGCACCTTCAAGTTCTGCATCAGGTCGGGGAAGGCGCGCTGCATCAAGTGGCGGTTCTCGACGACATAGGAGACGCCGGATGGGCTACGGCCGTTGTCCTCGAGGACGCGGAGCGTGCCGTTCCGGTCGCGGACGATGTCGGTGCCGTTGACGTGGATGTAAGTGTTGCAGGGCAGGTCGAGACCGACCATCTCCTTGCGGAAGCAAGCGTTTTTATAGATCAGTTCGGCGGGCACGATGCCGTCGGCGACGATGCGGGCATCATGATAGATATCGTGAAGAAACAGATTGAGCGCTTTGACCCGCTGCTTGACGCCGGTTTCGACCTTGGTCCAATCGGCGGCCGACAAGATCCGCGGAATGACATCGAAGGGCAGGATACGATCGAGGGCGTCTTTATCGGTGTAGACGGTAAACGTGATGCCGAGATTGTAGAGTTCGCGCTCAGCGTCGGCGACACGCCGCTTCAGCGTGGCAAGATCGCTGGTCTCCAAGCATTGCCACAGCGGCGCAACCTGTGCGTTGGGCTCTTTGTCAGCCCCCAGCAGTTCGCAGTGGAACGGCCCGGGATCGTACCCGTCCAGCGCGTATGTGGAGCGCGATTGTTTCAAAGCGGCTATTTTTGCCAAAGTCGGCCCCTGCGAAGCGATTGTGACCTACGCCAAGCTAAGCACTGCCAGCGGTTTTGTCCTGTTTATTCGGCAGCCCGGTGCGCGAGTTAGTGGCATCGTGCCAATTAATTCATCGTGACAGTGAATCGGGAACGAACCGGCCGGACATTCGTTCAGGCGTAAGTTTGGTTCGAGGTGGCTAAGGTGAAAATTTTTTCGTGCCAGACATGCGCGCATGTCGTGTTTTTCGAGAATACGTCGTGCGAGCGCTGCAAGTCGGTGCTCGGCTATTTGCCCGACCTCGAGACGATCAGTAGCGTCGCAGCCGAGGGTCCGGCTTGGGTGGCCAGCGCCGACCCGGAGCCACGCTACCGGTTTTGCGCGAATTGGGAGCTGCACGCCTGCAACTGGATGGTCGCGGCCGACGATCCGATATCGTACTGCCGGGCCTGCCGTCACAATCGGGGCGTGCCGGATCTGAGCAATGCCGCGTACAGGCTGCGCTGGCAACGGATCGAAGGGGCGAAGCGGCGACTGTTCTACTCGCTCATCAAGTTCGGACTGCCGTTGCCGACCGCAAATTCCGGCGCCGAAGAGCCGCTGGTGTTTGAATTCTTATCGAACATGCCGGGCGGGCAGACGGTGATGACCGGCCACGATAACGGGGTGATCACCATTTCGCTGGATGAAGCGGATGATGCCGCGCGCGAGAAACTGCGCTCGGAGATGGCCGAGAGCTACCGGACGCTGCTGGGGCACTTTCGGCACGAGGTCGGGCATTTCTACTGGGACGTCCTGGTGCGTGACCGAAACGAGTTCGATGCGTTCCGGGAGGTGTTCGGAGACGAGCGGCCGGACTACGCGGAGGCGCTTGCCCGACACTATGCCGAGGGAACGCCAACGAATTGGCATGAGGCGTTCGTCAGCGCATACGCGACGACGCACCCCTGGGAGGATTTCGCGGAGACGTGGGCACACTACATTCACATCGTCGATACGCTGGAGATGGCGTACGCGTTCGGCCTCAGCTTGTCGCCGCGCGTCGATGTGAATGCCGAACTTGCCGCGTCGGTCGACGGCAATCCGTATCGGATGAAAAGCTTGGATGCCATCCTGGCAGGATGGGTACCGGTAACGGCGGCGGTCAACAATCTGAACCGCTCGATGGGGCAACCGGATCTGTATCCGTTCGTGCTGTCGCCTGTCGTCGTCGGAAAGCTTCGCTACATTCATGCGCTGATACGAGGCGCGCCTGAGAAGGCGATGGCACCTGCGCCCACTGCTTAGATCATGTGCTGGCGCGACGCTTCCAAATCCCGGAAGTCTTTGCCACTGGTGGCCGGCGCGTTGCTTGTGACCAATGCAGCCTGACATGGAGGCACGGCCGGCTGCCGGTCACCCGATACGCCGATCCTTATGACTTCCTTACATTTACACGTGATGTTCCATATCGAGATTTGATGCGCCGCTGACGCATATTGCACTCCAGTTCGACCCTGGAGGCGCCTCATGCCCGATCTTGTTTTCCTTTCCCTCGGTCTCGGTGGCTTCGCCGTCATGGCGGCCTACGCGGCATTCTGCGCCAAGCTCTGAGGCTTTGACCATGACCGATCCCCTCGTTGCACTCGCCGTTGCCATCCTGCTCGGCGGATATCTCGTGTATACGCTGCTCCACCCCGAGCGGTTCTGAGCCCGGAGGCTTACATGACAGTCACAGGTTGGTTGCAGATCGCGCTGGTTCTCGGCGCGGCGGTCGCGGTCGCGTGGCCACTCGGGCTTTACATGGCGCACGTTTTCGAGGGGCGGAAAACGTCGCTGACGCCGGTTGTCGCGCCGGTCGAAGCGGCCGTGTTCCGCGCGGCGGGCATCGATCGGTCGAAATCACAGTCGTGGCTCGCCTATACGCTGGCGATGCTCGCGTTCAACGGTGCAGGCTTTCTGCTGCTGTATGCACTGATGCGTTTCCAACACCTGCTCCCACTCAATCCGAAAGGCTTCGGTGCCGTCGCGCCCGATCTGGCTTTCAATACGGCCGTTAGTTTCGTCACCAATACGAACTGGCAGGCGTATGCCGGCGAGACGACCATGAGCCATCTCGTGCAGATGGCGGGTCTGACCGTGCAGAATTTTCTGTCGGCGGCGACCGGCATTGCGCTGGCAATCGCTGTGACGCGCGCGTTTGCAAGTAACGGTGTTGCAACGCTCGGCAATTTCTGGGTCGATGTCACACGCGCAATCCTCTACGTGTTGCTACCGTTCTCAGTGCTGCTCGCCTTCACATTTGCCATCAGCGGTATGCCGCAAACGCTCGCTGGCAGCATCGACGCGACGACGCTCGAAGGTTTGAAGCAGACGATCGCGCTCGGCCCGGTGGCAAGCCAGGAGGCCATCAAGCAGCTCGGCACCAATGGGGGTGGCTTCTTCAACGCCAACGCCGCCCACCCGTTCGAGAACCCGAACGCGTGGTCCAACATGCTGTCGATCTGGAGCATGTTGCTGATAGCGACAGCCTTGACGTTCACCTTCGGCCGGATGGTGGGAGATGCACGACAGGGCCATGCCTTGCTGGCGGCGATGTACCTGCTGCTGATCGTGGCCGTCGCCGTCGAATACTCGGCCGAGACCTCGGGCAATCCGCTGCTCACCAAGGCTGGCATTTCGGCCCTCGGCGGCAACATGGAAGGCAAGGAAGTGCGCTTCGGGCAAGCCATGTCCGCGCTTTACGTGACTGTTACCACCGGCCTGTCTTGTGGTGCCGTCAACACCATGCACAACGCCTTGACGCCACTCGGCGGGCTGGTGCCGCTGTTCCTGATCCAGCTCGGCGAAATACTGCCGGGTGGTACCGGCTCGGGCCTCTACGGCATTCTCGTCATGGCGATCCTGACCGTGTTCATCGCCGGACTGATGGTCGGTCGCACGCCCGAGTATCTCGGCAAGAAGATCGAGGCGCGCGAGATGAAACTCGCCATGCTGGCGGTGCTGGTGCTGCCGTTGGTCATCCTCGGATTTACAGCCGCCGCCGTGATGATCCCGAAGGCGCTCGAAAGCCTCGCCAACGCCGGTCCGCGCGGGCTGACCGAAATCCTCTATGCCTACTCGTCGGCGACCGGAAACAACGGCTCGGCCTTCGCCGGCTTGAATGCGAACACGCCCTGGTACAACACGACGCTCGGCATCGCGATGCTGCTCGGCCGCTTCGCCTACGTCATTCCGGTGATGGCAATCGCCGGATCGCTGGTGGCCAAACGCAAAACCGCGGCCTCGGCCGGCACATTCCCGACCACTGGCCCGCTGTTCGTCGGCCTGCTCGTCGGGGTGATCCTGATCCTCGGCGGACTGCAATATTTTCCTGCATTGGCGCTCGGACCGATCGTCGAGCACGTGCTCATGCACAGCGGAAATACATTCTGAAGTTGAACCGTTCCGAAGGGCTGCGATACCATGTCCAAGCATATCGAACTATTCAACGCATCGATCATGAAACAGGCCGCACTCGATGCAGTCGCAAAACTTGCGCCGTCGAAAATGGTGCGCAATCCCGTGATGTTCGTCACGGCGGTCGTCGCGCTGTTGGTGACGGTGCTGTTCGTCCGCGACGCGGTGGCCGGTCGCGGAGGGCTGCTGTTTTCAGGCCAGATCGCGGCGTGGCTGTGGTTCACCGTGCTGTTCGCCAACTTCGCCGAAGCCGTCGCCGAGGGGCGTGGCAAAGCACAGGCCGATGCCCTGCGGAGCACACGCAGTGAAACGCGCGCGAAACTGTTGCTGCATCCGGATGACGACAGCGACGACTTGTGGGAACCCAAACCAGCTGACCAACTGCAAGTCGGCGAGATCGTATTGGTCGAGGCCGGTGACGTCATTCCGACCGATGGCGAAGTTGTGGCGGGTATCGCTTCGGTCAACGAGTCTGCGGTTACGGGTGAGTCAGCGCCGGTTATCCGCGAATCCGGTGGCGACCGGTCCGCTGTGACGGGCGGCACGACGGTGCTGTCGGACTGGATCAAAGTCCGCGTGACGGCCGCACAGGGTTCGTCGTTTCTCGACCGCATGATCGCGCTCGTCGAAGGCGCGTCACGGCAGAAAACGCCCAACGAACTCGCGCTTTCCATTCTGCTATCGGGCATGACGCTGATCTTCGTGATCGTCGTCGTTTCGCTCTGGGGCATTGCCGGCTATTCAGGCACGGCGCTGTCGATCACGGTCCTGGTCGCCCTCCTCGTCACCTTGATCCCGACCACGATCGGCGGGTTGCTTTCGGCCATCGGCATCGCCGGTATGGATCGCCTGATACGCTTCAACGTCGTCGCGACATCGGGCCGCGCGGTCGAAGCCGCTGGCGACGTCGACACGCTGCTGTTGGACAAGACCGGCACCATCACCTACGGCAACCGGCTCGCGTCGGCGTTCAACGCCGTCCCCGGCGTCACTGAAACACAAGTTGCAGAGGCAGCCCTTTTATCGTCGCTCTCCGACGAAACGCCAGAGGGACGCTCAGTGGTGGCGCTGGCCAAGGGCAAGTACGGCCTTGTCGAACCGTCGCTCGACGGCAAGCCGGTTTCCTACATCGCGTTCTCGGCGCAGACACGGCTTTCAGGCATCGACGTCGCCCAGCGACACATCCGCAAAGGCGCGGTCGACGCCGTCTTGAAGCACGTCGGCACGACGATCGAGCAGGCACCCGCAGCCTTCCGCGACGCTGTGGCGGCCATCTCACGGTCGGGGGGCACCCCGCTTGCGGTCGCCGACGACAACCGGCTGCTCGGCGTCATTCACTTGAAGGATGTCGTCAAGCCCGACATCAAGGAGCGGTTTGCGGCGCTGCGTGCCATGGGGATCAAAACCGTCATGGTGACAGGCGACAACCCCATAACTGCCGCAGCCATCGCAACGGAAGCCGGCGTCGACGACTACATCGCCGAGGCGACACCGCAGGACAAGCTCGCCTACATCAAGGCCGAACAGGCGAAAGGCAGGCTCATTGCGATGTGCGGCGATGGTACCAACGATGCGCCGGCGCTCGCACAGGCAGATGTCGGTGTCGCCATGCAGACCGGTACGCAGGCCGCACGAGAGGCCGGCAACATGGTCGATCTCGACAGCGACCCGACCAAGCTCATCGAGGTCACGCAGATCGGCAAACAGCTGCTCATGACGCGCGGCTCGCTGACAACGTTCTCGATCGCCAACGACGTCGCCAAATACTTTGCCATCATCCCTGCGCTGTTTTTGGCGACCTACCCCGAACTCGGCGCACTCAATGTCATGCAGCTTGCGACACCGGAAAGCGCAATCCTGTCGGCGGTCATTTTCAATGCTCTGATCATCATCGCCCTGGTGCCGCTCGCACTGACGGGCGTCGCCTACCGGCCGATCGGCGCTGCCGCACTGCTGCGCCGCAACCTGCTCGTCTACGGCCTCGGCGGCCTCGTCGCGCCGTTCGCCGGCATCAAACTGATCGACGTCATCGTCTCCGCCCTGCATCTGGTTTGAAAGGCTTCGGCATGATCTCCTATCTTCGCCCCGCGCTGGTCCTGTTGGTGTTCTTCACGGTGCTGACCGGCATCGCCTATCCGCTCGCCGTGACCGGCGTGACACAGGTCGCCCTCCCGGCCAAAGCCAACGGCACTCTCGTGCGCCGCAACGGGGCGGTCGTCGGCTCGGCCCTGGTCGGCCAGGCGTTCACGTCCGAGCGGTACTTTCACGGGCGCCCGTCGGCGACGAGTGCAGCCGATCCAAAGGACGACAGCAAAACGGTCGACGCGCCGTACAATGCAGCAAGCTCAGGCGGCGCAAATCTCGGGCCGCTGTCCAAGAAGCTGCTGGAGCGCGTTGCCGGCGATATCGATACTCTGAGAAAGGACGGGGCGAAGACGATCCCGGCCGATGCGGTGACGACTTCGGCAAGTGGCCTCGATCCGCACATCTCGCCAGCGTTCGCCAGCGTGCAGATCGAGCGTGTGGCAAAGGCCCGCAATGTGGCGCCCGAGCGGATCCGGGCGATCATCGAGCAGACGACCGAATACCCGTTGCTGGGCTTTATCGGCGAGCCGCGCGTCAACGTGCTAATGTTGAACCTCGGCCTGGATGCTGCAATTCCGGGCGCTGCTGGTTGATGACATGGCCGATCCACGCTCCAATATCCATGACCGCAGGCCATCGGCAAAAGTGCTCATGGACCTTGCGAAGAGAGAGACGCGTGGCAAGCTGAAGGTGTTTCTCGGCATGGCTCCGGGCGTCGGCAAGACCTACGCCATGCTGGCGTCGGCGCGGGCGCTGCGCACAGAAGGCGTCGATGTGCTGGTTGGCGTCGTTGAGACGCATGGACGATCCGAGACCGCGTCGCTCCTCGACGGCCTCGACGTGCTCGCGCGCAGGCCTGTTCCCTATCGCAATCGCACGCTGATGGAATTCGACATCGACGC
>JANLYD010000302.1:0-2958 GCA_031365465.1 Hyphomicrobiaceae bacterium
GATGACGGTGGCCCGCGATTGGGAGAAGGCTCGACTGTTTTTGTCGTATCAGCTGGCCGATTAGCGCTTCGTCGGCCCGGTCGCCGAGGTTGCCGGCGCGATGCTGCCTGACAGCAGAGCGGCTTTCGCTGCAGCCAGCGCCGCTTGAGCCCTGGCTAACCGCGTCGGATTGTTGTTGGCTTCGCGCCAGCCTTCCACCGCGACCGAAAGCTCGGCAACGGCCTCAGCATTGCGGCCCTCGTTAACCAGCATCAAGCCCTTGATGTAGTGCTGCTCGGGCACGCCCAACGTGTTGGCTGACGGCTGACGAGGCACCGCAAACACCTGATCGACCAGCCGCCATGCCTCCACGCGGTTGCCCCGATCATGCAGCCAACTAGCTTTCGACAACAGCGTGTTGAGGTAGAGCGTGTTTTCAGCACCGAAACTCTTCGCAAGCCCCGCCAGCGCTTGGTCATACGCAGCACCAACCTCGTCGTGTCGCCCGAGCTGGCGCAGCATTTCTGCTCGCCTGAGGTAGCTGATTGACAGGCTACCCTGATCGGCATTCCTGATCCCGTGCAGCTGCGTGATGGCTCGGCCATTAGCGTCCAGCGCAGCCTCGATCTGGTTGTTTTCGGACAATGCGGTTGAGTAGTTTTGCAGCGCAATAGCCGCGCCTTCCGTGGTACTACCGATCTCACGAAACAGCGCCAGCGAACGCTCGTACTGGTCGATCACACCCGCCTTCGGCATTTTTCCAGCGCGCCGTTCGAGTTCCGCCATGGTGGCAAGCCACAACGCATAACGCTCGCTTCGATCTCCAAAAACTGTGCGTACCGGGGCTTCCAGCCCGGTGAGCGTGACGCGGGCAGCGTCAAAGTTCCCGGAGTAGAGATCGGCATCGGCATCGGTCAGTCGCCCCACGATGACGGCAGGATGCAGCGGGCCAAAGCGCTCGGTCGCGAGCTTGATGCGCTCATTGTTGAGCGCTTCAAACCGCTTGTCGTCATCGAGAAACCCGTAGATCTCCGCGAGTATTCCAAGCAACGCGATCTTTGTTTCAGGCTGATCGTCAAGCTCCGTCTTCAGGCGCTCGGTACCTGTATCAAGCAACTGTTTTGCAGTCAATGTGCGCTTGTCTTGGCTTGCGACCAATCGCGGATCGGATGCCCTGAACAAGTCGGTCAAAAACGTTGTCACCTGATTGGCACGACTCGCCTCCGACACCGCCTGCGTGCGCTGATCCCGCGCCTCCTGCAATTGCCATAACGCGACACCGAGACTGGCGATCACGGCAGCACTTGCAGCGGCGCTGGCGAGCACCGGCCAGCGATTGCGCATCACGAATTTGCGCCAGCGATACAGCCGCGTCGCGGGCTGCGCACGCACCGCCTCACCCGCCAGAAAGCGCGCCAGATCATCGTCGAAAGCGGCCACGGTCGCGTAGCGCTCATCGGGCAAAACGGCGAGCGCTTTGAGCACCACAGCGCGCAGGTCATCGGGAAGATCGGCCCCGGCACCGCCGTCGTTGATCGGCTGCATGCCTTCGGTGAGTTCGCGCTTGCCGGTCGGCCAGCGTGGCAACTCACCTGCCAGTAACTGAAACAACAAACTGCCCAGCGCAAATATGTCGGCCGACGTGCCCACCGGGTCGCCACGCAGCTGCTCCGGCGCGGCATACGCTTCAGTGTAGGCCGCGCCAACCACGCGAGTGAGATCGTCTCCGTCAGCGTCGCTGTCAATGAGTTTTGCCACACCAAAGTCGAGTAACTTGACCTGCCCCGCTGTGGTGACCATGACATTACCGGGCTTGATGTCTCGATGCACGACGAGCTGGCTGTGAGCAAAGGTAATTGCCGACAATATCTGTCGAAAGAGCACAAGAATTGCGCGCTGGCCGAGTGCGCTGTCATGAACATACGAACGGATGTCCTGACCGGTGACCAGCTCCAGCACCAGAAAGCGTTGGTGGTCGTTGGTGAGACCTGCGTCAAGAAGCCGCGCAATGTGCGGATGCGTAAGCCGGGCCAGCAGCTCCCCTTCACGAGCAAAGCGTGCGCGGGCATGGGCCGACAGCGCGAGCGAGCCGAGCAGTTTGACCGCGACCTGAGTCTGATACAGCCCATCCACCCGCTCGGCGCGCCAGACGCTGCCCATGCCGCCCTGACCAATCGGCTCAATCAGCCGGTAATTACCGCAGCGTTGACCGGGCTCAAGACGCGCCCCGGACAAGAGGGACTGCGAAATTGCCGCGATGGCCGACACCTGCGAGGCGTCCGCAGCAGCGGTCATCATCGTTCTTTCACAAAAGTCCTTGAGCACCGCCAGCACGCTGCTGTCCGAACCGCTCCCCGCCGTAGCCTCCTGCTGTGCCATCACCTGCATTCGCGCCTCGGGCGAAGCGTCAAGCAAGACGTCAAGACGACCAAACACCTCCCGCCACTGAGTGACGTCGAGTTCGGGCGGTTGTCGTGCTGATTTAGGCGTGCTATCGGGCATGGCGTGACGCAACTTTATCGCGTCGCGGCGATCTGTGCCATAGCGCCTCGGCCGAAGCTAGCCGGGCCGCCGATTGACTAGCACGATTCCCATTGCCACAAAGCCCAGCGCCACCACCAAAGTTGGCGTCACCGCCTCGCGTAGCCACCATGCGCCGAAGAGCAGTGCGAACATGGGGGTGAGAAAAACGAATACCGAAATCCGGGTAGCGGGGTAATGTCCGAGCATCCACATCCATGCGAGATAGCTCACGAAAGCACCCACCAAAGTCTGCACGGCCAGCGATGCCCACGCGAAACCGCTGTAGTGAAACGTCCACGCTTCACCGAGTGACAACGAAAGAAACGGAAACGTCACCGCACTGATCGCCACTTGATAGAAGAGCAATTTCTCGGCCGAAACGCGCGTGAGCCCGGTCGCCCGAATGACGACCGTGGTGAGCCCCCAGAGCATGCCCGCTAGCATCGCGAGCGAGTC
>JANLYD010000361.1:0-2818 GCA_031365465.1 Hyphomicrobiaceae bacterium
AGCGCTTGAAGGCGATGTCTTTATTCTGATGCTGGGAGCGCTGTTCCTGCGCGAAGATGTTGATACCGGTCGGCTTGTGAACCAGCCGGACCGCAGATTCCGTACGGTTGACCGACTGTCCGCCGGCGCCCTGCGCACGCGCGTAGGTGATCTCGATGTCGGCCGGATTGATGTCGATATCGATGGTGTCGTCCACTACAGGATAGACCTGAATGCTGCAGAACGAGGTGTGACGGCGCGCGTTGCTGTCGAACGGCGAGATGCGCACGAGGCGGTGCACGCCCGCTTCGGTCTTCAGCCAGCCATAGGCGTTCTCGCCTTTGAATTCGAGCGTGGCGCCTTTGATGCCGGCTTCGTCACCGGGACTCAAATCGGTCAGCGTGACCTTGAAACCGTGCTGCTCGCCCCACTTTGTGTACATGCGCAGCAGCATCGACGCCCAGTCCTGGCTTTCGGTGCCGCCGGCGCCGGCGTGGACCTCGAGGAAGGTGTCCATGGCGTCGGCTTCGCCCGACAGCAGCGCGTCGATCTCGCGCTTACGGGCTTCCTGCGCGAGCCGGGAAAGGGCGGCCTCACCCTCGGTGACGGTCGCGGCATCGCTTTCCGATTCGCCGAGTTCGATGAGCGTCATCGCGTCGTCGAATTCGCTTTCGAACGATGTGAAGGCGGACAGCGACTTTTCCGTCGCCGTGCGTTCCCGCATCAGCTTTTGTGCGACCTTGGGATCGGACCAGATGCTCGGATCTTCTGCGCGATTGTTGAGATCGGCTAAGCGTTTCTTGGCGGTTTCCGGGTCAAAGATACCTCCGGAGCAAGCCGAGTGATTCACGGATGGCGTCAGCTTGCAGCTTGGCTTCGGCGCGCATGATCGGATGTCCGTGTGCATCGGCGACGACCTGTCGCCACGTGTGGATGGGCGACGACCTGTCGCCACTTCAGACGCCGCTATAAACCGTGCCGCGTCAGCTGTAAACGAGGCGTCGGCGTCCATCGTGCCACGAATGCGTTCGTGTCACCCGACGCGCAGCGTGAGAATGCTCCAGCCGACGATGTCTTCGCGCTTTTCCATGATGAAGCCGGCTTGCCGGTAGTTGGCGAACACTTCGGCGGCTTGGGCTACCAGCAGGCCCGATAACACCAGACGGCCCTGCGGTGCGATTGCCGTGCGCAAACTCGGCGCGAGTTCGATCAGCGGACGGGCGAGAATGTTGGCGATGATCAGATCGAACGCGGCGGGCTCGCGCAGGGCGGGATGATCGAGGTTGGTGGCGGTGATGAACCGGATGCGGCGGCCGACGCGGTTGATGCGCGCGTTTGCCGAGGCGACGTCGGTGGCGATGGCATCGATATCGCTGGCGATCACGTCGGCACGTGGAAGCACGCGGGCAGCCGCAATCGCCAGCACGCCGGAGCCGCAGCCAAGGTCGAGCACATGGCGAAACGAATGCCGGCGCGCAAGGCGGTCGATGGCCAGCAGGCAGCCGAGCGTGGTCGCATGATGGGCTGTGCCGAACGCTTCGCCCGCATCGATCTCGATGGCACCGGGACCGTGGCCGACCTTGTCGCGATCGTGGCTGCCATGCACGGTGAAGCGACCCGCAGAAATCGGCGGCAATGCCGCCTGCGAGATCGTCACCCAGTTTTCGTCGGGGATGGCTTCGGCCGTGGGGATGCCGATGCCTGGCTTGCCGATTTCGGCCAGCGCCTCGGCCAATACCGACACGTCCGGTGCGTCGTCGAAATAGGCCTCGACGCGCTGAGCGGGTGGACCATCTTCAAACACCGTCACGGCGTGCGGCGACGGCACCAGGATCTGTTCGAGGTAGCCGGCGACGGAGCGCGCGACATCGAAATCGGCACAGGCGATGATGATTTTGGTCTGCGTCATGCGACGGATGCATTCGGACTGTGCTGCAGCGTTCTCGGGTCGAATTCGACACCGGCGCGCCGGCCCGGTTCCGGCAGCGTGTCGAGATAGGAATCCCACAGCGTATCGATATGCCGGGCCGCCTGTGCCGGCGACAATGTCTCGAGGGTGCCGTCAGGGAGTTGCTTGACGATGCCGTCGGCCATCAGGCGCTTCAAGGCATCGTCGATGTCGAAATTGGCCTCGATGCCGAAGGACGTCTTCAAATAGCGCTCGATGGCGCCGTCGATCTCGTCGAGATCTCGGATCGATGCGGTTTGCTTGGCCAGCACGCTGTAGAGCAGCAACTCTTCCTTGATGTCTTCCTCGGCGGCGCGATCGGCTAGCAAAGTCAGCACGCCGCGATTGTCGGCCATGGAATGGAAGTACAGATTTTGCGACATCTTCACGAGGTACTTGTTGCGCTGGCCGACGAAGTTGGCGACCTGCCGGGCCGCAACGCCGCCCACGGCGACCGCCGCACCGGCCATGCCGAACGGGGTCGCTGCCACCGCGAGCTTGGTCATCGCGCCGGCAATGCCCATGCCGACGCCGCTGCTGGCGGTGACGCCGAACTTGAGCTTGTCGGCCATGCGGAACTTGACGCGTGTATTGGGGAAGATCATTTCGAGGTCGGTGTGGGGGATGTTCTTGAACAGCTTTAGATAAATCAAATCCGAGGTCGTGCCGGGCGGCAGCGCGCTGCGGAGCTTGGTGACGAGCTTTTCCGCCTTGCGGCGTTCGCACTTGAGTTCGGCCATCACTTCGGCCACCCGCACGTCGAACGGCTTCAGCTTGAACAACACGCAGAGCCGCCGGAAGATCGGCAGATTGAATTCCTCTTTGCGCAGATACAGCTGACGGACGTTGCGGCGCGTCAGCGTGGTTTCAGCTGAGCCACGGTAGAAGATG
>JANLYD010000369.1:0-10956 GCA_031365465.1 Hyphomicrobiaceae bacterium
CGCCCGTGGGGCGCAGGACACTCAGTTTTCGCAAACAGCCTGAGGTTTGAACCGTTCTAGGTCGAACCAGCGGGGCCGCCGCCGTGTTTCGTGTCTCAACGAGGCCGTTTAAACAACAATCCAACTCCGGTGTCAACACGCTCGTTTGTTTTTTGTGGCCCTGTGGAAAAAGCAAGAGAACACAGGTGCCCGCGGCCGCTGACCCCGTCGCCCGACTTGCCAGCCCTCGCGGCCTCAAAAAAATTTCGATGGGACAAATGCACCCGCCCCACTGAAAGGCGCAGAGTGGACGTTGAGCACCACCGCGACCTTCAGTTGCCTATGCCTAAAGTTGATGATGGACTATTACTTGTGGACAACTCTATGATAACGCTGGACCACGGTAGCGGTGTCGGCGCTGCCGTCCCGGCGGGGAACGTTGGATTTCTTGTTCGCGTTAAGTCTTCAGATTGCGGTCGAATCACGGCACCATCGCCGCGAAGCGGTTACGCTCAGAGTACTTGGAAAACGCGACAACGAGACGACACCCGCATCGGAGATGCACCCGGCGCCTGCCGGATTTACCAGGAGCTGCAGCTTTGCTCTACCATATGTACCAAGCCGGTCACGCCGCCGTCAAACCAGCGCGCGCTGCGGCCGACGGATACCGCCAGTTCTTCAGAAATCCGTTCAACCCTTTGACTCACACCTCCGTGGGACGCAGTGCGGCAGCGGCTTGCGAAGTGTTCGAACGCACGACGCGCCGGTACGACAAACCGGTCTTCGGTATTGCCGACACGATCGTAGCCGGCGAAACGTTAGCGGTCACCGAAGAAACTGTGTGGCAGCATCCGTTCTGCAAAGTCGTCCGCTTCAAGCGGGCATTGCCTGCTGACGGGCAGCCCCTGGATCACCCAAAAGTGCTGCTTGTCGCGCCGATGTCCGGACATTACGCGACCCTGTTGCGCGGCACCGTCGAGACCTTTCTGCCCGACCATGATGTCTACGTGACCGACTGGCAGAACGCGCGCGACGTGCCGGTTGCGGCCGGATCGTTCGATCTGGATGACTATGTCGACACGATGGAAGATATATTTCGCTTCTTTGAAGGCGACGTGCATGTCTTCGCGGTTTGTCAGCCGTCCGTGCCGGTGTTGGCAGCCATCGCCGACATGGAAGCTGCCGGCGATCCACATGTCCCCCACACGCTGATCGTCGCCGGCGGGCCGATCGACACTCGGCGCAGTCCGACTGCGGTCAACCGTTTGGCCCAGGAAAAAGGCACCGAGTGGTTCAAGAACAATGTGATCTCGACCGTGCCTTGGCCGTCGCCGGGCTATGGGCGCAAAGTTTACCCAGGCTTTCTGCAATTGACCGGGTTCATGACCATGAACCTCGACCGGCACATGAACGCGCACAAAGATCTCTTCCTGCATCTGGTGCACGGCGATGGCGACGGCGTTGAGAAACATCGCGAGTTTTACGACGAATATCTTGCAGTGATGGATTTGACGGCGGAGTTCTACCTCGAGACCATCGCGTCCGTATTCGTGGAGCATCGTCTACCGCGAGGCGTGATGCGGCATCGCAACCGGACTGTCGATCTGGCGGCGATCAAGAATGTGT
This sequence comes from Hyphomicrobiaceae bacterium, assembly GCA_031365465.1. Lineage (GTDB taxonomy): Bacteria > Pseudomonadota > Alphaproteobacteria > Rhizobiales > Hyphomicrobiaceae > JABFRJ01. The sequence continues at coordinate 1,606 of JANLYD010000369.1, forward strand.
CGCTGATGACGATCGAAGGCGAAAACGACGACATCACCGGCAAAGGGCAGTGCAGCGCTGCAATCGACCTCTGCAGCGGCATTCCCGCTGCGAAAAAACTGCATTTCGAGTGCCCGAAGGTCGGACACTACGGGGTCTTCAACGGGTCCAGGTTCCGCACCGAGATTGCGCCGCGGATCGGGGCATTCTTGCGCAAAAGCGACCCTCGGACGAAGCATCTGCCGGCACGCGCTTTCAAAAGTGTACCCGGCAGGCCCGGCAGTAGCAGCATGGCTGACGTCGTCGACAATGGCGATTGGATTGGCGGCGAAGAACCCGCTTTCGCGATCACCGCCCCTGCCGCGGCGTCGAATGTCAACGCGGTGCAAGTCGCCACCCGAATGGCCGATTACAGCCTTGAAGTGATAGAGCAAACGCTGCCACTTGATGCCGGACCGTTGTTCAAGGGCGTCGAAATCATTGGGCAGGATCAGTCCGCTATGACCTCCCCTTGGGCCATGTTGTCGATGGTCAATTCAGCGACGTTGGATTTCTGGTCGAAGTTGGGCTTCGCTCTGCCGCCTGACGACGAAAATCGGGCGACACCAGTCAAACCCTCGTCGAAGTAGCCGCTCCCACGCCTTTGAGTTGACGCTCGGGTAGTTGTGGCTGCAGGCGGTGATGCCCCAGCGCCGTCGTCCTCGGCGGTGGGGAAAGGTTAATTCCAGATTTGGCCGTGCCTACACCTAACCGACTTGACTTGGAGTCTCAATCACTTAAATAGTGCCGCGTTCGGACAGACCACACGCATAGAAATTGTGGCTGCAGGACCGGGGAAAGTTATGGTGAAGCCATCACGTCAGCGTTCAAAAGCGACTGCTGCAAAAGCCGTTACGGCTAAATCGCCATCGAGCGCCGCGAAGGCCGGGCGGCATGCCGGACGCAAGCAGTTAGAGAAGCCCAAGGCGGGCGTGACAAGCTCCGAGCGGCAAAGCCGCTCCAAAAATGGCTCTAGATCCGGTTCGAAGCGGCTTGCCAGCCCAAAGGCGCGCGCCTCGCCGGCAGCTGTCGCAAAAGCAACTGCAAAACACCCCGTACAGTCCCGCACCAGGCTTGCTGGGAAATCAGCCGCTCGCCCAAAGGCAAAAGCGCTCAAGAGTAAGGCGCCGATCGCCAAGCGCTCTGCGGCGTCCCAGCTGTCAGGTGCGAAAGCGACGTTCGACGCATCCAAGACCTCGAGCGAGAAGATTTCACCGGCTCCAACCGAGAACCGCGCCGCTCCACAGGCATCGACGAAAAAAAAGCTACCAGTCAAAAATAAGGCTACCGGCTTAGCCGCGTCGGTCAACGGGAAAGCGGTAGCAACAGCTGTTGCAACAAAGATTTCCGTTTCAGACAAAAGCTTGATACATCCAGCGCCAATTGCCTTGCGCAATGGTTCGTTGCCCACGCAAGCGCCCTTCAAAACTGGCAGGCTCATGGCTAAGACTGCGCGTTCTGAAACAATCGCGATGCAATTGCCGCCCGACTATCGGCCGTCGGACGTAGAGCCGTTCATGAATGCACAGCAACGCGTCTACTTCAGAAATAAGTTGCAGCAGCTCAAAGACGACATCATCAAGCAAAACCGCGAAACGCTCCAGACATTGCACGAAGACACCGGGCAGCATTCCGATCTTGCCGACCGGGCAACATCCGAGACGGATCGTGCCTTGGAATTGCGAACACGCGACCGTCAGCGCAAGCTCGTTAACAAGATCGACGCGGCGATCGCGCGGATTGACGACGGCAGTTACGGCTATTGCGAGGAGACGGGCGAGCCGATCAACTTACGGCGGCTAGATGCCCGGCCTATCGCCACGCTGTCGCTGGAAGCGCAGGAACGTCACGAACGCCGCGAAAAAGTCTATCGCGAAGACTGATTCGCCGCCCGCCGGTTGATGTTAAAAGCGATTGAACACCGTTCCGCCGCAGCAATCGCATCCAAACACCGAAATCCCGCCTTCACCCTGGCTCAGCGCGGCCGGGAAACTTCTGCCTGGGCAGCGATCAAGTCGAGTGCATGGTCGACCTTGTGACTATCGATACTAGCGCGCAATTCCCGGACGACCAGGATCGGCCCAGCGAGTTGGCCGTACTTCTCCAAGGCCATGAGGCGGATCACGTCGCGACCGTCGTTGATGACTTGAACCGTGCCGGGAAATTCGTTCCCGCGTGCGGCGTAAATGAGGTTGGCGATGTCGCCGTCAACCACATAGTTCGTCACGAGATAGCGTGCGGCAGCGACTAGCTTACCGGCGGAAATCGGATTGACGACAAGTGCACGAATGCCGAGTTCGGCGGCCGCATACGCACAGGCCCCGCCGCCAAGACTGTGGCCCACGCATTCGGTGCTGAAGCCTTTCACCTGGTAGCGTTGGATCACGGAACGGACGTAAGTTTTGGCCATATAGAACTGTTGCGGCGCCTGCGATTTGATGAGGGCATGCCAGACATCGGCACCGATGAAGTCACGCCGCAGGTCTTGCGATCCGGCGACCGCGACGACAATCGTCCTGGTCGTTTCGTTGATGTAGGCGTTGGCCTCGAAACCTGCGGCCTCGGCACTGGCCAATTCAGCGCCGCTCAGCGCATCCCGCGCACGCTCGAGCACACGCCAATCGTTGCGCAGTTCGAACACCTGTTGGCCAGACAGCTTGGCCTCTGCGTAAGTTCGCGAAGCAAACTCCAGTTTAACGAGATCGGCGCGCGCTTGAAACCTTTCGGCGGCGACGATCAATGCGGTGTCGTTGTCGGGTGCCGCTGGCGCATCAGGACGGCTGGGAACGACGGTTCCGGTTGCGATGGAACTGGTCGCCGGCGTTGACACCGATGCCCCGGGCGCACCTGGGTTCGTCGTGGCGGCAGCAAACTTGGCCGGCGTCACGATGGCCGGTGCACGGGCAGAACTCGCTGCGCGAGTTGCGGTGCGGCGGCGAGCGACGGCGGGCTCCGTATCGAGTAGCCGGCTCATGTAGTCGAGCAACCAGTAGTCAGAGGTGTCGTTGGTTCTGCTCCCTGCCACCTGCGAATTCAGCCGCCGCGACACTGCCAAACGTGGCAGCCTGCGAACTTGCTTTTTGGACAGCATGCCATCGGTTTGCAGCATCGATCCGGCCACGGCAGGCTCGTCTGCCCGTGCCGGCAGCGATGCGAACTCGATCGTTGTGCAGCACGCCATCAGCGTAACGCAGATGCGGCGCAGCAGCAGGTTGGAACGATAGGAAATTGGGCGGCCGTTTCTCACGTCGTCTGCTCCTGCATCCGCGAAGTGACCCACGCACTGGGGCCAAGGCGAAGATACGCGTTACAAACGCCGCCCGAATCGAGTTCACTTTAACAAGTGCACCTCAGCTCAGCTGTGGCTCACCGCAGGTTCTCAACACCCGATTGAGACGGATCGAGCCAAGCTCAACGCTTTGCGCGCGATGCCAGACACCCCAACGCGACATCGACAGCGGCGTCGTAGGTGTAATGATGGGTGGGTGGCTTCGCGGCCGCTTCGATCAGCACAGCTTGATGACCCAATTTTTGCAGTCGGTCGGCCAAGTCTGCGGAGGCAAAATAAGGTGCGATGGCATCGCGGCGATCAGAAACTACAAAGACTTTGCGTGCCGGATCGGCTGGCATCTCGGGCAAGCGGAACAGCGGCTCGAAATATTTGAGCCGGGCCGCCATTTCAGGCGGCATCGGTGTGAATGCAAGTGGCGCAAGTCTGGTCCGATCGATACTGGCGACGGCGGGATCTTTCTGCTTTTGAATGCGAATGAATTCCGCGACCGCACCGATGTTGTAGACACCTGACGCCAGCGAATAACACCTGACGGCCGGGCTCGGTAACGCGATCGCGTGATACAGCGCAACCGCTGCGCCGCCGGAATGACCAATGATTGCAGCATTGTGCACGCCGTCACGCGCCATCACCGTATCGATGGCACGACCGATCGAGAGGTATGAGTCCTCACGGCGGAACTCGAGCGATTCGCCATCCGATCCAAACACGCCGGTGCGCGCGACGAAATAGGTGGCGACGTTGGTTCGCGCCGCAACGCCACGCAGCCACTCGAGGTGGTTGGCTAAAACTCGGTCTTCTTCGGCGCGAAGATTCTGGGTGAAGGCACCAATCCGGTGCCATTCCGGATCACCGTGAATGAAGAAGAGTGCGCCGCCGCGCGACTTCGATTCACCAAAACCTATGATGCGGATGTTGCCGCGTTCAGTCGATATGTTGCGGTCGACGGCGCGGGCCAGCACCCCGCTCAGACGCACGCTCCCCGGAGTGACGGAGACTTGCGCGGAGACAGCTACAAACGACGACAGAAGCACGCTCGAGACTGCGCCGAGCATCAGCAAAATTCGCAAGCACGTACGCGATTGCTTTCGGCGGTTGTCCAACTGTCGCAGCCTCGATTGCTCTTGCTTATGTCAAACCGTCTTGCCGCGCGGCGGCGTCACACCATGGCCGCTTCAGGCGCTTCACGCGCGGCACCCGCGCGGTCTTTGGCGACCGATAGCGCCGCCACATAATCGGGTTTACCGGAGCCGAGGAGCGGTAATTTGTCGAGCAACATGATTTCGGACGGCAAGAGCAGATCAGGTGCGCCTTTTGCTTTTGCCGCGCGCTGAAAGTCTTCGCGGCGGGCCTTGGCCGATGTCGTCAGCAACACGACGCGTTCACCCTTGCGAGCATCTGGCAGCGCGACCGCGATACTGATGACGCTCGGAAAGGCCTCGGCCGCAATCGCTTCGACCGCCGACAGCGACACCATCTCACCGGCGATCTTGGCAAAGCGCTTCGCGCGGCCACGAATGGTGATGAAGCCTTCGCTGTCGATACTGACGATGTCGCCCGTATCGTGCCAACCGTCGGGCGGCGCTTCGAGCACGCCGGGTCTTTCAATGCGCAGGTATCCGAGCATGACGTTTGGACCGCGCACGAACAACCGGCCACCGGTGTCGATGCCGGGAACAGGCTCGAGACGCGCCTCCATCAACGGTGCAAGGCGTCCGACGCTGCCGGCCTTCTGCATGATCGGCGAATTCAGCGCGAGTACAGGAGCTGTTTCCGTGACGCCATAGCCTTCAAGAATACGGACGCCGAATTTCTCCATATAGGTTTGGCGCGTGCGATCTTTCACGGCTTCGGCGCCAGCCATGATGAATCGAATGGTGCGCAGGTCGTAGGGATGGGCTACGCGCGCGTATCCGTTGAGGAACGTGTCCGTGCCGAACAGGATGGTCGACTGGGTATCGTAGATCAATTCGGGAATGATGCGGTAGTGCAGGGGCGTCGGGTACATGTAGACGGGGATGCCGCCCACCAACGGCATCAGCAGTCCGCCCGTCAATCCAAACGAATGGAACACCGGCAACGCATTGAAGACCTTGTCTTCGCCGTTGGCATCGACTTGGCACAATGCTTGAGCAATGTTCGACAGCAGGTTCTTGTGACTGAGGACCACACCTTTCGCCACGCCCTCGGAGCCGGACGTGAAGAGGACACGGCGGGGTCGCCGGGTTTGCTCTGAACCTGCGCCGTGTCGCGCGCAATCAACCCCTTGATCTTGTCCAGCGGGGTGATGGTAGTCCGCACATCCTCAAGAAAAACGAACTTGATACCACCTCCGGCCAGGTCGTCGACCAGTTTATCCATGCGGCCCTTCTCGATGAAGGTCCGCGACGTCAGGATAACTTTGATTTCGGCGGCGGTGCAGGCAGCCCGTATGCTCAGAAGGCCGGCCGAAAAGTTGATCATCGCGGGCACGCGCCCGATGCCCCATAACGCGGTGATCACGACCGCAACGCCGGCCGAGTTGGGAAGCATGACGCCGATGTTTCCGCCGATCGGTGCCAATGCGGTAAGTTTCAGCCCCAGCACCTGGGCACCAACAACCAGCTTTTTCATCGAAAGCTTAGTGCCCATCGGATCTTCGATCGCGACCTTGGCTGACGATTTGATATTCTTGGCATCGACCAGAGCCGCAAACATCGTGCGATCCGTCTTGGCGGTTGCGACGGCGGTATCGACCAGCATGTCCTGCAACGCGCGGCCAGCCGCCATGCGGCGCGCCTTGCCCTTCAACGCGGGATCGAGCGCTAACTTGCGCGGCGGCAGAAACGTGAGCGTCACCTTCGGGAACAGCGATTTCTTGATCTGCGTCGGCCGCAGATAGCTCCAGATCTTGGCGCGCTCGGCACCGTCGACGCGACACGGCACGATCCAGGCTTGCGACTTGTCGGCAATCATGCCGGCGCCGTCATAAGCTTTCATGAGTTGGCCGGTGGTGGTTATGCGGCCCTCGGGAAAAATAACGACCGTCTGGCCGGACTTGACGGTGTTGACGAGACCGCGTGTAGCCAGCGGCTTCGTCGGATCTAGCGCGTAGTGCTTGACTAGGCGCAAAAACGGCTTGATCCATCGCGTTTCAGAAATCTGGGTGTTGACGGCAAACGTCGCGTGGCCGGGCAGTATCGAATGCAGCATCGGCGCTTCGAGCATGCTCACGTGGTTCGGCGCGATGATGGTGGGATCGCCCTCTTTCGGCAGATATTCGAGACCTTTGACCTCTAGGTCGTAGGCGAGTTGAAAGATACCGCGCCCGAAATCCCGGACGCCCTCCTGACCCCAGAGGCGCGTGACGATACCGGCAACAGCCAGCGTCGCGACCCCGAGCAAAGAGAACAGCACCCACAGCGGCGTTTCCAGCAACTGCAGCACGGCAAGCAGCGCCCCGCCCGTCGTCATGTAGGCCGCATTCATGACGTTGACTGCGGCGACCACACGAGCGCGCCGGTCGGCTTGTGCCCAGCTTTGAACGGCGGCAAAAGCCGGCACGATGAAGAGCCCACCACCGATGGCCAACATGAACAAGCTGCCTAGGAAGACGATGCCGCGTTTGGAGGTCGCAAAATCCTGCACGACGATGTCCGTGGCCGGACGCACGACCCAGAACGCGAGTGCGGCCAATATCAGCGCGGCCAGCCCCATCAGAACTGCGCCGAGGGGCACAAGCGCCAAATTGGGGCGCGAGTGACTGGCGCGCGCGGCCATCAGCGATCCGATGGCGATGCCGACGACGAACGTCGAAAGTGACAGCGTGTAGACTGCCGGCGTGCCGCCGAGCGAGCTCTTCACCATGACAGGTAACAGCGACAGTGCGATTGCGCCGACAAGCCAGAACCACGAACAGATGTGCGCCCCTATTCGCATGCGCGGTTCAGCTTTGAGTTCGGCCAACAAACGAAAAGTCGACGCCAATGGATTGCGCGTGATCGCAATCGCGGGCGCCGCTGCGCCACGCTGCGGGATCAGTGTGGCTGACAGCCAACAGATTGCGGCAAGCGCTAGTATGATTACGACGATCAATTCAGGGCTCTTGGCTTCCGTTACCGCAATGCCGCCGCCGATGGTGCCGAGCAAAATGGCCAAGAATGTCGCGCCCTCCACAAGGGCGTTACCGGATGCCAGTTCCTCGGTTTTCAAGGCTTCTGGTAGCAGGCCATATTTCACCGGTCCGAAGAGGGCACCGATGATGCCGAAGCCGAACAAGGCGGCGAACAGTACCGGCACTGAATGCGTGTAGAATCCAATGGCTGCCAACGCCGCAACCGGGATTTCGCCGAGCTTGATTGCGGCAGCCACGCGTCCTTTGTCGAACTTGTCGGCCAGCTCACCGCCCAGTGCCGAAAGGAAGAAGAAGGGCGCGATGAAAATCACACCGGCAAGCGTGTTGAGTTTGGCGCCCTCGTCCGGAGTGAACGCCGCAGTCGCGCCAATTCCGAACAGCACCAGCATGCCCAGCGCGTTCTTCAAAAAGTTGTCGTTTAATGCCGAGCAGAACTGTGACCAGAACAGCGGCGCAAACCGGCGGCCTGACATCAAACGGCTGAGCATGAAAGAACTCCTGGAATCGGCCTGAAAGCAGCGGTGACTATTTACGAGCGTAAAAGATCAACATTTACAAAGCATTGAGCATTGACCCGCAATCGAACGTAAAGTCGAACACGGTCAGCTCGGACTGCACGCTTATCTCGTCCCACAATGGTGGCCAAAGTGGCACCGGCAGTCCGACACGAGCGACGGCACTTCGCCGGCAGCCAGCCCCGTCGGCCATCCCGCGAGATGATGACGGCAATCGAGGTCGAGGCGCGTGGCCCGGCCAGCCGCTCCCAAAATCAATGTCGTAACGGCAGCGGCGAGTTTCGCAAGCATGGCGCGGTCTCCAATTAGTTGAGTGAACATCGTACAATATACACGATATTGAACTGCGTTCAAGCATTCCGCGATCAAGATAGTGATTTTTTCACAGCGATACCCCGCTGCGCCTGACGGCCACACTCCGGCGAGGGGCCCAAACTGTGCTATCGCTCACCGGTCAAACGGAGATGACCATGGCGCCTCGCGGCAAAGCCCCACAAATCAAAGCGTCCAAGGGTCCGTCGGCAATGCCGACGAAAGCGGACGTTCTCAAATTCATCCAAAACGCAACTGAGACTGTCGGCAAACGGGAAATCGCCCGCGCTTTTTCGATCAAGGGCGAAAACCGCGTCGCGCTCAAGCAGCTGCTCCAAGAGATGACCGACGCCGGGCAGCTTTCCGGCAACCGTTCATCGCTGCAGGAGAAGGGCCGGCTGCCGCCCATCGCCACGTTCGATATCGTCGCGCGTGACAAAGATGGGGACCTCGTCGCCGAACCGCAGGTCTGGAACGTGGAAGACGGCACAAAGCCGAAAGTGGTTGTCCGCATGCCGCGCAAGTCCGGCGGCAACGAGCGCTTCAACCTTGGCCAAGGCGACCGCATCCTTGCCCGCACCCTGCGCCTGAGTGGCGATCGCTACACCTACGCCGTGGAGCCGATCAAGAAGCTACCCAAAGAACGCAGTCGTGCGCTCGGAATCTTCCGCGCTCACTTAAACAGCCACGGCGCGCAAGGCGGAGGCACGATCGAGCCGATCGACAAGAAGGAGATGCGGTCCTGGCCGGTCGATGCAGCGCACGCGGGCAACGCCAAGAACGGCGATCTCGTGCGCTTTGATCTTCTTCGTGGACGGCATGGAAACCCGAACGCAAAGATCGTCGAGAGCGTCGGCAATCCCGGCGATCAGCGGCAGATCTCCCTCATCGCCATCCACACCCACGGCATTCCCGACGAGTTCCCGGCGCGCGTGCTGGACGAGGTGAAGCATCTTCCGGCCCTCACCAACGACAAACGCCGCGATCTGACGAATATCCCGCTGCTCACGATCGATCCGGCCGACGCGCGCGACCACGACGACGCCGTCTACGCCACGGCGGATGGCGACACCGCCAACCCCGGCGGTTGGCGCGTCATC
>JANLYD010000442.1:0-35256 GCA_031365465.1 Hyphomicrobiaceae bacterium
TGCAAGCGTCGCCGCAAGACCGGTGATCGTCGTGCCCGCCCAGCCGTCGGCGCGATCGAAGCGGACGATCTCGGCCTTTGCTGTCGCGACCGTCACGTAGTGCTGGCAGTTCGGAACGCTCGAATAGACCTGCTTGCGCCAGGAGCGATCGGCTTTCGTATTCGACTTGGACAGCACCTCGAAAATGATCATCGAGTCCTCCGTGACAGGTAAGCCCAGCAGCTCATGCTCCTGCACCACCAGATCCGGCTGCGGCAGACTATTGGTCGATGCCGGCACACGCGTGCCGACTCCGAGATTTGCAGTCCATTTCGCAGTCTGTGCGAGTTTGATCTCATCCAATAAACTGACCAAATTCGCTGCAATTCTCTGATGCCATTGCGTCGGCGCTGCATTCATGACGGCCATCCCCTCGATCAGTTCCCAGCGTTCCCCCTCCGGACGCTGCTCTGCGAACGCGAGGAATTCCTCGACGCTCATCTGATCTTCCGGGGCCAGCTTGGCCTGCATGATCTCCGCTCCTCAGCTTATTCAGCCGCCTGCTTCTTCGCGGGCCGCAGGTGGGCCAACACCGCGTTGCGCACGAACTGCGCCGTCATCGGCGTGCCGTCGTAGTTGAGCACCGAGATCAGCTTTTCGCCGGGCACTTCGGCTTCGATCATCAACAGCGACCGCATCTGACCGTCACGATTTTGTTCGATCATGAACACCCGGTCGTGCGCGGCACAGAAAGCCTTGACGTCTTCGTTGAACGGAAACGCGCGCAGCCGCATCGAATTCAGCTTGAAGCCTTCGGCCGCAAGCTGATCCAAACCCTCCAGCACGCCCGGCCGCGTCGCGCCGAAATAGATCACGCCCGTCTTGCACTTCGCATCGCGCGTGACAATTTCCGGCTTCGGCACCAGGCTCGCAGCCGTCACATCGAATTTGCGCCGGATGCGGTCGATCATGCGCGCATGGATCACGCCGTCTTCGGTGTAGCGCGCGTTCTCGTCGTGGCTGGTGCCACGCGTGAAGAACGCACCCATCGTCGGGTGCGTGCCGGGGAGCGTGCGATAGGGAATGCCGTCGCCATCGATATCCTGATAGCGGCCCCACGGTTGCCCGCGCCGATCCTTGAAGCTCTCGAGTTCGGCCGCAGTCAATACTTTGCCGCGATCGTGGACCTTGGCGTCGTCCCAAACGAACGCGTCGCACACCCAGTCGTTCATGCCGATATCGAGGTCGGACATGACGATCACCGGCGTCTGCAGGCGCTCGGCCAGGTCGAACGCTTCGGTGCCGAGTGCGAAACACTCGGTGGGGTCGGCGGGAAAGAGCAACACGTGCTTGGTGTCGCCGTGGCTGGCGTAGGCGCACGACAGCACGTCGGGCTGGCCGGTGCGCGTGGGCATGCCCGTCGACGGTCCACCACGTTGGATGTTGAACAGCACGATCGGCACTTCGGCAAAATATGCGAGCCCCAGGAACTCGCTCATCAACGAAATGCCCGGCCCCGACGTCGCCGTAAACGCTCGCGCGCCGTTCCAGCCCGCGCCGATCACCACGCCGATGGCGGCCAGTTCGTCTTCTGCCTGCACGATGCCGACCATCTTCTCGCCGGCGGTATTGTTGCGGAATTTTTTGGCGTGCTTTTCGAAGCCTTCCGCGACCGACGTCGACGGCGTGATCGGATACCAAGCGCACACGGTCGCCCCAGCATAGACGGCGGCCAGACCCGCCGCCTCGTTGCCAGTGACCAGGATCTTGCCCGCGTTGCCGTCCATTTTCTTGACGCTGATCGGGAGCGGGCACTCGAAGTTTTCAAGGGCGTAATTGCGGCCGAGTTCCACCGCAGCCATGTTGGCCGCGACGAGCTTTTCCTTGCCCTTCAACTGATCGCCGATAGCCCCTTTCACGATCTCCATGTCCATATCGAGCAGGGCCGTCAGCGCGCCGACATAAACCATGTTCTTGAACAGCTGCCGCTGGCGCGGATCGGACCATTTCTTGGCGCACATCTCGGCGATGGGCACGGGGATGACGGTAATGTCGTCGCGCGCCCACTTGCGGGGCAGCGAGCTGTCGTACAGCAGCCAGCCGCCCGGCACGATTGCCGCCAGATCCTCTTTGTAGCTTTGCGGGTTCATGGCCACGAACAGGTCGATGCCGTCGCGCCGGCCGAGATAGCCCTTGCCGGAGACGCGCACTTCGTACCACGTCGCGAGGCCCTGGATATTGGACGGAAAGATGTTCTTCGGGCTGACCGGGATCCCCATGCGGAACAGCGTCTTGACGAACATTTGGTTGGCGGACGCCGAACCGGATCCGTTCACCGTGCCTATTTTGATCACAAAATCGTTGATGCCGGACATATGCGAAGCTTCCCGTATTTATTCTCTGCGAGCCACCACCCACAACCGTCATGGCCGCGAACGCGGCCATCCACGACAACCTGCAAGGAATTCACGCTACCAATTCATACGCGCTGCATCTACAGGCGTGATCTGCACTCCGGCTTCTGGATCGAATAGGTCGATCCATTCGGGATTAACGGACTGTATCAGCCGTATTTTCCATGCACGGTTCCACTTCTTTATACGGCTCTCCCGCAAAATCGCGTCGTCCATATTCGGATGATACTCGCAGTAAACCAGACGGTGAACTTTGTAACGCTTCGTAAATCCTTCGTCTGCTCCGGACCGATTCCGCATCATGCGATCATGTATGGCGCTGGTGACGCCGGTATAGAGAATGCCATCCCGCTCACTTGCCAAGATATAGGCGCACGGCTCTTTCGGTTGCCAGTAGGGCATCATGCTGATCCAGTTCACCCTATCGCCCTGTTGCGCCTTGTCGTGGATGGCCGCCTGCGCGGCCATGACGAATGAAATACTGAAAATTAGACTTTAGCCGAGTTCAACCGGTCGATCATTTTTTGCACTGCCTCTAGTTTAGCTTCGTGATCGATAGATTTCTTGTGCGTATGCCAATTCATAAATTCGGCACCGACTGCTATTGCGATCGTCGCCCCTGCCAAAGCGGGTGCAAATTTACTTGCTGTTTGTGCTGTGAGGCCGAGTGCTTTGGGAACTATCGGCGGCAACTTCGGAAGTGCAATTTTGGGCCGCTTCGAACCCGCAGTCCAGTAACCAAAGAAAGAGTGGCTGACGCGCAGATCGACCAGACATTGCTCCCATTCATCCAATATGTATTTCCGAAGTTCGGAATCGACACCGAGTGACCGGAAGTCATTGACGAAGTAGTTTTTCAGTAGCGGATCGCACGCGACTGGAACAAATTCATCTCGAACAAATTCATACTGACCATTTACTAGCGTGGCCCACATTCGATCGAATAATGGCCTGCTGTCGGGAGTCAGTTCAATTTCTACAGCGGACGATTGCAACGGAAGCAGCGCCATCACTGCAATCGTTAGGTTTCTTGATTTAGCGCTATCCATATCTACCGCGCTCACCGCAAATACGCCGTGTGGTGACTCAGGCACGCCTTCGACGCCTGCGCTTCGACATAGAAATACTTCTGCATGTCCCAGGCGCCGGTCGGGCAGCGTTCGGCACACAGGCCGCAATGGAGGCACACGTCCTCGTCCTTGGCCATGATGCGTCCGGTTTTCAGCGGCGTCGACACGTAGATGTCCTGCGTCGGATCCATTGCAGGGACGCGGAGTTCCAGCCGCAGTTTGTCCTCGGCGTCGTTGTCGGTGAAGTTGATGCAATCGACCGGGCAGATGTCCATGCACGCGTCGCACTCGATGCACAGCTTTTCGCTGAACACGGTCTGCACATCACAGTTGAGGCAGCGCGCCGCTTCGGCCAGCGCCCGCTTCTCGTCGAAGCCCAGTTCGACCTCGAGTTTGAGATTGGCCAAAGAGGTCTTGAGATCGGCGTGCGGCACAGCCACGCGACGGCCGGCATCGTAGTCGTTTTTGTACGACCATTCGTGGATGCCCATTTTCTGGCTGACCAGCGTATGTCCGGGTCCCGGTCGGTCGGTCAGCGCCTTCCCTTGGCAGAACGCGTCGATGGAAATCGCTGCCTGATGGCCGTGCGCCACCGCCTTGATGATGTTTTCCGGTCCCCAGGCGGCGTCGCCACCAAAGAACACTTTCGGGTTGGTCGATTGGAACGTCACCTTGTCGACGACCGGCATGCCCCATTCACCGAACGTCACGCCGCTGTCTTTTTCGATCCACGGAAACGCGTTGTCCTGGCCGACAGCCATCAGCACGTCGTCGCAGGGGATCGTGACCATCTCGCCGGAGGCCGTCAGCTTGGGCCGTCCCTTGGCGTCGACACCCTGTTCGATCATTTTTTCGAAAATCATGCCGGTCAGCTTGCCGCCCTCGACGACGAACGATTTTGGCGCGTGATTGTCGAGGATCGGGATACCCTCGTGCATGGTGTCGCGCACTTCCCAGTCCGACGCCTTCATCACCTTGCGCGGGCTGCGAACCGTGACGGTTACGTGTTCGGCGCCAAGGCGGAGTGCGGTGCGGCAGCAGTCCATCGCTGTGTTGCCGCCGCCGATGACGATCACGTTGCTGCCGATCTTCTCGACGTGCCCGAACGCGACTGACGTCAGAAAATCGATGCCGATATGGATGTTCTTGTCGGCGTCCTTGCGGCCGGGAATGTCGAGATCCTTGCCCTTGGGTGCGCCGGTGCCGACAAACACCGCGTCGTAACCCTCGGCCACCACCGCTTTGAGGCTTTTGACCTCGTGGCCGAAGCGCGTTTCGACCCCGAATTTCAGAATGCGGATCACTTCGTCGTCGAGCACCGTTTCTGGCAGCCGGAACGAAGGAATGTTGGTGCGCATCAGACCGCCGCCCTTGGGGTCTTTTTCGTACAGAACCACCGAGTAACCCAGCGGCAGCAGATCGCGCGCGATCGTCAGCGAGGCCGGTCCCGCGCCCAGCAACGCGACACGTTTACCGTTTTTTGCCGTCGGAATGTCCGGCATGAAACCGTCGATGTCGCCCTTCATGTCGGCGGCGACGCGCTTCAGGCGGCAGATGGCAACCGGTTCGGCATCCTTGCGCGTGGGGTCCTTGGCGTTGGCCTCGTCGCCGGTTTGCACGCGGCCTCGGCGGCACGCCGGTTCACACGGCCGGTCACAGACGCGGCCGAGAATGCCGGGGAATACGTTGCTTTCCCAGTTCAGCATGTATGCTGCGGCATAGCGGCCCTGCGCGATCAGGCGGATGTATTCCGGCACCGGCGTATGCGTCGGACACGCATACTGGCAATCCACGACCTTGTGGAAATATTGCGGGTCGGCAATGTTGGTCGGCGGCGTTTGCCCGCGGCTCCGCTTCAAGCCACTGCTCTTGGCGATTGCACGCGCCTCGGCGATCGAACTCATTCGGTCGGTCTCCACCATGCTGCGGCCCGATTTGGTCCCGGGCAGCTTTTATCGGCGGCTCCGTAGTGTTCCGAAGTGTTGGCGCACCACGGCCAACGTCGCACCCCCGCGCCGTCCGCCCCGTTTAGGGGGACTTTAAGGACTTGCCCAACGAAAAGGCAAGAGACACTTCCACAGCCTCGACGCCGTCGGGCGGCCCGGCTTGCTGGGTCAGCGCTTGCCACGCGAAGTTTCGAGTTCCGCAAAAGTGATATCTTTGTCGACGCGCACGTCGGGAGGCAGGCCCAGCACACGCTCAGCAATGATGTTACGCAGAATTTCGTCGGTCCCGCCGGCAATGCGGAAGCCGGCCGCACCCAGCCATTGCCGCTGGAAAGCGCCGTTGCCAGGGCCTTCTTGCCCGACCATGCTGGCGTCGCCCATCAGCTCCATGGACAGGCTGGCCAGATCCTGCATCAGCTTGCCCGATACAACCTTGTTGATCGACGACTGCGGCCCGGGAGTCTGCCCGCGCGACAGGGCCGTCCACATGCGGTAGCGGGTGTATTTGAGGCCCTCGCTTTCGACGAAAAACTGCGCCAGCCGGTCGCGGACCGCGCCGTTGCGGATGGCAGGTTCCTCGTCGATGTAGTTCGATCGCGCGAGTTCGAGAAAGTCCTCGACGCCGAGGATCCCGGTGGCGATTCCGACCGCCAGCCGTTCGTTCATGAGCGTCGTCAGCGCGACCGTCCAGCCCTCGCCGATCGCACCAAGGCGTTGGCTGTCGGGGATGACGACGTCGGTAAAGAACACTTCGTTGAATTCGGCGCCGCCGCTGACTTGCTTGATCGGACGGGCTTCGACACCCTTCGACTTCATGTCGAGGAAGAACATCGTCAAGCCCTTGTGCTTGGCGACGTCTGGATCCGTCCGCACCAGCAGCAATCCGAAGTCGCTGAAGTGGGCGCCGGTGGTCCATACCTTCTGGCCGTTGATGACCCAGTTGTCGCCGTCGCGCACGGCGCGTGTGCGGATGCCGGCCACGTCGGAGCCGGCCACCGGCTCTGAGAACAGCTGACACCAGATCTCGTTGCCGAGCAGTGCCGGCTTAACGTAGCGGGCGATGTGGTCCTTGCTGCCGTGCTTGATGAGCGTTGGAATGCACATGCCGAGCCCGATGTCGAACACGCCCGGCGGCGTGACGAACTGGGCCTCTTCCTGCGCGTAGACGATCTGTTGAATGGGCGTGCCGCCTTGCCCGCCAACAGCCTTCGGCCACGTGATGGCGGCAAAGCCCGCGCCGAGTTTCTTCGCCTGCCACGCCTTCGCGGCTTTGATCACTTCGGCATCGCGGTCGATCGTCCGGCTCGACTGCGACCCGCGCACGCGGCGTGGCGCGTTGGCTTCCAAAAATGCCCGCGCCGCCATGCGGAACGTCGCTTCTTCAGGTGTGTCGTTGAAATTCATTGCGATCACAAACTCCGTAGCTCGGATGATCAAGCGGCGTTGCGCTTTTCAAGTGCCGTCACCAGACGATTGCGCCACAGCGTGCTCCCGCCCAACGACAGCGACAGCAACCGCGAGCGGCGATAGTGGAGGTGCGGATCTGCCGCGTAAGTGAAGCCGATGCCCCCATGCGTCTGGATATTCTCCTTTGACGCATATTCGTAGGCCTCGATGCCCGCCACGCGAGCGGCTGCTGCGGCAAGCGGCAGATCTGCTCCCCCCGACGCGAGCATCATCGCGCCGTAATAGGCGTTCGAGCGCGCAAGCTCGATCTTGATGTAAGCATCCGCCAGCTTGTGCTTGATCGCCTGATACGACCCGATCTGACGGCCGAAGGCGTAGCGCTCCAGTGCGAAGTCGCGTGCCATGTAAAGAGCGGCCTCCGCTCCCCCGATCTGCTCGAAGGCGCCGACCACGGCTGCGCGCTGGTGTAAGGCTTCATATTGGCGTGCGCCCGCTCCGCGCTCGCCCAGCACTTCGGCGGGCGTGCCGTTGAAAACGAGTTCCGCCTGCTTGCGCGCCTGATCGATGGTTTCGAGCCGCTTACGGGTCACCCCGCCTGCCCCAAGATCGACCAGCGCCATTGTCGGACCTGCCGGGCCGCCCGCCATCACGATGGCGATGCCGGCTGCGTCGCCGTCAAGAACGGGAACCTTTGTGCCGTTGATTTTGTCGCTCGCGAACGTGACGGCCATCTGCGACCAGGGTTTGTGCTTCTGGCCCTCGGTCGCGGCCAAGGTGCCGATGACCTTGCCTGCAATCAGTTGCGGCAGCCATTTCGCCTTTTGCGCTTCACTGCCGAACTGCACCAGCGCGTCGGTCGCAAGGCACACCGACGTCTGGAATGGCACCGGCGCACACGCACGGCCGATTTCCTCGGCGACGACGCACAACTCCAGCGCGCCCAGCCCCATGCCGCCATAAACCTCGGGAACCGCCACGCCGAGTGCGCCGAGATCGGCTAGCCCCGACCACACGTCGGCCGCATGCGTTTCTTGGCCGTCCATCACACGCCGAGCCACCGTCAGTGGCGACTTGTCGCGCAAAAAGCGCTGCAACTGCTCTCTGAAAAGCTTTTGATCGTCGGAAAAATCAAATTCCACGGCCACCCCCGTTTCGTCACGCGAGCGCCCCGCGAGTGTACGCCCGCCGGCAAACTCCAATAACACTGCAGCTTAAACGTTGACTGAGGGGCCCGCAACGATATCTGTTGGCGACGTCGATTGTTCTGGCGTCACCCGGAGACCGGTCATGAAACTCAGTGAATACGCATCCTACGATGGTTTGGGTCTAGCTGACTTGGTGGCGCGCAAGCAGGTGACGCCGAAGGAACTCGCCACGACCGCTGCAGCCGCCATCGAACTGGCGAACGGCAAGGTGGGAGCGGTGTGCGAAACCTATCCTGATCGCATCGTTGGTCTCGATGAGAAAACGCTGGGAGACGGGCCTTTTCGTGGTGTGCCGTTTCTGATGAAAGATGTGTTCGGCCACGAGAAGGGACGCAAAATCGAGTACGCCTCGAGGCTGTGCGCGGGCATGATCGGCGAAACCGACAGCTACGTGGCGACGCAATTGCGGGCGTCCGGCGTAAATATCCTCGGTCGCTCGAAAGCGCCGGAATATTCGATGTCGCCCACCACCGAGACGGCGTTTTACGGGAATACGTCGACGCCGTGGAAACAGGGTTATTCAGCCGGTGGATCGTCGGGCGGCGCACAAGCTGCCGTCACGTCGGGCATGGTGCCGCTGGCACATGGGTCCGACATCGGTGGCTCCATCCGTATCCCCGCGAGCTGGTGCGGCGGGGTCGGCCTCAAGCCCTCGCGTGGCCGCGTGTCTGTCGGCCCCACGGTCGATGAAGGCGGCTTCGGATTTTCGGCCAATCTGGTGCAGTCAAAGACCGTCCGCGACGCAGCGACCATGCTCGACTGCCTGTCTAACCCCCAGATCGGCGACCCTTTCGTCATCCCCAAGCCCGACGAAAGCTATGCGTCGTTAGCGACGACGCCCGCGCGCAATCTCAAAATCGGCATCGTGCTCAATCCGATCTTTGGCGTGCAAGCCGACCCGGAAGTGCGGGCAGCAGTCGAGGCAACCGGAAAAGTGCTGGCAGAGATGGGCCATCATGTCGATGTCTGCGACGTCGACATGGGCGGCCTCCAGACCATGGAACTCATGAACGAGCTGTTTTTCTTCGCCTTCGACGCGCGGCTAGATGCCTATGGGCGAAAAACCGGCCGCAAGCCGAGCGCCGAAACGCTCGAACCGGCCATGCACAAAATCTACGAGTGGTCGAAATCGATCACGCCGCAGCGCTTCATGGCGGCGCTCGGCGTCGTCAACGTCGCTCGCCGCAAAGCCGCACAATTCTATGTCGGCCACGACATCTGGCTGTCGCCGACGACGGCGATCGTATCGCCGCCCTGGGGAACTTACAATCTGTCGAAGTCCGGCATCACGATGGATAACTTCACCGCCGAAATGTTCGCGCCGGCCTGCCAGTACACGCTGCCGCACAACATCATGGGAACCCCGGCGATCTCGCTGCCGACTGTGATGCACTCGACCGGGTTGCCGATCGGCGTGCAGTTGGCGGGAAAGCCAGCCACGGAACATTTGCTGCTGCAACTCGCCACCTCACTCGAAGAAGCGATGCCTTGGGCCGGACGGACGCCGCCACTGCATGTCTCGAATTTCTAGTCTGTCCCTCGAACGCAGCTACCGGCCGAACGCTTGCGCGCTCGACCGGCACCTTTCTACGGTTGAATGATTACCCTTCGCGGCAGTCTTCGTAGCGGGCCCACCAGTAGCGCGATCCCGTTTCCAGCGCGCGGACCTTCAGCCAGCCGCAGCCCCCGCCGCTGACGTAGGCGATGCCGCTTCCGTAGTAGCCGCGGCGATAATGGCCGTGGTGATGGCCGTGATGGCTGCTGTGATGCATGCCCATGGATTTTCCGCCGTGGCTTCCGCCGCCGTGGCTGCCCTTGGCTTCGGCAGCGCCGAGTGACGCGAGACAAAGCGTGGTGCCGAGTGCGAGAACAGCGGCGGCCGATTTGATGAGGGTGAAGGTTGTCATGATACTCTCCGGAGGGTTGGTTGAGGTTGCTCTGTTGGGACGTTGTCTGATCGGCCGGTGTCGCTGGTCGAACCCTGTGACACCCTGTGTTGCTGCCCGGTCTGTGTGGTTGCTTTCGTCTCGCCGTGCATGCTGTTAGAATTAGCCCCAACCCGCGGGATCGTCTGTTCCCCACGAAACTCTCGTCGTTTTTTTCCGTCAGGATATCGCCATGCAGGACATCGCCCCCAAATCGAGCGCCACTGTTCCCTACGACTGGACCGATCCTCTCAATCTCGATGCACAGTTGACGGAGGAGGAGCGCGCCATTCGCGACATGGCTCGCAATTATGCGCAGGATAAACTGCTGCCGCGTGTGACGCAGGCCTATCTCACCGAAACGACCGACCGCGAAATCTTCAACGAAATGGGTGCCCTGGGGCTGCTCGGCATAACCGTGCCTGAGAAGTACGGCTGCGCTGGCGCGAACTATGTGTCGTACGGCTTGGTCGCGCGCGAAATCGAGCGCGTCGATTCCGGTTATCGCTCGATGAATTCGGTGCAGTCCTCGCTGGTGATGTATCCGATCTATGCCTATGGCTCGGAAGCGCAGCGCATGAAGTATTTGCCCAAGCTTGCGAGTGGCGAGTGGGTCGGTTGTTTTGGTCTTACCGAACCGGACGCCGGCTCGGATCCAGCCGGCATGAAGACCCGCGCTGAAAAGGTCGCCGACGGGTATCGCCTGACGGGATCGAAAATGTGGATCTCCAATGCCCCGTTCGCCGACGTGTTCGTCGTTTGGGCCAAAAGCGCGGCGCACGACAATCAGATCCGCGGTTTCATTCTTGAGAAAGGCATGAAGGGACTGAGTGCACCCAAGATCGCGGGCAAGCTCAGCCTGCGCGCCTCGATCACCGGCGAGATCGTCATGGACGGCGTCGTGGTGCCGGAAGACGCGTTGCTGCCGAATGTGTCGGGATTGTCGGGGCCGTTCGGCTGTCTCAATCGCGCCCGCTACGGCATTTCGTGGGGCGTCATGGGGGCTGCCGAAGATTGTTTCTCGCGCGCCCGCCAATACACGCTCGATCGCAAGCAGTTCCGGCGGCCGTTGGCGCAGACGCAGCTCGTGCAGAAAAAGCTGGCGGATATGCAGACAGAGATCGCGCTGGGCTTGCAGGGCTCGCTGCGCATTGGCCGATTGCTTGACGAGGGCAAACTGGCCACCGACGCCATCTCGATCATGAAGCGCAATAATTGCGGTAAGGCGCTCGATATCGCTCGGATGGCGCGCGACATGCATGGTGGCAACGGCATTTCGGCCGAATATCATGTCATGCGTCACGCGGCCAATCTCGAAACGGTCAACACCTACGAGGGCACACACGACGTGCACGCCCTCATCATCGGCCGCGCGATCACCGGGCTGCAGGCATTCTTCTGAACCCAATCGCACGACAACGAACTTGACCTCACGTCCCCGCCTGTCGACGCAAAAGGACGCGTCGACAGGCGGGGACGTCGCACGTGTTTAGAAATGCACCAGCCGTTAATGTGTGTTTAAGTTCATCCGCCCTCAAATAATCGTTGTAAAACAATTCTCTTTTAAGGACTTCGTGCGAGGTTAATGCAGAGGTAATTTTAAGCGTCGATAACTGGCGGATCAGCGGTGACTGCTCACAACTCAAGCGCGCTTGCGTCGATGGACCAGGCCGGTCCCCTTGCGGGCGCACACGTCCTGATCGCCGACGACAATGCCGTCAATTTGCAAGTTGCAAGTTTTCACGTCGAAGATCTCGGATGCAGCTTTGCGACTGCCGTCGACGGCTCGGCGGCCCTCGCCTTGGCGCGGGTGCAGGCGTTCGAGTTCGTGTTGATGGATTGCCAGATGCCGGTCATGGACGGCTTCCAGGCGCTGCGCGAGATCAGGGCGCACCAGTCGGGCAGCCGGTCGCCGCAATCGATCATCGTCGCTGTGACTGCCGACGACGATGCCGATCATCGAGCGGCGTGTGAAAGCGCCGGTTTCGATGACTTTCTCGCCAAGCCGTTCTCGGCCGCACAGTTGCAGGCCGTGCTGACACGGTGCCGCATGCGGGCCCACGCCCCGCAGGGTGATCTCACATCTGCCGCCGCATCCGCCAGTCGTCACAAGCAAGACGCGGCATCAGCGCCGGTGCTCGATCTCGTAATCTTGGCAGCGTTCGTTGCCGATTTCGGACTGGATACGGCGCCGTCGCTGCTTGCGTCGTTCGTCAAATCGTTGCGCGAGAGTGCCGCCAAATTTGTCGATGCACAGGCAGCGCACGATACACCCGCGCTTCAGGCGCTCGCTCATAAGATCGCGGGCGCGTCCGGCACAGTTGGCGCCCGGCAATTGAACGATCTGGCCCGCCAGCTTCAAACGGCGTGCAAACGTCAAGAATTTAAATGGTCGAATGATATAGCAATGTTCGAGCAATCAATCGCCACAACGCTTGCGGCATTCGAACCCTTAACGAATCCGAATTCTCTCGAGCAAACACTCAAATTTTCGATTGCCGCTTAGTTTTTCATCTCTCAACGCTCGGAATGCAGCCGCCAATGATCCTCAAGACCAATCTCGGAGCCCGCGTGCTCATCGTCGACGATGACGCGTTCTCACGAACGGCTGTTGCCAAAAAAGTGCAGCAACTGCATGCGACGACATTGGAAGCCGAAGATGGACTGCAGGCCTTCTCGATATTGCGGCGTGAGCAGATTGATCTGGCCATCATCGATCTCGAAATGCCGGTCATGAATGGATTGGAGCTTCTCGGCTGCATTCGTGGCGCACCCCGCCTGAAGCACTTGCCGGTGCTCGTTCTAACGGCGGCCGAAGACCGCGCCTCGCTCGAGCGCGCACTGCATTGCGGCGCGACGTCGCTGATGATCAAGCCGCTCAATTGGGCCGCGTTCAGTGCGCACATCGAGCATATTCTGCATTTATCGTTGGCAGGCCGCGTACTGAGCGCCCAATCGGCCTGAAACAGCGGACGGCAATTTCACATCTTTCGGCTCGCAATCCCCCGATTGTGAGCCGTTTTTGCATGCAACCTTACTTCTGAAAACCTCGCACTTTCATTCGCTTGCAGCGTCGAACTTTTGTTTTGATTTACCATTCCATTCTATTGTCTGAGCTCGTTGGCAGATAAACGATGAGCTTTGGAAATGGTTGTTGTTAAGCGTTCAATTCGCAAATTGCCGACGATGTACGCGCGGCCGACGAGTTGGCCCGCACCCCATCTCGATCTGCTGATTTCGCAATTGACCAGATCGTTGCGAATAGCCGTCGTCTTCGGCGGAAACAAAAAAACCGACGGCGCCGTCTTGCGCGAAGCCGCCAATCCGCGATCCTGGAAAAGCTATGAGGCGGTCGCTCACAATATCGCCGACGCCTTGCACAGGCTCGGGTTCGACGATGTTTCCGTATTGCCCGACGACATGCGGTTGGCAAAAAGCCTGCAAGATCTCAAAATCAATATGGCATGGGTCAACAGCGGCGGCGTGCAAGGGCGTAGCGCAATCGCGCATGCCCCCGCGATGTTGGAAATGCTCGGCATTCCCTACGTGGGTCATGATCCGTTGACGGCGGGCTTGCTCGACAGCAAGCATCATTTCAAAAGGCAGTTGCAGTCTTTGGGCATTCCGACGGCGCCGTTCTTTGTCTGGCATCCCGAGGAGCAGCGCACCCAGGCGATCAGCGATCGCCGCTTGAAATCGATGTTCTCGCGCTGGCCCAACGGTTTTGTCGTCAAGCCGGTGACGGGGCGTGCCTCTCTGCACGTGCACTTTGTCGAGCGCGCGCGCGACATTGCCGAGGTCGCCCGGCACGTACACGAAGTGACCAAGAACAGCGTCCTCGTCGAAGCGTTCTTGCCGGGGCGCGAATATTGCGTCGCCGTCTGCGGTCCCGTCGTCGCCCACCAGGGCAAATTGGGTCAGATGCCCGGTCCCTTCGCCTTTTCCGCCATCGAACGAAAGCTCAGCAAAGGCGAGCACATCTTCACCTCGATGGATGTGAAGCCCATCACTGCTGCGCGCACGCGACCGCTGATTTCAGATAGCGACGGCGACGTGGTGGAGCGGCTGGAAGCGATGGCACGAGATGTCTATGCCAACACGCCCTTGCAGACACTCGTTCGACTGGATGTGCGCGCCGATCAGAACGGCCGGCTTCATGTCCTGGAGGCCAATCCAAAGCCGGATCTTGCAGCGCCAAGCGCAACGGGGACAAGCCTGATCTGCGCCGGCCTCGCCCGCTACGGCATGAGCTACGACGATCTTATTCTATCGGTGTTTGCCGATCGCGCCGCATCACTGTTCGACGAACGC
The DNA here is from genome assembly GCA_031365465.1 of Hyphomicrobiaceae bacterium. GTDB lineage: Bacteria > Pseudomonadota > Alphaproteobacteria > Rhizobiales > Hyphomicrobiaceae > JABFRJ01. Next base: position 14,258 of record JANLYD010000442.1, read on the forward strand.
ACGCATTCCGTCGCGCAATTCTTCGAGTCGTTCCAGTATTCCAGCCGGGATTTCCACTGATGTTGACCGTGGCAGCCAAGGACGACCCGATCACACGACGCATCTTCGATGCGGCGACGATGTTCGTGGTGGCGATGTTATGCGTGTCGCTGTTGATCTACATCGCCAGCGGCACGACGAAGCGGACATACGAACAATTGCTGATCGACAAGGCTTTGGCGCAAGCCGAGTTGGTGCGAAACCCGATGGAGACCTACCTTCGTCCGGGCTTGCCGCTCCGTCAGTTCACCGGCTTCAATCAGCTCACGAACGCGATGATCGAGAGCGACAAGACTCTCATTTCGATGGTCGTCGAGGTGGTCGATGGCGAGTTGGTGTTCAGTGCCGGCGACGCGAAAACCCGCACGCTGGCACCCGGCGGCGAGATGGCATCGACGAATTCGACGGCTGAGTTAAGACGCAATGACGCTGTGCTGCAGATCGTACTGCCACTCACCAACAAGTTCGAGCGGGTCGGCAACCTTGTCGTGACGATGGACCGGGTCGAGATAGACCGACGATTGATCGGCGAGTTTCGGATCCATTTCTTCGTCGCTTTCCTGGCGTGCTTCGCATTCGCGTGCCTCGTTTATTGGAAATCCGGCCTCACATTGGGGTCCAACAGCAGCAAACCGGTTGCCTTCGCATTTACGGGCACGTTTCTCGTCGTCTCGATCGCGACCGTCGCAACGATGATTTCGCTGTTCACGGCGGGCGCCGAATCGAAGGGCCGCGCGCTCGTCGACTCGCTCGGACAACGGCTCGACGACATCCCGCAGTATGGATTGCAATTCGATCAGATTGACGGTCTCGATCTGGTTCTCGATAGCTATCGCACGCTAAATCCTGAAATCAGCTCGATCGCCATCACTATCAACGGACGCGTTGCGGTGCATACCGACCGCCTGCGGATCAACACGTTCTGGACCAACAACTCTGCAAATGCAGAGTACCGAGCCAATCTCACCAGTCCAAACCATCCGCGCGCCGCGCAGGTCATACTTTCAGTGCCGCGCAGTTACGTATTTTGGCAAGTCGTGCGCAACGTAAAGAATTACGCGGCCTTGTTTGTCGCCTCCGCGCTGTTTGCCTTCATGTTCCTGCAACTGGCGCAAGCCATGCGCGTGGCTCAAGGAACGATCCGTGCCGGTGTCGCCGATTGGCGCGCGCCTCTCGCACTCGATCTTGTGAAGCCGGTTTTCTTCCTGGCGGTATTTGTCGACAATCTGAGCTACGCGTTCTTGCCGCAGGTCGTCTCGGATTTGGCGCACACCGGTGGCAACGCGTCCGCTTCTATCGCCTGGCCTTTTACGGCCTATTATCTCTGTTTTGCTTTGGCGCTGATTCCGGCGGGGCATTACAGCCAGAAAGTGGGATCACGCAATCTTGTGCTGGGTGGCTTGTCGTTGATTGTTGCCGGCCTCTTGGCGATGGCATTTGCGACGACACTCGAATTGGCGGTGCTGGCCCGAGGTGTCACGGGCATCGGGCAGGGCATCCTTTTCATCGGCGTTCAAACCTATGTCCTCGCGAAGTCGCAACGCGAAAATCGCACGAAAGCCAATGGTATCATCGTCTATGGGTTCCAAGGTGGAATGATCTCCGGGATGGCGATCGGCTCATTGCTGGTTGGTGAAATCGGTGCAACTGGCGTTTTCGTAGCGGGTTCGATTATCGCTGCGGCGACGATTGCCTACACGTTCTTCTTGCTGCCGGCCGATAAGGTCGCGCTTGACGGGAGTAGTTCATCGAAGATCCGATGGTCTGAGACGCTTCAGCTACTCCGTGATCCGCAGTTCATGCAGATTATCCTGATGATCGGCATTCCCGCTAAAGCGGTGCTGACGGGTGTGGTTCTGTTCGCCATGCCGCTGCTTCTGCACGCGATGGGATTTGCGAAGGAGGATATCGGTCAAATCACGATGATCTATGCCGGTTGCGTCATTGCTTCCAGCGCGATTGCCGGCCATCTCGCCGATACGTCAGGCAATTGCCACCGGCTGCTCGTTTGGGGCGCGTTACTGAGCGCACTCGGCCTGCTGGTGATTTCGATCTCGGGTCATCCGGCGGTCGTTGCCAGCAGCCATGCGGTGTTTTGGAAAACCTCGGTGATCGTCTTGGGCTCCGCACTGATTGGTTGGGCGCACGGTCTGATCAACGCGCCCGTCGTCACCCACATTACCGACACGGGAATTTCAGCTCGCATCGGCGACGGACAGACAGCTGCTGTCTATCGTTTGCTCGAGCGCGCGGGACACATGCTGGGTCCGATCGTCGTCGGCCAATTGTTCCTCGCGTTCGGCACGACCCCGGAAGTGCTCGGCGCGCTGAGTGTCGTCATGGTCGTATTGGCTCTCGCCTTCCACCTCGTCAATCCAAGCGCCAAATCGTCGCGCCGTAATGAGGAATTCGCCTAATGCATATGCCAAGCAAAATCCGGAACGTTTTGTCCGCCGTGCTTGCACTGCTGGGACTGAGTTTCTCGACGGCGGTCGAAGCAGCGCAACCGACACCAAAGGTCGATGATTGGTTCAAGATAGGTAGTGAAGTTCTATCCGACTGGTCGGTTTCGGAAGTCGAGGGACAGAGCGACACCGTCGTTGTCAGGCCAAAGCGGATGTTGTCGTCGCGTCCGCTCAAGCACGTGTTGGTACTGTATCCACGTGCATCGTCGGCCTACGATACGGCGATAACGAAAATTGCCGGCATTTTCGCCGACAAGCGTATCGATGCGCAGTTCACCGTGCACAATTTTGGCAACGATGCGGCTCGCGGCAAAGCGGCCCTCGAACTTGCAGAAAGCAACAACTTCGATCTCGTGCTGTCGATGGGATCGGAATCGACCGCTTGGCTGTGGTCCAACTATCGCGGCGGCCGGTTGCCGGTTATTTCCGTCTGCTCGAAGGATCCGGTGCTGCTGGGGCAGATGAAGGATTATGAGCGCGGATCAGGCACGAACTTCGCGTTTACGTCGCTCAACATGCCGATCGACGCGCAGATGTCGTATGTCCTTCAGTTGCGGCCTGGATTGAAGAATCTAGCCATTCTGGTTGACGCCAACAACGTCAGCGCAATGCAGACCCAAGCCCAGCCGGCAGCAGCGTTCGCGCGCGCACGCGGAATCCGCGTGTTCGACCTCGCGATGAAGGCGCCGGCAAATGCCAAGCAGGAGTTGGCGCGACTGGTGCGCGATGCGGTCGCGATCATGCGCAAAAATGATCCAGAACTCTCCGATAGCATTTTCTGGATCACCGGCAGCACGACGGTGTTTGCCGAAATCGCCACTATCAATGCACATTCGTTCCGCGTCCCCGTGTTGAGCACCGTCACCGACGTCGTGCAACCCGGCGACAACACCGCCGCGTTGTCGGTCGGCATCAGTTTTGAAAGTAATGCCTATCAAGCGGCCCTGTATGCCATCGATGCGCTCGAGAACCGGCGCAATGTCGGTGATATGCCGGTCGCCATCGTCTCTCCGCCGGACGTCGCGATTAGTTTCCGGAAGGCGCGCGAAATCGGCTTGCGCATACCGATGCCGTTGTTTGAGGGCGCAAGCGTCGTCTACGACAACGACGGCGTTCTCGTGCGATCCAACTCGGCAAACTTTGTAAAAAAGAAAACCGCGACGACGCCGGTGGTTGTCACGACCGAAGTGCCAAGCGTCGTGCAGGCGCCGATCATCCACTTGGAGTGAGCATCGTCTCTCCAACTTTCTCTCTCACAGCTTCTGCAAACGAGACCCCCAATGGTTGCCAAAACAAAGCCGCGCGGCACGTCGAAAGCGAACGATAAAAAACGCACTGTCGCAGCACCGAAGGTTGTCCGGAAAGCCGTCGCGGTGAAGTCGTCCGTGAAATCAAAACCAAACCCGTCGGGCGACTTGCAGCAACGTCTGTTTGCAGCCGCCCTCGAAGCGCGCGCACCGGGAGCCTTCGAAGTGGCGTGCGCACGCGTCGTACAAAGCGCGATGAACGCAAGTGCTGCGGTGCTGACGCTCAGCGCCGACGGAGTTTACTCGCAATTTGCGACCTCTGACGTGGCCGAAGCGTTGGTCGCCGATCATGTTGAAAATGATCCGCTGAGGCGGTGCCTGTGCGATGGCACCGAATACCAAGTCTGCATCGATACCGCCCGTAAATCGACGAAAGCCCACGATGCCGTTGCGTCAAGCCTCGGTTGGCGCAACTATCTCTGCATGCCTCTGTATAACACTTACGGTGCAGTGATCGGCGCGGCATCGATTTACTTTTCCGGGCGCGTCAATCTCCGACAAAAAGGACTAGGGTTCGATTCCCAGATCCGCCCCGCACTCACGGCCGCGCTTTGTGCGCGTGCTCACGTTCCCGTCGAATCGATCGAGGCGCAGCAATTCAGCTCGTTGGCAGCCGCTATTCCAGGTGTCGTTTATCAACGCATAGTCTGGCCGGACGGCAATATCCGCTACACCTACCTGAGCGAAGGCGCGCGGGAGATGTTCGGTGTCGATCCCGAGGCCGTTCTCAAAGACCCGGAGGTCTTGTTCAAGACCTACACGGACGATTACAAGAAGACGTTTCGGACACGCTTGGTCGAGGCCTCCAAGTCTTTGACCAAATGGGACGTTGAAGCGTCGGTCATCATGGCGGATGGAAGCTGCAAGACGACCCATGCAATCGCGCGCCCCGAGCGACGGACGGATGGCTCGACGCTTTGGACCGGCGTTATACTCGACGCCTCTCGTGCAAAGGAAGCAGAAGACGGGCTCAAGGAAGCCAACCGGCTCGTTGGCCTTGCAAACCAGGCCAAATCTGCATTTCTGGCCAAGATGAGCCATGAAATGAGGACGCCGCTGAATGGCGTGCTCGGGATGGGTGACCTCCTTCTCAAAACTGATTTGACGCAGCGTCAGATGCGACTTGCGAACACGCTGTGTGACTCGGCAAAAGGGTTGCTCGGCATCATCAACGACGTTCTGGATTTGTCGCGGATCGAGGCTGGGCACTTCAAGCTAGATGTGCAGGATTTCAATCTTCGCCATTGTGTCGAGGATGCTGTCGAGCTTTGCGCGACATCTGGTTATCGCAAGGGCCTTGAGGTGAACTTGATCGTCGAGCCGGGTATCCCGGTCGGCGTCATGAGTGATCCGGTTCGCCTGCGGCAAGTCTTGATAAACTTGATCGGCAACGCCGTGAAGTTTACCGAGAACGGCGAAGTTGTCATTCGTCTGAAGCCGCTTTCGGTTGTAGCAGGCGGTGTGGCGATCGACGTGAGCGACACGGGCATCGGTATCGACGAGGCGGCGATCGGGCGCCTTTTCGAACCGTTCGCACAGGCGGATGCATCGATCAGCCGTCGTTTTGGCGGCACTGGGCTCGGCCTGTCGATAACGCGACACCTCGTCGAATTGTTGGGCGGCACGATCACGATGTCCAGCGTGCGCGGCAAAGGTACGACGGTGAGCGTCGAAATCCCCTTCGAAGTCACTGCCCCCTCGCAGGCTCCAAAGTTGGCTCACGACGAATGTCTTGCGGGATTGCGCATTCTCATCATCGATGACCGCGCTACGAACCGTGAGATGATGGCTCTCAATCTGCGCGATAGCAGTGCGCGTGTCGAAACTGTCGATAACGAAGATGGAGCGCTGGCGATGCTTGCCAGCGCGGCGAGGGCTGGCGATCCCTATCGCGTTGCCATCGTCGATCGTATCCGTCCGCGCTGTGGCGGCTTGCATCTTTCCCGCACGATCAGGTCGAACCCGCGTCTCGTCGACACCGCCATGGTCGTGTTGATGTCGACCAACTGGAACGCCAACCCCGCCGATCAGCATGGTCTCACCGATACTGTGTTTCTCTCCAAGCCCGCGCGCCGGACGGACCTGCTGTCGGCAGTCGTTCGCGCTCATCTGCCCGATGTGTCGGGCGTGCGCGGCGCGGGATCGACGATGTCGAATGCGCCATGGGCGCGTGCCCTTCCCCCAGCCCTCAAACTTCGCGTTCTGCTCGTCGAAGACAACGCCACAAATATCGAAGTTGCTCGCGAATACCTAGCAGAACTCAGCTGCCGAGTGACCGTCGCCGTCAACGGCATCGAAGCCCTGACGGCATTCGATCGAGGCCGCTACGATATCATCCTGATGGATTCGCAGATGCCGGAACTCGACGGGTTGTCGGCAACACGCCGTATTCGCGAAACCGAGCGCGCACGTGGCCTTGGTCGCACACCTTTGATCGCCGTCACGGCCAACGCCTACGAGAGCGACAAAGCGCAGGCGTTGGAAGCTGGGTCAGATGATTTTCTCAGCAAGCCGTTCACGGACATGCAATTGCGCGCGATGCTCGAAAAGTGGATGCCGCGTGTCGGCGTTGACCAGACACTAATCGCGGTCGATGCCCCCGCCCAAGTTAACACGCCTGCGTCTACAATCGAGCTTGCAGCCAGCAAGCCGATGGGCTCGCAGTTGACCGAGCGGCTCGACGAGGCCTTGCACGCTGTCTTGGCGCGCAGTCGCCCGGCGTTTCTCAACAGGCTCTTGCGCACGTTCTTGAGTTCGATGCCCGAGACGGTCGCGACGTTGCGCGCAGCGATCGAGCAGGCCGACGGCGAACTGTTGAAGACAATTGCGCACAGCCTCAAGTCGGCCAGCGCGAACGTCGGAGCAAAGCGACTGTCCGAGTTGTGCCGGTTGCTCGACGTGAAGCTCAAACTGGGAGCAAATGCCTCCGATTGCAGCAGTTTGACGGACGCCATCGAAACCGAGTTGGGCTTGGTTGGCGATGCGTTGCACGACGTTTTACAACGCTTCCCAGCGGCCGACGATGTTGCCTTCGGATAAGCGCCTCAGCGCCGATGCGGCTTCAGCAACGACAATGGATCTATCCCGAGACCAGCTGCTCGGGCGAGGTTGTCGAGATCGACTTGCAGCTTGAGTGCTGCCGCGTGTGCAGCTTCGGGCGTGGCGTAACTTGTCGACGCGAGAATCGTTGGCGGCGACGGCGTTGAGGGCAGCGTAAAAAATGTCAGGTGCACGATCCGCTGATCGGTACGACCGATAACTGCAGCCAAGTTCTGCAGTGTGCCTTCAATCTCGCGCGGCGTCGCCGCAACGTGCATCGCCTCCCCGAGCGGCGGCTCGACAAGCTTCACGATGATGCGGCCCTGCCGTTGCAATCCGACCACAGCTTTGGTCGCCGTCCTCCCCGCATCGGCGAAAACATGCTGGAACGCGTCATCGAGTGCACGAAGATTTACCTGATTCTCCTTGGCGCCGGTGATGTCGAAAACCGACGTGGGCTGGCTATTTTCGGCGACGGGCGTTGGCCGGCGAACGGCAAGATCGATCCCGATCGATGTCTCGCGAGGGGATGCTGTCTCAAAGCCACTGCAGAGGCGCTTTTTGCTATTGTAGGCAAACGCGGCGCAGCGCAAATCCGACGCGCAGACAAAAGCGCATTCTTCCATGCGGTGTGCGAAAGATTCCCGATAGCTTGCAGATTGCACCGATTGATCCGCTGAACGATCAAAGCGGACAGCGCTTTGCGCGCTCCAGCCGCCAGGCGGGACCTTGAGCGGCTTTGCGGAAACCACCGTGCCCGGCTGGTATGAGAGATCGGCTGCTTGGCCCATGACGCGGCAGACAGCCGATGCACTCTGGTATTCGATGGCGGCACACAATGCGTCGTCGACACAACGCCGTGCGCATTCGTCGAATGAAGTGGCGCTTGCCTCGCGTCCGTTCTTGTCCTTGAACGCATAGTCGCTCAGGAGCGGCAATGCGTCGATGTTGACGAAAGGTTGCAAGGGAACAGCTTCCGGTGCACGTCCGATGAGTCGCGCATTCAGCCAGCCCGTCACGGAGCCGGATTGGATTTCAATCCACCAAGTGTCACCATGCAGATGAGTTGCGCCGGTGGCGCGGATATTGGTTGATCCGGCCGGGACCTGCATCAGCACCTGGGAGCGGGGATCTGGCGCTGCGCGGACATTGGCATACGCCGTGCCCTGCACGCGCAGGGTGACGAGAGCAGTCGATGCATCGACTTGCGGCGCTTCGGCCGCTAACGCGTGTGTGTGCGCCAACAGGGCCACGCACAGCAAGCAGGCGAGTGGCAGGCGTAGCAGCGCCCGGATAGTAGTCGCCATCATTTGGTCCCGTCGATCTTCTGCCGAAACCGCTTCTAATTGATTCGCCCCGTCGGCTTCTACCCAATCGTCCGTGAGCTGCAATATTGTCTGAAGCAATCGTTGTCGTCGTGCTGACCGAGGCGGAAAAGTCGAAACGTCATGGCCGCGCTGGCGTTTTCAAGGGACCCTTCGGCGCTCTCCGGCCGAGGTCGGTCGGTACCAGCGGGCGGGCCCTCCCAGCACGTGGCTTGGGTGCAGCATGGCCATTGCGCGTCGCCGGGACACTCAGATCGACTTGCGTTCCCTTGTAACTGCGCAAGACCGAAATGACGCGCGCCGCCTCGCCTGCAATTTCGTCGATGACGTCGCGATAATCAGCTTTACCCAGCACCACGTCATCGAGCCGCATTTCCCATATGGCGGTGGTGCCTGGATCGACCAGAACCGGCGCTGCGCCGCGCAAAAGCTCGAAGACCTGCAATCCGGCTGACGTGGGAATGACGAACTTTCCGCTGACTCCCAACATGTTTTGCGTCTTCAGGCCCTTGATGATTTCTGCGCGAGTGGCCGGCGTGCCGATGCCTTTGGCTTCTTTCAAGCGTTCGCGCAAAACTTCGTCGGTGACGAACCGCCATGCGTTCTGCATCGCATCGACCAGGGTTCCTTCGCTGTAACGCGGTGGCGGTACCGTTTCCTTCGACTGGACACGCGGACGCGATAGCGTTGCCTCCTGACCGTTGGTCAGGTGCGGTAAAGTCTGTTCTGCCTCCGCGTCAGGCTTTTTTCCGACGTCGGTCTCAGGCTCGGTTGCGCCATACGCAGCTTTCCAGCCTTGCTTGAGTGGAATGCGGCCCGTCGCGCGGAAATCGGCCTTGAATGCCGCGCGGCTGTCGTGTGCGGGCACGGCAACGGGCATTGTCACGATCGTCTGGCGATACTCGAAATCAGGCATCACGGCTGCCAGATACGAGCGGCAAACCAGAGCAAACAAACGCTTTTCGTCATCGGTGAGCCGCGCCAGACGAGCCTCCAGATCGTCCATCACGTTGACGTTTGGCACGATCGCGTGATGAGAAACGCCCTCGAGCGACTTGTCGCAAAAGTGTCCCGCCTTCCCGCGCCGGATAAGCGGCGGCGAGATTTGGAGATGAGCAAACCCGCGCAACCGTGTCATTGCGGCCACGATGGTGGGAACGTCGGCTATCTGGTTCTCGGACAGATGACGGGCTTCGGCGCGCGGATAGGTGAGCACCTTTTTGCCCTCTCCGTCATAAAGAGTTTGTGCGATGGCGAGTGTCTTATCGGCGTTCCAGCCCCATTTCTGCCCGCACGTTTTTTGCAGTGACGGTAGATCGAACAAGCGGGGAGGCGCTTGCCTGCGATCGTCGACGACGACGCCGAGGTTGCCTCGATATTTCGCAGCTGCCTTGGCGATAGCTTCGGCGACCGCACGATCTGACAGGCGAGTTTTCGCTGGCGGAGCATGCCGCATGACGAAGTTACCGGTTTCGGTTGTCGCCGTGGCGACGATCTCGAAATAGCTTTCTTTCTTGAAGTCGCGGATTTCGTGTTCGCGCAGGCAAACGATGGCGAGCGTCGGTGTCTTGACGCGGCCGATACCGATCACGCCCTTGGTGCCGCGTGCGAGAAACGTCTTGGTAGCCGTTCTGGTCAGCGAGAGATTGAAGATCTGATCGGCTTGCTGGCGGGCAACTGCTGCGTCGAAAAGCGGCCGCATCTCCAAATTTGGCTTCAGCGAATCGAAAGCCTGGCGCAGTGATTTAGGATCTTGGGCGGTAAACAAAGCACGCCGGACATGCCCTTTATAACGAAGATGCTCGAGTATCTCTTGGCCGATCAACTGCCCTTCTCGATCGCAGTCCGTTGCGAGGATGACCTCGTCGCATCGGCGCAGCGCTGCCGCGATGGCATTGAATTTTGCAGCACGGCTGCCGCCAGACGCGAGTTGTGTGGGGTACAGATTATCTGGCTTGAGGAGTTCGCACGCCCAGCTTTTCCATTGCGGCTTCACCTCATGAGGCTCTGCCAGTCGCAGCAGGTGGCCTTCGGCAGGAAGTATTTCCCCGTAACGATCGCCGAGGGCCGATCGCAGGTCGCGTGCCTGACTGGATTTTTCAGTGATGATGAGTGTCGCCATGAGGGGGCATAGCGCATATCACGCCCCTTCACTGTAACCCATCGGTGTTATCCAGTGAGCATTTCTGTCAGCATCGCACAGCGCAATTTTGTGTGCACAAGCGACGCTGCGATATCAAATCAAGTCGTAACCAGCAGCATTTCAGGCCGGATCGGCAACGACCGCACGCGAATGCCGGTTGCATTGAACACGGCATTTGCAACAGCCGCATTCATGCCGACGATACCAATTTCCCCGATGCCCTTGATACCGAGCGCATTCACACGCGTGTCGTCCTCGGCAACCATGATAATTTCGACGGACGGCACATCGGCATTCACCGGCATCTTATAATCAGCCAAGTTCTTATTCATATATAGCGCCATGCGCGTGTCGATCTCGGTGCTCTCGTGGAGCGCTGACGACAGCCCCCAGATCGCGCCGCCCATATACTGGCTATGTGCCGTCAGTGGGTTGACGATCGTGCCGGAAGCGAACGCCGACACGACACGTGGCACGCGAATCTCGCGCGTACGGCTGTGGATTCGAACTTCGACAAGATGGGCGCCGAAGGCAAAAGCGGTGACGTCTTTGCGGCCGGTGCCAGCCCAGAATGCGGGTTTACCTGCGTACAGCTTGGCCATGGCATCGTGCGGCATGCCATCCGGTATGAACTCGGAGTAGACTTCGATTCGGCCGCCGACACGTTCGACAGCCGCTTTAAATGGCTCCGACTTGTTACCCGGTCCCTTGATTGCCTTGTTAGCGAAGGTGAGAGTACTGGGGTCCGCACCGAACACAGCACTGTCGTTTGCTTTGACAGCCGCCTCGACGATTTTCGCTTTGATATCGTCGCAGGCCTTGGCAGCGGCATGTGCGGTCGACGCGGCATTATTGGATCCGCCGGCGATCATGACGGGCGGCAACTCACTATCGCCGAGATGCACCGTCACATCTTGGATATCGATGCCCAATGCGCGAGCTACCGTGATCGCCACGACGGTGTAGGCCCCGGTGCCGATCTCGTGCGCCGCCAGAGAGATCATGGCCTTGCCATCGGGCGTGACTGACAAGCGCGCAGCAGACGGCGCGATGTTCGACGGATAGCAGGCCGTGGCACAGCCATAACCGACGAGCCAGTCCCCGTCCCGCTTTTCGCCAGTGGCTCCACGATTGCTCCACCCAAACCGCGCTGCCGCCTCGTCATAACATTTCATCAGCGAGCGCGACGAAAACGGTAGGTCGTTCGTCGGATCGGTTTGCGTGTCGTTGGTACGGCGTAACTCGATTGGATCGATCTTCAGCGCATGAGCCAATTCGTCCATCGCACTCTCGAGACCGAACATGTACGGCGTCTCCGGCGGCGCGCGCATATAGCCGGGCGTATTGCGATCGGCATGCACAACTTTGACCGATGTCGCAATGTTCGGGCACGCATACATGCGCGCGGTGCCGTCGACGCCCGAAACATTGTAGCCCGACCCACGTGACGTGATTTCTTCGCCTTCGTGGATAAAGGAGGTGAGTTTTCCGTCGGGCGTGGCGCCAAGCTGCACGTGCTGGGAAGTTTCCGCACGGTAGGTATTTACGGTGAAGCCCTGATCACGGGTGACGACCAGCTTGACGGGCCGTTTCACGCGCCGGGCAGCCATGGCAACCCACACAGTGCGCATGTTCGGACCTTTAGCGCCGAACGCGCCGCCGACGTATTCACTGACCACACGGACATTTTCGGCCTGCAATGCCAGCAGTTTCGCCACCGCCACTTTCGTACCCCACATGAACTGAGATGGTTCGTAAATCGTGAGCTTGTCGCCCTCCCATTCACACGTCGTCGCGAAGAGTTCGATCGCGTTGTGATGCTGAGTAGGCGTCGTGTAGCGGGCATCGACCTTGATCGGAGCGGCCGCGAATGCTGAGGCGGCGTTGCCTTTTTTGGGCGGAGGTCCCGCCTGTGCTTCGGCTTCAGCAATTTCGACGCCGACGGAACCGAAAGTGGAGCTTGGCTCTTCGACGCTGTAGTCGACCTCGATCTTGTTTGCTGCTTCCCGTGCACCTTCATAGGTTTCGGCAATCACCATGCCGATCATCTGTCCGGCATGCCAGACGCGATCTGTTTCCATGGTGGTGGTTGTCGGCTTGCCATCAGGCCCATCCTGCGGCCCGGACAATTTGTCGACGTTCTGATGCGTGAGAATCTCGATGACGCCCGGCACCGCGCGTGCTTCGTCCAACCTGAAACCGCGAATGGTTCCGCGCGCTATCGTGCTCGTCAACAGATAGGCGTAGGCGACATTCGCCACCCGCTCGTCGGAGGCGTATTGCGCGCTGCCCGTAACTTTCGCGCGACCGTCGACGCGAGTCGCGGGCTTTCCATAGGCGCTTTTGAGCTCGCCGGCTGACGATTGCTGCGCCATTTCAGATCTCCAATGCTTTAGCTTGCAGCAACGCCCGCACGAGTGTGCGTTTTGCGAGGTCTGGCTTGTTGTCGTTATGGCCGTGCGTGATCGCGCCCTGCAACGCCGCATGAGCCGCTGCTTGCGCGCTCGCTTCCGTCAGCGGTTTGCCGACCAGCAACTGCTCGGCGGTTTCCGCACGCCATGGACGGTACGCCATGCCGCCGAGACCAATGCGACAGGTGCGGACGACGTCGCCGTCGAGTTCGAGGGCCACCGCAGCCGATGCGATTGCAAATTCATAGGAGGCGCGATCGCGAATTTTTACGTAGACGGATCGTTTGTTCCAGCTGCCCGCGGGAACTCGAAAACCGGTGATGATCTCGCCGGCCTGAAGCGTGGTCTCGATGTGGGGTGTTGCATCGAGGGGGCGGTGGAGCGCTGCAAACGGAATTGTGCGCTCGCCCATGGGGCCAGCCAGCCTGACCTCGGCTCTGAGCGCAATCAATACGACGCCCAGGTCACCCGGATACTGCGCGATACAATTTTCTCCTACGCCTAACACCGCGTGATTTCGATTGACGCCCGCCAGCGCAGCACAGCCCGAGCCGGGACTGCGCTTGTTGCAAGCCGCAATGGTGGTATCCCGAAAATATTCGCACCGCGTCTTCTGCAGGACGTTGCCGCCGAGCGTCGCCATGTTTCGAAGCTGTGCGCTCGCAGCGAGTTGAAGGCTTTGCGCAATCGCCGGGTAGTCCGACATCACATTCGCGTCGTCCGCAGTCGCCGCCATGGACGCGAACGCTCCCAATTCAAGTCCGTCCGGTGCCACAGTGATCTTTGCATACTGTGACCTCAGTTGATTGAGATCGGTGACGCGTCGGGGCCGTAATACGTCGAGCTTCATCAAATCGATAAGTGTGGTGCCGCCGACGAGAAACTGCACAGACGCAGTCGTTTCACCGCGTCCGGTTTCACGACCGAGCGAGAGGGCAGTCGTCAGGTCTGAAGCTCGCTCGTAAGAGAATGGGCGCATCAGGCGGCCTCCATCTTGGAACGTGCCTGCTTGATTGCGGCGACAATGTTGGGATAGGCGGCACAGCGACACAAATTGCCACTCATGTACTCGCGGATAGCTTCATCGGTTTTTGCGTGGCCCTCTTTGACGCACGCGACAGCGGACATGATTTGTCCCGGAGTGCAGTAACCGCACTGAAATGCGTCGTGTTCGATGAAGGCCTGTTGCATCGGATGCAGTTCGCCGTTCGTCCCGGCCAAACCCTCGATCGTTTGGATCGGCTGCGCCTGGCTTGCAACCGCTAGCGTCAGACATGACAAGATCCGCGTCCCGCCGACCAGCACCGTGCACGCGCCGCACTGGCCCTGGTCGCAACCTTTCTTGGAGCCCGTATGGCCCGTGTGCTCGCGAAGTGCATCCAACAAAGACGTGCGAGTATCGATATCCAGGGTGTGATCGCGCCCATTTATATTGAGTGTGAACGCAGATTTGCCGTCGCGCGCAAGCGTGGCTGAGGCCGGCGCTGCGGTGGCGACGTTGACTGGAGTGAGAGGGGCGGCGACCGCGACTGCGACACCGCCTATCATTTGCCGTCTGCTTGGAGTGGGATTGGTCATGGCTTACGTGCTCCTGAATGGACCCCTAACGTGGAAAATGCGCAAAGGTTCAGGACCAATTTTCGAGATCGAAGCAGTACTCGGAAGGATCGCAACTCTAGAACTGCCGAGTTTACTGATCACCGTACGCACGGAGACGAAGACATGACGGCGTTGAAAATCGATCGAGCGCAAGGTCGCGTATGGGTGATGTTGGCGCACGGCGCGGGCGCCGGGATGGACAGCGCGTTCCTGGAAACGATGTCACGGCTGCTGGTCGACAGTGGATTGAATGTCGCACGGTTCGAGTTTGCCTACATGGCAGCGCGGCGCACGGAAAGTGTCCGTCGACCGCCTCCGCGGATGCCGGCGCTGATTACCGAATATGCGGAAGCGATCGCCACGCTCAAGACACAGGAGCCGAATGCCGCAATTCTCATCGGCGGGAAATCGATGGGCGGCCGGGTAGCGAGTATGATCGCCGAGCAGGCGTTCAATGCGAACGATGCGGTCGGCTGCGTGTGCCTCGGATATCCGCTGCATCCGTCCGGCAAGCCGGAGCAACTTCGCGCGTCACATCTGATGGATCTCGAGTGTCCGCTGCTGATGGTGCAAGGCGAGCGCGACGCACTGGGTTCGCGCACGGAATTGCAGGCGTTGCAACTTTCGAAGGCGATCGAGTTCGCTTGGATCACCGACGGCGATCACGACTTCAAACCGCGAAAAGCATCTGGGGCTTCACACGCTGGCAATCTGGCCAGCGCTGCCAATGCGGTCGCGGCGTTCGCCAGCGTACATACCGTCAGGTGACGCCCGCGCGCGCTGGCGGCAGGCGACGGATCGCCGAGATCTCCGGACCGGTTGCGCTGCTACCCCCGCCGGCTTTACGAATACGCCGTACGGCTTGCGACAACGGCTCGATCACTGTTGACATGTGATGCCCATTCGCGTGGAGCAGCATGACGCCGTCGATCATGATGCCGCAGTGCCCCGGCCAATAAACGACGTCACCGCGTTCCAGGCCTTCAAGGTCGGCGGGAACCAGGACGTTGTCGCCGAGTTCTGCCGCTGCCATGTCGCTGTCGCGCGGACAGGCGATACCGGCGGCCTCGAGGGACAGTTGCACGAGGCCGGAGCAATCGAGCCCGAGGCGGGACCGGCCACCCCACAGATACGGCGTATGAACCATGTGCTCGGCGACCTCGACGAAGTCGCGCGCGTAAGTCGTTACCGGACGTGCGTGCCGTGCATACACAAATCCGCCGCCGGTCAGCGCGAGAAAGCGATCGTCAACGGACGGAGTTGCAGCGGTCACGAGGGCGTTGAGGCTGAGTTGCGCGACAGGGGGCCGCTTGATGGAGGGTTCCGGATACACGAACGTCGCTGGCGAACTGATGCGATGGGTGGGCGCAACGCAGGTGTCTGAGAGTGCATCCATCTGCAGATATCCGACGTAACCGTCGCGCTCCAACTGGCCCCATGCCCAGCCATCCGCGTCATCGAAGACGCGGACGAATTCTCCAAGCAGGGCCTCGGTCTCGTACCCCAACGTCGCATCGGGCGCCTTGCGCAGTGCAGCGAGTGGAACACGGACTTGATGCACGATCCCATCGACGAAGCGCTGCGATCCGACGCGACCTTGAAGCCGGACGTCGGCAAGGTCCGGGCGGTAGGCATGGCGGCGACGATCAAGCGTGTGCGTCGTGAGGTTGGTCATGCCGGCAGTCATCCCTTCGAGTAGCGCACGCTTATATGCAACCGCTCATGCGTAGGTCTTGGCGAGGTAGGCAAAGGCAGCGCGGGCCGCGTTGACTTCGCCACCCTTGGGGCCTAGCGCTTTTGGTGCGGGGCGCCAGCCATAGATATCGAAGTGCGCATAGTTGGGCGACTTCCTGACGAATTTGCGGAGGAAAACGGCAGCGATGATAGCGCCTGCGAACGGACCATCCGCCACGTTGTTGAGATCGGCTACCGGGCTCTCGAGGCCGGCTTCGTAAGCTGTCCAAAACGGCAGTCGCCAAACGGGATCTGCGACATCCAGCGCAGCATTGTGGATCTCGGCGGCAAACGTGTCGTTATCGGCGAAGAACGGTGGCAGGTCCGGACCGAGCGCCACACGCGCAGCACCCGTCAACGTCGCAAACGTCATGAGAACGTCGGGACCGTCCTCGTCGGCGAGTGCGAGGGCGTCCGCCAGCACCAACCGGCCTTCCGCATCGGTGTTGCCGATTTCGACTGTCAGGCCCGCACGCGACTTGATCACGTCGAGCGGGCGGAAGGCATTGCCGGCGACGCTATTCTCGGCGGCGGCGATCAGCACGCGCAGGCGAACAGGCAATTTGGCGCTCATGATCATGTGGGCTGCGGCAAGCACGGCTGCCGATCCGCCCATGTCCTTTTTCATGATCAGCATGCCGGAGGACGGCTTCAAGTCGAGCCCGCCGGTATCGAACGCGATCCCCTTGCCGACGAGCGTGACGCGCGGCAGCGTACCGCTGCTGCCGGCGGGCTGCCACGTCAAATCGATCAGGCGCGGGGCACGAGGCGACGCGCGGCCCACGGCGTGAATGAGCGGAAAATTCTTGGCCAGCAGATCGTCGCCGACGATGCTCGTCACGACAGCTGCATGGTGCGTGGCCAACATGCGCACTGCATCTTCGATCTCGGCAGGGCCCATGTCGCTGGCTGGCGTGTTGATGAGGTCGCGGCCGAAAGCAGCGCCCGCGACGATCGCGCGGACCTGGCCAGCGTCGGCGCCGTCGGGGATGTCGAGTTGTGGCGTCGCGTCGGCTTCACCGGCTTTGTAACGACGGAAGCGATAGGCTCCCAAGCCCCACGCGACAGCCGCTAGCGCCGGATCGGCGAAGGTGTGCTCGAACCTGTATCGGCCGGGTGGCAACTGTTGGGCGAGCAGTCCGGCAATGAGTTCCTCACGAGCCATGGGATCGGCGGGTTTACCGCTGCTTGTAGAGATGGCCGCACCGATGACTACGCCTGCTGCTTCGCCATCGTCGCCGGGCAGAAACACCGGCTTACGTTGGCTTGATTTGAAGCCCTGCGCTTCCAGCCACCGTTGGTGCGCGCGAGGTAACGCCGCCACATCGGCTTGGCTGGCCAGCAATCGGATCGGCAGGGCGAGGTGTCCGGCGGCGGCTGAGGCGAATGCTGCTTCGGACGCGGGATGCAACCCGGTGGCGGCGACGGCGGCGGGCGGTTTCTTGGCCATGAAGGTTCCTGATTGAAACTTATCTTCCTGATTGTACGTCCAGGGTTGCATCGAACGACGCCGCTCGCGTGAAGACGGGCGTCAGACGATCAGCCATATCCCGGTTCGGGACGAAGATTAACGAAATTTTCAAGCCTCTGGGGCAGTCTTGGGCGATAGCCAGATTTTTCATCGCGTCTCTGGCCCCCATCACGCACCGCCCATTCTCGAGATGTTGCGTTCCTGGAGACCGAGACATGCATGTTACCATTTCGCTGGCCGGCCACGGTGCGGCGGCTCGCAACCAAACATTGAAGCGGTCCGCGCGCGCAGCAGCACTGCTGTCGACGCTGGCGTTGGGCGCGTGCGCAGGCGCGAGCACGCCATTCGATTTCTCGTCTACCGCAGAAAAACCGGCGGCCCAGTCCGATATCGCGACTGGCAGTGTCGGCCAGACGGAACTGCAGAAAGCTACGGAATATTGGGGCAAACAACACGAAAAAAATCCCAAGGATCCGCAAGCCGCAATCAACTACGTCAGAAACTTGAAGGCGCTCGGCGCCAAGCCGCAGGCACTTGCGGTGATGCAGCAGGCCTATACGATCAACCCCTCGCACAAGGGCATCGCCTCTGAATACGGCCGCCTTGCCGTCGATCAGGAGCAGTTGTCGCTCGCCGAGAAACTCCTCGTGCAGGCCGACGATCCCGTCGCGCCCGACTGGAAGGTGATTTCCGCGCGCGGCACGGTGCTGGCGAAGCAAAACAAGTATCGCGAAGCAATTCCGCACTTCGAGCGCGCTCTGGCGCTGGCGCCCGGTCAACCGAGCGTGTTGAACAATTTGGCGCTCGCCTACGCGATGGACGGCCACGCCGAGAAGGCCGAACCGCTGTTGCGGCAGGCGACGCAAAGTGCTGATGCCGATCCCAAGGTCGGCCAGAATTTGTCGCTCGTGCTGGGCCTGCAAGGCAAAGTCGAAGACGCCAAGCGCGTGATCGTCAAGAATGCTCCAGCAGACGAGGTCAACGACGACGCAGCGTTGGTCAGACAGATGGTCGGCGCGCCAGCGACGCCCATGACGACGACGATCAGCACCGCGTCGACCAGCCCGGCGAAGGCGAAAGCAGCCGCAAAGCCAACCAAATCGAAACCGGCGGCGGCGATCGTTGCAGCGAACGAAGATCCTGCCGTGCTGGTTCAGCGCTTGGCCGATGGTTACACATCGACGCCGCCGGATGCGCCAGTGCAACTGACGCCGCGTTAAGCCATCTAATTCAGTTCAGAACTGCCGATGCCGGTGACCGCTCGAGCGATCGCCGGCATTTTTGTTTGCGATCCAGCCTGCGCGCGTGAGATGCTATGAGCATCGAAAAATCCTGCTCCTTTTCGCACACGGTGGGTGATTGAGACCCGCACGGTAACGGTCCTTTCACGTGTCTGGGCGATAGTATGTGAGTACTCGCGTAAGAGCGTTGTCGCTTCGCTTTTCCTGGCACCGGCACACGGGACTTCCTAGTTTCGCCAAGTCCAAGTTGCGGGCCACAATCAAACAACAGTTCCGATGCTGCCGATGCTTTTGCATCGGGAAGGCATGTTCATACCTGCGTCATCGCCGGTGCATCGGGACTGTCGTTCGTCGCTCAGTACAAAAATTGCTCAGACAGA
This sequence comes from Hyphomicrobiaceae bacterium, assembly GCA_031365465.1. Lineage (GTDB taxonomy): Bacteria > Pseudomonadota > Alphaproteobacteria > Rhizobiales > Hyphomicrobiaceae > JABFRJ01. The sequence continues at coordinate 33,412 of JANLYD010000442.1, forward strand.
ATGCGCTCGTCCAGGCTATGGCCGGGATCGAACATCATGAACAGGTCGATGTGCGCCGCCTGTTCGATTTCCACGCGCAGCACAAAGCGCGTCTCGCTGTTGTCGGCCACGGCGGAAACCGGGCGTTTGTCCGCCTCCAGAACATCGACGGCGATACGTGCCGCATTCGGCAGCAGCGCGCCGCGCCAGCGACGCGGGCGGAACGGGCTGATCGGTGTCAACGCGAGCAGCGGCGCGTCGATCGGTAAAATCGGCCCATGCGCCGACAGATTGTACGCCGTCGATCCCGCAGGCGTGGCGACCAGCAGTCCATCGCAAGCGAGTTCGGCGAGCCGAACCTTTCCGTCGACCGAGATGCGCAACTTCGCGGCTTGATAGGTCTGCCGGAACAGCGAGACTTCGTTGATGGCGAGGCTTTCGAAGGTGCCTCCTTCGTGCGTGTGTGCGGTCATTTTCAGCGGGTGAATGCGGCTGGTCTCGGCGCGGTCGATGCGTTCCGCAAGCCCGTCCTCGCTGTATTCGTTCATCAGGAAACCGACCGAGCCGCGGTTCATGCCGTAGATCGGAACGCGGTCGTGCATGTGGGTATGCAGAGTTTCCAGCATGAAACCGTCGCCGCCGAGGGCTACGATTGCATCCGCGCCAGCGGTGGGCGATTGGCCATAGCGCTGCGTGAGCCCATGCAGCGCCGCCTGGGCCTCAGCGCTCTCGCTGGCGACAAGTGCGATTTTTCTGTAGGTTTTGGCGGCTACCATTCGGCGGGTCCTGCTACGGCCTGACCAGGAAGTGGTTTGACCAGGAAGCTGTTTAACGAGTGCGAAAACGAGTTGTTCGAGGCGGTCCCGAGTGATGGCGCAAGACAAACCCGATCATGACGGCTGCGACAAGCCTATTCTCATCTACACGACGTTTCCGACGGCGCAGTTGGCAGAAGAGGTGGCGGCGGCGCTGGTCGATCGCAAATTGATCGCATGCGCAAACATCATTCCCGGCATGGTTGCGATTTATGCTTGGCAAGGGGAGCGCCTGCGTGACGGCGAGGTGGCGGTGATCCTGAAAACTCGGGCGGCGCTGGTCGAACCCGTATTTGCGGCGGTCAAAGCGCTGCACCCCTTTGAAAACCCTGCGCTCATTGCCGTTACTCCGGCCGCCTGTGCGTCCGCGTACCGCGACTGGATTCTTGAACAGACCGCAATGCCTCAACTCGAGGCCTTGTGAGCCTAAAGCGACGCGCGAAACAAGAGCGAGGCGTCGCCGTAGGAGTAGAAACGATAGCGTTCGGTGATCGCGTGCGCGTAAGCGGCCCGCATAGTTTCAGCGCCGGCAAATGCGGAAACGAGCATGAACAATGTGGACCGCGGCAGGTGGAAATTCGTCAGCAGCGCATCGACGCAACGAAACCTGTAACCGGGCGTGATGAAGATGCTGGTTTCGCCCTTGAAGGGTTGCACCGATCCCGTGGCGGCGCACGCAGCCTCGAGAATGCGCAGTGAGGTCGTGCCGGCAGCGAAGATGCGGCCACCTGAGGCGTGGACGTCAACCAACGCGGCAGCGGTCGCCGCAGAAACCTCTCCCCATTCGGCATGCATTTTGTGCTGGTCGGTATCGTCGGCCTTGACGGGAAGAAACGTCCCCGCGCCCACGTGCAGCGTAACACTGTGGATGGCAACGCCACGGTCGCGGATGGCGTCGACCAGCCGGGGCGTAAAATGCAGGCTGGCGGTGGGCGACGCGACGGCGCCCTCGCGAGCGGCGAAGATGGGTTGATAGTCGGCGGCGGCCGGCGCCGCAGCGGGCCGGTTAAGGGCGATGTAGGGAGGCAGCGGCAAGCTGCCCACGGCCGCG
>JANLYD010000448.1:0-1702 GCA_031365465.1 Hyphomicrobiaceae bacterium
TCTTGTCGAGATCAGGAGCCGACATGGATCATGCCGACGCGCGCCGCGAGCGCCTTTCTGCCTATTTGAACACGCTGTCGCAAGCGCTCGGTGACGGGCGGCGCGTCGGGCCGATGACGAGCTACTGCATCGGCCTGTTGCTGCCGGCGGAGAGGAAGAGCGTCGAGCCGATGGCGGCGCTGACCGCGCCGACCCGCACGGCAGCTCAGCACCAGTCGATGCTGCACTTCGTCGGCCAGGGCGATTGGTCCGACGACGCCATGATGGAACGCATCCGAACGCATGCCGTGCCGCTCATGCAGCGCCACGGCGCGATCTCCGCGTGGATCGTCGATGACACGGGCTTTCCCAAGAAGGGCAAGCACTCGGTCGGCGTGGCGCGGCAATACTGCGGACAACTCGGCAAGCAGGACAATTGTCAGGTCGCCGTTTCGCTGTCGATCGCCAATGGTCACGCGAGTCTGCCGGTGGACTATCGTCTCTATTTGCCGAAAGCCTGGACCGACGATGTCGCGCGCCGTGAGAAAGTCGGCGTGCCGGACAGCGTCGAATTCAAAACCAAACCGCAAATCGCGCTCGATCAGATCCGCTCGGCGTGTGCAACGGGATTGCCGCGCGGCACGGTTCTCGCCGATGCGGCGTACGGCGTCGAAGCCAAGTTCCGCAACAGTCTCGCGGCGCTCGGCCTCGTGTACGCCGTCGGCGTCAAATCGAGCACGACCGTTTGGGGGCCGGGCACGGAATCCCTGCCGCCCGCGCCGTATTCCGGGCGCGGACGGCCGCCGGTGCGGCCTGTGTTCGACGAGGCGAACAAGCCTGTGAGCGTTGAACAACTTGCACTCGATCTGCCGAAGAGCAGCTGGCGCAAGGTCACATGGCGGGAAGGCTCCAACGCGCCACTTTCGGGGCGCTTCGCGCGCGTCAGGGTACGTTCGGCGCACGATCGCGACGTGGCAACGCAGACGATCGCCGAAGAATGGCTGCTGATCGAATGGCCCGAGGATGAGAAAGCGCCGACGAAGTTCTGGCTCTCGACGCTCGATGCAACCGTGACGTTCGCGCACCTCGTGCACGTGATCAAACTCCGCTGGCGGATCGAGCGGGATTATCTGGAATTGAAACAGGAAGTCGGCCTCGGTCATTTCGAAGGCCGAGGTTGGCGAGGCTTCCATCACCACGCCACGCTGTGCATCGCCGCCTACGCTTTCCTGGTGTCCGAGAGGGCAGCTTTTTCCCCCTCGGAAATCCACAGCGGCGACATCTTCGAAAAATCTGCCCTTCCCGAACATCACCGCCCGCGCGGCGCTGCCGATCCGCACCGAACGTCACGTGACAAATTCGATCGCGACGCTGCGGCGTGAACTCGCTGTCGGCCTCGCGGCCCGGCTCGACCGATGTCCGTGCTGCGCAAGGCCAAACGCTGTATCACAGTTGGCCGAAGCTGCGTGACGCAGTAGGACTAATAAGCCCGCTTTCAACGCATAAGCGCAGTCGTGGCCTTGCTCTTGCTGCAACTATGGGGCATGGCGTGCGCGCACACGCTGCCCCTCGGCCCGCCTTACCTCGGGCCATCAGGGCGACGGTCGCTTCCAGGGAGGGAACCAACCCCATGTCGTCAGTCAATCGTCGCAAGTTCATGAAAGCCGCCGCGGCCGGCGCTGCTGCGTCGACCGCCGTCGCGTCGCCCGCCATCGCGCAGTCG
>JANLYD010000461.1:0-3784 GCA_031365465.1 Hyphomicrobiaceae bacterium
CTCTTGCCACTCGTCGCGCAACACTGGCAAGGACTGCAAGAGAGTGCACGCCCCGCCAGCCGAGCGAGAGACCGCCCTATGTCCGTCAACAAAGCAACCGACGCAACTCTTCCTGGCCTCGACCGTGTGTTGTCGATCGAGATCGCACGCGTGACGGAAGCCGCCGCCATCGCTTCGGCGGAATGGAGCGGCCGGGGCGACAAGAATTCGGCCGATGGTGCCGCCGTGAAGGCGATGCGGGAGGAACTGGCGAAGGTCAACATCAAGGGCCGGGTGGTGATCGGCGAAGGCGAGATGGACGAAGCGCCGATGCTGTACATCGGCGAGGAACTGGGCACCGGGATCGGGCCTGTCGTGGACATCGCCGTCGATCCGCTGGAAGGCACCACGATCTGCGCCGAGGCCGAGCCGAACGCACTGGCCGTCATCGCCATCGCCGAGCGCGGTGGACTGCTGAACGCGCCCGACATGTACATGGACAAGATCGCCATCGGGCCGGGCTATCCCGACGGTCTCATCGACATCGACGCGCCCGTCGCCGACAATTTGCGCAAGCTGGCCAAGGCAAAGGGCGTGGGCATCGAACGCATCACCGTGTGTATGCTCGGCCGCCCGCGCCATGACGATCTGCTGCGGCAGGTGCGGGCGTGCGGCGCTTCTGTGCGGCTGATCCGCGACGGCGACATTGCCGGGGTGATCTGGACGACCGACCCGCAAAAAAGCGGCATCGACATGTATCTCGGGTCGGGCGGCGCACCGGAAGGTGTGCTGGCGGCGGCGGCATTGCGGTGCATCGGCGGTCAGATGCAGGGCCGCCTGAAGCCCGACAAAGGGGCTGAGGGGCAGGCGCAGATCCAACGCGCGTTCGCCATGGGCATAACAGACATCCGCCGCGTCTATACGATGCAGGAGATGGCTTCGGGTGACAGCATTTTCTCAGCCACCGGCGTGACCGACGGCTCGCTGCTCGACGGCGTGCATTTCCGTGGCGAGTTCGCCGAAACCGAAACCGTCGTCATGCGCGCGCGGACGGGCACGGTGCGACGGATCAAGACGACGTTCCGGATGCTGCCTGCGAAGGCGCGGGTGTGAAGGACAAGCAGGCGTTTCAATCGCGCGGCCCTGCCACACCGGCACAACCCACCCGTCATGCCTTGAATATCCATCCAAACGATGCCTGGACATCAAAGCAAAGCGCCTCACTTTTCGTCAGCCACGTCATCCCGGCGCAGGCCGGGAGCCACGGCAACGTGCAGGTTGGGTAAAGTCGTCACCTCACCGGAATCGGGAAACCCAACGACGACGGGCGTATTCGGAGCCTCAAGCATGCGGTAGCCTGCCGTGGGTCCCGGCCTTCGCCGGGATGACGAGGGCAGAGAGGGCTAGGCGTTGCGCACACGTTGGATGACAGTGGAGAGAGCGTGAGCGACATCGGGTTGGTCACGCATCAGCACCAATTTGCGGGTCACCGCCGGATCGGGCGCGCGAGACAACAGGGGTTAGCTCACGCCATCTTCCTTGCCGTAGCGATAGACGGTCGAACAGAACTCGCAGGTGGCTGTGAGATCGCCGTTTTCGTCGCGGAGATCGGCCAATGCGGCGGCATCGAACCCTTGCAGATAGCCGAGCAGACGGTCGCGCGAGCAGCGACATTCGGCCACCAGGGGCAGCGCTGGCCGGGCGGTGACGCCCTCCTCGTGCAGCAGGCGGAACAGCAGACGCTGGGGCGCGAGCAGCGGGTCGATCAGTTCGTGATCCTCGACCGTTCCCGCCAACATCTTGATGCGGTTCCAGTCTTCGTCCTGCTCGCCTTCGAGGGCGGCGTCGCGCTCCTCGGCTGACGCGGGAGCCACCGAGATTCCACCGCCGCGTGCAACCTGCTGGATCATCAAGCCGCCTGCGCGCCACCGCCAGGCGCCGTCGGTGAAATGGCGGGCGACAGCTAAGCGGATCAGCGTCGGCAACTGCTCCGATTGCCGGAAATAGGTGTGCGCCGCATCGGCCAACGTCGCGTTGTCGAGTTCGACGATGCCCTGATAGCGATCGAGGTCGCCGCCGGGATCGATCGTCATGGCGAGATAGCCTTTGCCGAGCAATCGCATCTGTTTCTGCGCTGGTGTTCCGCCCTCGGTCATGGCGACCGACAAGCGCTCGGGGTCGACGCTGGCATACCCGCGCAGTTTGCCCGGCGCCATGTAATCGGCGACCAGCAGCCCCAGCGGACCATCGGTCTTGGTCTGCAAAATCAACTGTCCGTCGAACTTCAAGGCCGATCCCAGCAGCGCCGCAAGCACCAGTGCCTCGCCGAGCGCCACGCTGACGACTTCGGGATAATCATGCTTCGACAGGATCTCGTCGACGGCTGGACCAAGGCGCACCAGACGGCCGCTGACCCCATTCAACCGGGTGGCGAAGGGCACGACAGCGTCATCGTCGGAGGCAGGCAACGGAATGGGCGTGGACACGGAACCTCGAACAGAAAGAGCGGGCTATTGGCGCAACAAATAAGGGTTCACGGCGTGTCGCACAACCTGCGACACCAAGGCGTCGTCGGCGTCTTGCAATCGGGTTGAGCATCTCGCAACTGCGTGGTATGCCACATATCAGAAGATGAACCCTGGAGATGATCATGTCCTCGACCACCGCTTCGGCAGATTTTCACCGCACTGCACAATCGAACCGTGCCGGCACGTGGCTGGCTCGCGTGCTGGCCGCGCTCGACCGTGCCTGCGCCTCGTCGGCAGACGGCGCACGCGGTTTCTAAGCGCTCGCCCGGTTGATCGGCCGAGCTACGGATCGCGCTTGGCCTGAGGCGGGCGCGTGGTAGATGTGGGCACTTGCATCGACCCTTCGAGGTGCTGTCCCATGCGAATTCTCGTGCTCGGCGCCGGTGCCCTCGGCGGCTACTTCGGCGGGTATCTCGCGTCCAATGGCGCCGCCGTGACGTTTCTCGTGCGGCCACCCCGCAAGGCCGCGCTCGACCGCGACGGGCTGATGATCGAGAGCCCGTTCGGATCGCTGCGCCGACCGGTGCAGGCAGTGACGACCGTTGCAGCGACTGACGCATTCGACATCGTTCTTCTGACCGCGAAAGCCTACGACCTCGACAGCGCCATCGCAGCCATCCGGCCGGCGATGGGTTCGAGTACGGCCGTGCTGCCGATCCTCAACGGCATGAAGCATATCGACCGGCTGGTCGCCGAGTTCGGTGCAGATCGCGTGATCGGCGGCTTGGCCAAGATCCAGGCGACGCTCAAGCTCGATGGCACCATTCACAACATGGCCGAGTGGAACGAGATCGTGTTCGGCGAACTCGACGGGCGGATGAGCGAGCGCGTGACGACGCTCGCCGCGCTGTTCCCGACGCCGCAAGTGAAAGCGCAGGCGGTGCCGGACATTCGGTTCCAACTCTGGCGCAAGCTCGTGCACCTGGGCACCGTGGCCAGCGTCACGACGCTGACGCGGCAGGCAATCGGGACGGTCAATAAAACGGCGGATGGTCCCTGGCTGATCGAGAGCACGCTGCGCTCGATCGTAGCAATCGCGACGGCGGAAGGCCACGTGATCCCCGAGCCGATGATCCACGATTATCTGCGCGTGTTCAATGCCGCCGGGAGTACGTACAAAGCCTCGATGCTGCGCGACATGGAACGCGGCGGACTGACCGAAGGCGAGCATATTCTCGGCTATCTCGCCGAGAAAGCGGCGGCGCATGGAATTGCCAATCCGATTTTCCGCATCGCTGCCGCCAATACGCAGGCGTATGAGGCGGGGCGGGTGAGGG
>JANLYD010000478.1:0-7148 GCA_031365465.1 Hyphomicrobiaceae bacterium
CTCGATGAAAGAGGGCGAAGCGCAGTTCCGCGAGCAGGCGACGAAATGCCTTCGCTATGGCGCAGCCGTCGTCGTCATGGCCTTCGACGAAAAAGGCCAAGCCGACACGAAGGATCGCAAAGTCGAAATATGTTCGCGCGCTTATAAGATCCTCACTGAAGAAGTCGGCTTCCCACCCGAAGACATCATCTTCGATCCGAATATTTTTGCCGTCGCAACCGGCATCGAAGAGCACAACAATTACGGCGTCGATTTCATCGAGGCGACGCGAGAAATAAAGCGTCGCTTCCCCTTGGTCCATATTTCCGGCGGCGTCTCCAACCTGTCGTTCAGCTTTCGCGGCAACGAGCAAGTCCGCGAAGCCATGCATTCGGTCTTTCTGTATCACGCTATCCAGGCCGGGATGGACATGGGCATCGTCAACGCGGGCCAACTCGCCGTCTACGACAACATTCCCGCAGAACTCCGCGAACGCTGCGAAGATGTCGTCCTCAATCAACGCGAAGACGGTACCGACCGCCTGCTGGAAGCCGCTGAGCGCTACAAGGCCGGCGGCGGCAAGAAAAAAGAAGCCGATCTTGCCTGGCGCAACGCCGATGTCGGGGCGCGACTCACGCACGCACTGGTGCACGGCATCACGGATTTTATCGAGGTTGATACCGAGGAAGCGCGCCGGATCGCCGACAAGCCGTTGCACGTCATCGAAGGCCCGCTGATGGCCGGCATGAATGTCGTTGGCGATCTCTTTGGCGCAGGCAAGATGTTTCTGCCCCAGGTCGTCAAAAGCGCGCGCGTCATGAAACAGGCCGTGGCCTATCTCCAGCCGTATCTCGAAGCCGAAAAAATTGCATCCGGCGTCGCCGACAAGCCGGCAGCGGGCAAGATCGTCATGGCCACCGTCAAAGGCGACGTGCACGACATCGGCAAGAACATCGTCGGCGTCGTGCTCCAATGCAACAACTACGAAGTCATCGACCTCGGCGTCATGGTGCCTGCGCAAAAGATCCTCGAAGTCGCAAAGCGCGAGAACGCCGACATCATCGGCCTTTCTGGCCTGATCACGCCGTCACTCGATGAAATGTGCACGGTTGCCGCCGAGATGCAGCGGCAGAATTTTCACGTGCCGCTGCTCATCGGCGGGGCGACCACCAGTCGCGTCCACACAGCTGTGAAGATCGCGCCGCACTACACGACCAATCAAGCCATCTACGTCACCGACGCCAGTCGCGCCGTCGGCGTCGTATCGCAACTTCTGTCGCCCACCGATTCCAAACCTTACATTGCTGGAATTTCTGCCGAGTATGTGAAAATCCGCGAGAACCATTTAAAGGGTGAGCAGAAAAAAGTACGACTGCCCCTGGCCGTTGCCCGCGCGAACAGTTTCAAGATCGACTGGTCTGAGGGCGCACCGAAAGCGCCGACGTTCCTTGGCGCCCGCAACTTCGCCAACTACGATCTCGGCCGTCTCGTCGACACCATCGATTGGACACCGTTTTTCTCCACGTGGGAGTTGACGGGGCGCTACCCGACGATCCTCAAGGACAACGTCGTCGGCGTCGAAGCAACCAAGCTTTTCAAAGATGCCGAGGCGCTTCTGCGCCGCATCGTTGATGAGAAATGGCTTGTCGCCAACGGCGTGATCGGCTTCTGGCCGGCCAACAGCATCGGTGACGACATCGTTATTTATACCGATACCGCACGCAAATCCGAGCGCGCACGCGTCCATACACTGCGCCAGCAGATCGCCCGTGAGCACAAGGGGCCGGGCGGCCGCGAACGTGCCAACACCGCGCTGTCAGATTTCATAGCGCCGCTAGACACCGCCCTCGCCGACCACATCGGCACCTTCGCTGTTACCACCGGCATCGGTGAAGAGGCAGCGCTGCAGAAATATTTCAAGCCGACCGACGACTATGGACGCATCATGTTGAAGGCCCTTGCCGATCGGCTCGCGGAAGCCTTCGCCGAGCATCTCCACATGCGCGTCCGCCGCGAGTTCTGGGGGTATGCGGCCACGGAAATTCTCACCAACGAGGAACTGATCGGCGAAAAGTACACGGGTATCCGCCCTGCTCCCGGCTATCCCGCTCAACCCGATCATACCGAGAAGGCAACACTCTGGTCGCTGATGGATGTCGAAAAAAGTGCCGGCATTCAACTCACCGAAAGCTACGCGATGTGGCCGGGCTCCGCCGTCAGCGGATTTTACTTCGCAAATCCCGCCAGCCATTACTTCGGCGTAGGCAAGGTCGAGCGCGATCAAGTCGAGGATTATGCACGCCGCAAGGGCTGGGATGTCGCGACATGTGAACGCTGGCTTTCGCCGGTTCTCAACTATGACGTTTCCGCTGCGCCCAAGAATCGCAATGCCAAGGACAGGGCCGCGTGAGAGACGCGCTTCAACGCCTTAGGCTGAAGAAGAGCGACAGGCCTATGCCGTAGAAGGCAGTCGCTGCGAGGAGGAGCCCCGTCCATTGATCGGCGGGAAAGCCGTGCGAGACGACCCAAGCGGCCGCGACGAACCACGCCAGCGTCACGCACAGTGTCAGCCCCCGATGGGCGACGACGCGCATGGGATGCACCCAACGCAAGCGCACGAACGATAGCGCGCAACACGACAGGATCATCACGTACGTGACCCAGAGCGGTGGCACCAACGCGTAGACGTAAAACGCGACGAGGTTCCAGACCGCCGGAAATCCGACAAAACAATTGTCGTCGGCCTTAGAGCTTGTGTCGGCGAAATGGTACAGCGCGGTCGTCAGGATGAGCGCGCTCAACACCATGCCCGAGGCACCCTGTAACGGGCCGCCTATCTGCAGCAACAACACGGGGACGAAGACGTACGTCACATAGTCGACGCAAAGATCCAACGTTTCGCCCGAGATGTGCGGCAGCACGGTTTTGACGTCGTAACGCCGCGCGAAGAAACCGTCGACGCCGTCGATCACAAACGCCACACCGAGCCATGCAAACGCGATTTCTGGAGAGCGGGCAAGTGCAGCGTGGATCGAAAACAACGCGCAAACCGCACCAAGCGCTGTGAGCGCGTGCACTGATGCGGCCTTGAGTTCAGGCAGCTTCGACATTCGTTGCAATCGATGTTCTCACGTCTCGCACGGTTCTCGGCGCTGCCGGCAGCCGATCGACGCATACCGTCCCAAATTCAGTTCGGGAAACGATACTTCAGCGTGCCTCGGATCTGAGCGCCGGTGTCTTGCTTGTCATCGCGTGGACCGGTCTGAGCAGTTGCCCCATAAAGTAGCTCGAGGCCGAAATCGAGCTTTGGCAGTGCGCCGATGGTTCCGAGGCCTGGGACCTTGATTTCGGTGCCAGCGGCCTTGCTTGCGCCGGGAACGTTAATTTCTGCTGAGGGCGCGCCGTTTACGCCAGCCGTGCTTGCGCCGGACGTTTCCTGGAAGGCGAGCGCGGCTTGGCTGATGATGCCGAGCACTGCTCCCATGACGATTAATCGGGCCGCATTCATATCCGCTGTCCTGAAGTGTTTACGCTCGCACACGCAACACCGACGCACGCACATCCTATAGAGATAAGATGTGCACTTGGTCGCACAGGTGCAAGTTTGTTTCCACAGCAGTTAAGCCCGCGTGTACATTTCAGTGGGCGGATGTGGTACTTCAGCCATGTTGCTGAACGGTGACAGGCGCGGCTGCAACAACACCATCAAACCCATTGCAAATGCCCTAGTTGCGGCTTTTAGTTCGCAAATCTGAAGTGCAGGACGTCGCCGTCCCGCACGACGTACTCCTTGCCCTCGAGCCGCATCTTTCCGCCGTCTCGCGCGCCAGCTTCACCCTTGAGCGTCATGTAGTCGTCGTACCCGATGGTTTCAGACCTGATAAATCCTTTTTCGAAGTCGGTATGAATGACGCCTGCCGCAGCCGGCGCTTTGGTACCTTGGGTGATCGTCCATGCCCGCGCTTCCTTCGGCCCTACCGTGAAGTAAGTAATCAGGTCGAGCAACCCGTACCCCGCACGGATCAACTGGTTGAGGCCAGCTTCTTTCAAGCCGAGATCGGCCAGGAATGCGTCGCGGTCCTCTGGCGCCAGCCCGGCGAACTCGCTCTCGATCTTGGCCGAGATGATGACACTGGCCGCGCCCTCCGCCTTGGCTCGTTCGGCAACCTTGGCTGAAAAACTGTTGCCGGTCGCAGCCGACGCTTCATCGACGTTACACACATAGACGACGGGTTTCGCCGTCAACAACTGCAGCGACTTGAACAGTGGTTTCTCGTCGTCGTTAAGAACCGTCATGCGGGCAGGCTTACCTTCGCGCAGCAGCGGCAACACCTTCTCGACGACCGCGTGCAACGCCTTGCTCTCTTTGTCGCCTTGCTTCGCTTTCTTTTCCAGAGCGTTGACGCGCTTCTCCAGGCTTTCGAGATCCGACAGCATCAGTTCGGTTTCGACGATGTCGGCATCTGACAGCGGATCGATACGGTTTTCGACGTGTGTGACGTCGCCGTCCTCGAAACAACGCAGAACATAAGCAACGGCGTCAACTTCACGGATATGGCTGAGGAACTGATTGCCCAATCCCTCGCCCTTGGATGCGCCGCGCACCAAGCCCGCGATGTCGACGAACGTCAGGCGCGTCGGAATGATCTTCGCCGACTTCGCAATCGCGGCCAGACCGTCGAGCCGTGGATCAGGCACGCCAACTTCGCCCACGTTCGGCTCGATCGTGCAGAATGGATAGTTGGCGGCTTCTGCTTGCGCCGTCTGCGTCAAGGCATTGAACAGGGTGGACTTGCCGACGTTGGGCAAACCGACGATGCCGCATTTGAAGCCCATGATGGGTCGTCCTTGAAATTTGATCTGAAGTGCAATGGCAAGCTGGGCGGCCCTAGCGCCCGCCAAACGGCCGCCGAAACTCGCTAGTCGCTTTTCTTGCGGGCTTCCATCCACTTGCGCAGATTTTCAGCGATCGCGTTCTGTTGCTTATTGCCGCGCTCCCCAGCCGGATGGCGTGCGGGTTTCGCTTTCGGCTCGTCTGCTGGTGCCGCGCGTTTCGGCTCTGCTTTCTCAGGCGCAAAAGCCTGCGCCACGTCGGTCTGAAACCGCTCGAAGTTCCCGTCAGCCAGTCTCGGCGCAGCACGAGCAATCGCGCTTAGCATGTCGTCGAGCCAAACAGCATCGGCCTTGGCGAAATTCCCCAACACCCAATTATGCACGAGGTCTTTCGCGCCGGGATGCCCGATGCCGAGCCGCACCCGCACATACTCGTTGCCAAGATGAGCCGTTATCGATCGCAAACCGTTATGACCCGCGTTCCCACCACCGGTTTTGACGCGCAGCTTAGCCGGCGCCAGATCCAGTTCGTCGTGCATCACAACGATGTCACCAAGACCGACTTTGTGGAAATGCGCCGCTTCCTGCACCGCTCGTCCGCTGTCGTTCATGTACGTCTGCGGCTTCATCAGCAGCACGCGTGCGCCGCCAACGTCGCCTTCGGTGATCAAGGCCGAGAATTTCTTCCGCCACGGCGGCAACCGATGCACGTCCGCGATGCGGTCCACCGCCATGAAACCGATGTTATGGCGGTGCAGCGCATAGTCGGCGCCCGGATTACCGAGTCCGACGATCAGCTTCATGACGTTCGAAAGCGAATAGCAAATGGCGAGTAGCGCATAAGGATCCCAAAGGTGCGAGTGCCTTTGAACTTCCCTGTTCGCAATTCGCTACTCACTATTCGCTGCCTTTTATTACTTCTTGGCGGCGGGTTTGGCCGCAGGCTTCGCGCCAGCAGCCGGCGCTGCGGCCTTGGCATCTTTACTGCCACCAGCAGCAGCCTTGGCATCGCCCGCAGCGGCGGCGGTAGCAGCCGTAGCAGCGGCATCGCCAGCGGCGGGTTTGGCTTCTTCGTCCTGCGCCTTGGCACCAGCAATTGTCGCCACTGTAAAGTCGCGATCGCGGATCACCAGCGACACATCAGCGGGCAGGGTCGTTGCCGAAATGTGGATCGAACGGCCGATTTCGATGCCGGTCATGTCGAACTCGAAGAACGCCGGAATGGCGTCGGCCGAGCAGATCACTTCCACATCGTGACGCACAATATTGAGCACGCCGCCGCGCTTCAGGCCGGGCGAGGCCGCTTCGTTGATGAACTTGCACGGCACGTTGACGCGAATTTTGCCGCCCGGGCCCACGCGCTGGAAATCGACATGAATTGCGAAGTCCTTGACCGGGTCGAGTTGCACGTCGCGCGGGATGACGCGGGTTTTGGCGCCATCGATGTCGACGTTAAACAACGTCGACAGAAACTTACCCTTGGCAATGACTTTGCTCAGTTCATTGCTGTCGAGCGCGATTGTCACGGCGTCCTGCTTGTCGCCGTAGATCACGCCCGGAACTCTTCCCTCACGACGCACCTGGCGAGCGGCCCCCTTGCCGGCTCTCGGACGCGCCGTGGCTTTGATTTCTGCTAGTGCCATGGCTTCAGTCTCCAATAGGAATTAGGCCCGCGCGACGCTCGTTGCAGCGTCACGGCCGGACCATTACGGCCTCGCGCGGCCTCCAAGGGTGCACGCTACGCGAGGTTCTCATGTCTGAGATGCCGCCTTATATCGGCGGCCTGCCACGCGTGCAAGCATGTCGGCGACGCAGCGTATCGGCCGATTTGTCGACCTGGAGACGTCACTAACGCCTTTTGCAACGGTTGCGCGGCTGAGCTAAAAGGCCCTTGTTGCGTACGAGACAGCCAGTTCAGCATTTTGGAGCAATCGCATGGGCCGCAAATATCAGAATATCCTCGAAACCGTCGGCAACACGCCGATCGTGCGGATCAATCGCCTTGCGCCACCCGATATTAACCTATTCGTCAAGGTCGAGGCCTTCAATCCGCTTGGCTCGGTCAAAGACCGCCTCGCCCTCGGCGTGATCGAGGCCGCCGAAAAATCGGGAGAGCTGAAGCCCGGTCAAACCGTTGTCGAAGCCACCAGCGGCAACACCGGCATCGGGCTTGCCATGGTGTGTGCCCAGAAGGGCTACCCGCTGGTCATCACGATGGCTGAAACTTTCAGCGTCGAACGCCGCAAGCTGATGCGCTTTCTCGGCGCCAAGGTCGTATTGACGCCGGCAGCCGGTCGCGGCATGGGCATGGTCGCCAAGGCCATGGAGTTGTCGAA
>JANLYD010000305.1:0-8894 GCA_031365465.1 Hyphomicrobiaceae bacterium
GTCGGTGCCCTCGAAGAAAATCTCGCCCGCCGGATGCGATGCGGCCGGATACGGCAACAACTTCAGGATCGACATGGCGGACACGGTCTTGCCCGACCCGCTTTCGCCCACCAGCGCCACCGTCTCGCCCTTGCCGATCGAGAACGACACACCCTTCACCGCCATCGACCGCCGTGCGCCGTGCCCGAACGCGACTTCGAGATCGCGCACGCGCACCAGCGTATCGGCGGCATGCTCCACGAGGATTTTCTCCTCGGCGATCAACTGGGTCATCGGAACGTCTTTCTGGGGTCGAGTGCGTCGCGCACCCCTTCGCCGATGAAGATCAGCAGCGACAACAGCGATGCGATCGAAAAGAACGCGGCAAAGCCCAGCCACGGCGCCTGTAGATTGCCGTACGCTTGCGAGGCCAGCTCACCCAGCGACGGCGACCCCGGCGGTAATCCCAGACCAAGAAAATCGAGCGACGTAAGCGCCGTGATCGCGCCCGACAGGTTGAACGGCAAAAACGTCAGCGTCGCCACTGTCGCGTTCGGTAGGATGTGGCGATACATGATTTTGGCATTCGACAGGCCGAGCGCGCGTGCCGCCGTCACGTATTCGAGATTGCGGCCGCGCAGGAACTCGGCGCGCACGTAATGCACCAGATGCGTCCACTCGAACAGCAACAGGATGCCGAGCAGCACCCAGAACCCCGGTGACAGCACCGACGAGATGATGATCAGCACGAACAGCGTCGGGATCGACGACCAGATTTCCAGAAACCGCTGGAACAGAATATCGACCAAGCCGCCAAAATAACCCTGCACCGCGCCCGCCGCGATGCCGATGATCGACGACAGCGTCGTTAGGATCAGCCCGAACAGCACCGAAATGCGGAACCCGTAGATCAGCCGCGCCAGCACGTCCCGGCCTTGATCGTCCGTTCCAAACCAGTTGCGATTGCCAAGCGTCTCGAACCGCTGCAACTGATCGGTTGGCGCGTCGCACAGCGCCGAACGCGTCGCCCAGGGCGGCGGATCTGGAAACGCCAGGCAGGCAGCGCCGGATCGCGACTTGAAGTGCGGCGTGTCCTTGTTCACCGAGCTGTAGGAGTAGCGGATCGGCGGCCACAGCATCCAGCCGTTGGCCTGGATCTCGTCGTAGATGACCGGGTCTTTGTAATCGGTGACGGCCAGGAAGCCGCCGAATTTCTCCTCCGGGTAATTTACCAATACCGGCACCAGCCATTCGCCCTTGTAACGCGCGAGGATCGGCTTGTCGTTGGCGATGAACTCGGCGAACAGGCTGACTACGAACAGCGTCAGGAAAATCAGGAAGCTGTAATAGCCACGGCGATTACTTTTGAAGTTCTGCCAGCGGCGGCGATTGATCGGGCTCAACGCGAGCCGGCTGATAACCTGCCAGCGGCGCGGCGGCACCGAGGGCACCACGTCCACCCTGGCATCGTCGCGCGGCAACAGCATTTCGGCGGGAACATCCATGATCAGATCTCCCGGCTTTCAAAGTCGATCCGCGGATCGACGAGCGTTGCGATGAAGTCGGACAGCAGCTTGATGACAAGCCCCAGCAGCGCGAAAATATACATGGTTGCGAATATCACCGGATAGTCGCGGTTGATCAGGCTTTCCCAACCCAGCAGTCCCAGCCCGTCCAGCGAGAATATTTTCTCGATCAGCAGCGATCCCGAGAAGAACGCATGCACGAAGGCGCTGGGGAAACCCGCGATCACCAGCAGCATCGCGTTGCGGAAGACATGACCATAGAGCACGCGGGAATCCGTCAGCCCCTTGGCGCGCGCGGTGACGACATATTGCTTACGGATTTCGTCGAGAAACGCGTTCTTGGTCAAGAACGTCATCGTCGTGAAAGATCCGAGCGCCAGCGCCGTCAGCGGCAGCACGAGATGCCACAGATAGTCCTTCGCCTTCGCAAACCACGACAGCTGCGCCCACCCTTCCGACGTCAGGCCGCGCAATGGAAACAGCTGGAAAAACGATCCGCCCGCAAAAAACACCAGCAAGATGACGCCGACCAGAAACGGCGGCACCGCATAGCCCACCACCAGCACCGCCGACGACCACGTATCGAATTTCTCGCCGTCGCGAACAGCCTTTCGGATGCCGAGCGGGATCGACAGCAGATACGTCGCCAGCGTCATCCACAGTCCCAGCGAGATCGACACCGGCATCTTTTCGCGGATCAACTGCAGCACCGACACGTCGCGGAAGTAGCTCTTGCCGAAGTCGAACTGGATATAGTTTTTAAGCATGAGAAAAAAGCGCTCGTGGGCCGGCTTGTCGAAACCGAACTGCTTTTCGAGGCTTTTGATGAAGGCCGGATCCAGTCCTTGCGCACCACGATATTTCGAACTCTCGCCGGAGATCGTCTGATTTGCGTTGCGTCCTCCCAGACCATCGCCGCCGCCGCCACCGCCGACCCGGTCGCTGGCCGAAACTTCGGTGCCCTGGACCTGCGCGATGATGCGATCGATGGGCCCACCCGGCGCAAATTGGATGACCGCAAAACTGATCAGCATGATGCCGAACAGAGTGGGAAAAATCAGCAGAAACCGTTTGAAAAGGTAGGCGGCCATCGGCGGGTCGCTCTCCGTGTGCGTGAAATCGAGGTGCGGGCTAGTTCGATGTCAGTTTTGCGGCTTTGTCGGACGCATACCACCACGTGTCGAGGATGCCTGTATCGTAGAGCGGCTGCTGCTTCGGCCACTCGAACTTGTCCCAGAACGCGAGCTTGTGCGTAGACTGATACCAGTTGGGCACCCAATAATATCCGGCCAGCAAGACGCGATCCAGCGCACGGCCTGCCGTCTGCAATTCCTCCCGCGACCGCGAGGTAACGATTTTGGCGATCAGTGCATCCGCGACAGGATCCTTGATGCCGGCCATGTTGAAGCTGCCTTCGCTCGCGGCCGCCTCGCTGCCAAAGAAGATCTTGAGTTCCGGTCCCGGCGTGATCTGCATCGTGAAGCGCGAACTCGCGATGTCGTAATCGAAGGCCTTCACGCGGCGAAGATACTGCGCTTCGTCCACCATGCGCGCACTCGCGTCGATGCCGATGCCCTGGAGGTTACTGATGAAGCGAGCCAGAATGCGCTCGCTGGACGGATCGCTGATCAGGAATTCGATGCTGAAAAGCTGGCCGTCGGGCGTGATGCGTTTGCCGTCTTTCTTGACGTAGCCGGCGGCGTTCAGCAGGCGCTCGGCCTCAGCCATCATCTTTCGATCGCTGCCGCTCCCATTCGACACCGGCGGCGTCTGCGCTTCGCCGAACACTTCCGCAGCCACCTTGTCGCGAAACGGCTCCAGCAGGGCCAGTTCTCCGGCCGACGGTAAGCCCGAAGCCTTCAGCGCCGAATTCTCGAAGTAGCTCGCGGTGCGCTTATAGGCGTTGTAGAACAGGTGCTTGTTCGCCCACTCGAAATCGAACGCATAGCCGAGCGCCTGCCGCACCCGCACATCTGCAAACTTGGCCCGCCGCGTGTTGATCCAATAACCCTGCGTGCCAGACGGATTTTGATCCGGCATGAGCTTCAAGTTCATCTTGCCTTCGTGCACGGGCGCGATGTCGTACGCTGTCGCCCAATCCTTGGACGTGAATTCCTCGCGCAGATCCACCAGCCCCGCTTTCAGTGCCTGCATCCCCGCCGTACGCAGCCGGTAATAGTCATACTTGACCTCGTCGAAGTTGAAGCGACCGCGCGTCACGTTCAGATCCTTGCCCCAGTAGTCGGTGCGGCGGGTAAACGTCACCGAACTCCCTTGATTGTAGTCGCCGATCTTGTAAGGCCCCGAACCCAGCGGCCGGTCGAGCCAACTCTGATCGAACGGATGCGTGTCATAGAACGCCTTCGGCAGCACCGGCATGACGGCCACTACCAGCGGCAGATCGCGGATTTCGTCGCCCTTGAACGTGTAGCGCACGGACAGCGCATCGACAGCCGTAGCGCTCTCCACATTGCGCAGCAGGCTACCAAACATCGGATGCCCCTTTTCCTTCAGGGCTTGGAACGTGAACACGCAGTCCGCAGCAGTCACCGGCGTGCCATCGGCGAATTTGGCCTCAGGTCTGATCTTGAACACCACCGACCGTTTGTCAGCGGCCACATCGGCACTCTCGGCCAACAGCCCATAGAGCGAATCCGGTTCGTCCGTCGCGCGTGTCATCAACGAATCATAAACCAGCTCAGCTACGCCCTGCGCCGCGTCACCCTTGAGAATGAACGCGTTGAAACTGTCGAACGTGGAAAGCGCCTGCGTGCCGATGGTGACGAGCCTGCCGCCTTTGGGAGCAGCCGGATTGACGTAGTCGAAGTGCGCAAAGCCCGGCTTGTATTTGAGATCGCCGAACGACGACAACCCGTGCACCGGTTCGGCGCTGGTCCCACACACTGAGAGCGCCTGCACCGCAATGACAGCGCAGAGCGTTGATGCGTATTTAAACGCCATCCGCGCCTTGGCCCACGTCCATCGTGTCATGCGATACTCACTCTGTTGACTGGCGTTTCGTCGGCCAGCGCAAGTTGATCGGCATCTATGTGGCTTTTACGGCTTCGTCGCAGTCAGCACCTTGGCCTTTGCCTCGTCGTACCACCATGTCTGTTGGAAGCTGACTCCGCGCGCCGGCAATGTTGCCGGACGACTGAATTTATCCCAATGGGCAATCCACTCGGTCGCGCGATACCACGTCGGCACGACATAGTGGTTCCATAGCAGCGCACGGTCCAAGGCCCGAGTCGCGGCAACGAGATCGGCCCGGTTTTTTGCGAAGATCACTTTCTCGATAATGGCGTCGATGGCCGGATTTTTGATGCCCGCCAGATTGTGGCTACCCCGCACGTCCACCGTCGACGAGCCGAAAAATTCGCGCTGCTCGTTGCCCGGGCTTTCCGACTGCGCGAACTGCCCGAAGATCATGTCGTAGTCGAAGTCGTTGATGCGCCGCTGATACTGCGCGCTGTCCACGTTCCGGATGGTGACCCGGACACCGAGCGCCGACAGGCTTTTGACATACGGTTGCACTACGCGCTCCAACTGCGGATCGTCGAGCAGGAACTCGAACGCCAACTGTTGACCCGCAGCATTCACCGCAGCGCCACCTTTGTTCGTATACCCAGCTTCAGCCAGCAGCTTCGACGCTGCCGCCAGATTGCGCCGCGGATCGCCGCTGGGCGCCTTGAACTCGGTCGTGAAAACCTCCGGCGGCAATCCGGCCTTGACCTCGGTCAGAATTTCCAGCTCGCGGCCCAGCGGCAAGCCCGTTGCAGCAAGCTCCGAATTGTCGAAGTAGCTGTTGAGGCGCGTATAGTTGCCAAAGAACAGGTTCTTGTTGGCCCATTCGAAATCGAACGCGAGATTGAGTGCCTGCCGCACACGGACATCTTGGAATGTCGGCCGCCGCAGGTTCATCACGAAAGACTGCATCGCGGCCACACGCTTGACCGGCAATGCCTCCTTCTTGACCGTGCCCGCCTTCACCGCGTCGAACTCGTATTCCGTCGCCCACGCTTTCGCCGACGGCTCGACCCAATAGTCGATATCGCCACGCTTGAACGCTTCGAAGGGGGCAACGCGGTCACGATAATAGATGATGTCGATGACGTCGAAGTTCCATTGCCCCTTGGAAACCGGCAGGTCCGCCGCCCACCATTTGGGGTCCCGCTCGTAGCTGATCGAGCGCCCGGGTTCGAACGCCTTCACCTTGTACGGCCCCGACGACACCGGAACTTCCAGCGTCGACTTCATGACGTCGCGCGGCTCACCGTTGGCGTTTTTGCCCTCCCACCAATGCTTCGGCAAAATCGGCAGCTCAGAGACGATCTGCGGCAGTTCGCGATTGTCTTTGACGTCGAACAGAAAGCGCACTTCGTTCGGCCCGATCTTCTCGGCTTTCGTCACGTGCTGATAGTAGGTGGAGTATAACGGTGACGCTTTTTTGAGCGCGTCGAACGAGAACACGACGTCTTCGGGTGTAATGGGTTTCCCATCGTTGAAGCGAGCGATCGGACGCAAACCGAACGTGACCGAACTGAAGTCGGGCGGATACGACAGCCATTCGGCGATCAAGCCATAGCCGGTCGCCGCTTCGTCCGGGCTGCGTGCAAACAGCAGATCGTACATCAGGCCCAAACCGGATGCGGCTTGTCCTTGCGCCGGAAATTGATTGAGGCTGTCGAAACTGCCGTTGGCGAACTGTCTGACACGGCCGCCCTTCGGCGCCGCCGGATTGACCCACTCGAAGTTTTTGAAGTCTTTGGCCGCCTTCACCTCGCCGACCAGCGAAACCGCATGCCGCTTCTGGTCCTGCGCATGGACGGGGCCGCTCGCCAAAAGCCAGCCTAAGGCAAGCCCCAGGCTGAGCGATGCCAGTTTCCCGGCGGCCGTTTTACCGGCGGTCGTGCCCATGCGCGTCGTCTCCCGTTCGCAGCCTCTTTGGCCGGCTGATCTCGCCTAGCATGTTGCGAGAATGCCTCAACTTCCAAGTTACAAGTTCTTCACAACGCCCACCATTGCAGGCTGATCAGGCGGAAATCAGTACGAAAAAGCCCCGCACTTGAGGTGCGAGGCCAATGTCGAGTTCGGGGCGAAGTCATGTGCGCGTTACTTCGGCAACTCGGCCGGCGCGTCAGCCTGCTTGCGCAGATAAACCAGCAAGTCGGCCAGATCGGCATCGTCTGTCACGCCTGCGAAAGCCATCTTGTTGCCCGGAATGTAATTGCGCGGATCGTGCAGATAGGCCGCAAGCGTTTCCCAGGTCCAGTTGCCGCCTTTGGATTTGACCGCCTCTGAATAAGTGAAGCCGGCATGTTGGCCGATCGGACGACCGATCACGCCCCACAGGTTCGGACCAACCTTGTTCGGCGCATCCTTGGCGTCGGTATGGCAGGCCGCGCACTTCTTGAATGTGTCGGCGCCAGCGTCCGCGCTGGCCTTGGGCAACAACTCAGCCACCTTCGCAAACGTGAACGCGGTCGCTGCCGCCGTCGCGGTTCCGCCCCCGCCAGTGCTTGCAGGAAGCGCATAGGCGGGTTTTGCCGGCGCATGCTTCACCGACACGATGTCCAGCATCGTCTTGCCGCCGAAGGCAAACAGCGCAGCCGACAAAACGGCCATCGCCACAGTATTCAACTTGTCGGAATTGCTCATGTTTCCTGACTTCCGCCGTCCGTGCCCGCCGTCAGGCAACGCCCCCTGCAAGGCAGTTGCGGCCATTGCCTGCAACTCCCTCCGTTTCGCTGCAAATATACGGGTCCGGCCCCGGCTTGCAACACCCGTACGGTCCGTTCTAACACCAGAAGGCGAGGCGAATTGTCACCGGTGAACGGCCGCGACGCGACCAAGCGATGGGGGATCTCGTGCAAAGAACGCTTGTTGCCATTCCAGCGCGTCTAAAAGCCACCCGGCTGCCCGACAAACCGTTGGCCGACATCAATGGCTTGCCGATGATCGTCCACGTCTGGCAACGCGCCATGGCGGCGCGCATCGGCCGGGTGATCGTCGCCACCGACAGTCCCGAGATCGCAGCCGTCATTCGTGCCGCCGGCGGCGAAGCGGTCATGACGCGCGACGACCACACCACCGGCTCCGATCGCATCCACGAAGCGTTGTGCGCCATTGACCCCGACGGCCACATCGACAAAATCGTCAACCTGCAAGGCGATCTGCCGACGCTCGAGCCGCGTCTTGTCACCGAGTGTCTGGCTCCGCTGACCACGCCGGCGGTCGATATCGCGACGTTGGCGGCTGAAATTCGTGTCGCCGACGAGCGCGTCAATCCGAACGTCGTAAAGGCCGTCGGCACGCCCGTCGATCGCAATTCCGGCGATGCTGGCCCGTCAGGCCCGGTCCAACGGCTGCGCGCGCTGTATTTCACCCGCGCCACTGCGCCCACGGGCGACGGCCCCCTTTATCATCACATCGGAATCTACGCCTATCGCCGCTCAGCGCTCGAACGCTTCGTCAGCCTGCGCCCGACGCCGCTCGAACAACGTGAGCGCCTTGAACAGTTACGCGCGCTGGAGCATGGCTTTCGCATCGACGTCATGATCGTCGATACTGTACCTTTGGGCGTCGATACGCCCGAGGATCTGGAGAAGGCGCGGCATATGTTGCGCCCACCCGCATGAACCACGTCAGCATTCAGCATTTAGCGCGTCGACAGCACGTTCGATGAGCGCGAAGGCGGCCGCATAGTCGGCAGCGCTGCCGTGCCAGGGATCCTCGATGTCCAGCAGGTTGGCATTTGGGATCAAACTTGCCAGCAGTTCGATGGCCGGACATGGGATTGGACGGGGACTCTCGTAGAGTTGGTCCCTGACTGAGCGATCGAGCGCAAACACGCGTTGCGCCGAGGCCAGCAACGCGTCGCTGACCGCACGTGTTCGATGTTGGGTCAGGTCGAGGCCGGCAGCAGCAACGCAAGACATGGCGCGGGGATCCGCAGGGGCGCCCACGCGTTCTACGGCCACGCCGGCAGACGCGAAACGCAGACCGGCACCGGGTTTGGCGCGCGCTACGACTTCGGCCATCGGCGAGCGGCACGTATTGCCCCGGCAAACGAATAGGATCAGCGTCATACTCGATCTTTGGTCATTCCAAACTGAAGGACAAGCGCATGGCACAGCCACAACGTTTGAGCGACACCGAATTGAAGCAAGCCCTCTCGGAGTTGGCAGGGTGGAAACGCGTCGACGGCCGCGACGCCATCCAGAAAACATTCAAGTTCGACGACTTCAACGCAGCCTTCGGCTTCATGACGCGCGTCGCGCTCAAGGCTGAAAAAATGAACCATCACCCCGAGTGGTTCAACGTCTACAGCCGCGTGGACGTCACGCTTCAAACGCACGACGCGGGCGGCGTAACCGCATTCGACCGCGA
>JANLYD010000008.1:0-2080 GCA_031365465.1 Hyphomicrobiaceae bacterium
GCTCGAAGGCATCGACTGGCGCGCGCCACAACACACGTGGCGACCTGCGGTCGCCGGTTGAGCGCGGCCCCATTCTATTGACTTGCCGCTGTGGCTCCAGTGCGTCATCCACGGACTATTGTTGTTCAGTGCATCGAAGGCGCGTTTGTGAAAGGCGCGAAGCAGTTATTGTGCTGCACATGGCCTTCGATGCGACCGAGCTTCCGAACGATATCGCCGTGCTGAAGGCGCTGTTGATCGTGGCCAACAAGCGCACCAGGGATCTCGACGCCGAGGTCGAGACGCTCAAGCTCACCATCGCCAAGCTGCAGCATAACAGGTTCGGCGCGTCGTCCGAACGCACGTCGCGGCTGATGGATCAGCTCGAACTGCAGCTCGACGAGTTGGTCGCGCGGCGCGCCGAGGAAACGGCCTCCGACGAGATCGCTGCAGTTGTGGCCGCCGCGCAAGCGTCTGATGGCACGGTGGTAAAACCGCCGAACGTTCGCAACGTTCCTGCGCGGCGGCCGCTGCCGGCGCATCTGCCGCGCGAGCGCGTCATCGTGCCCGCAGCATCGACGTGCCCGTGTTGCGGCGGGGACAAATTGCGCAAGCTCGGCGAGGATGTGACCGAGACGTTGGAGCGCGTACCGGCGACGTGGAAAGTCGTGCAGCACGTGCGCGAAAAGTTCAGCTGCCGTGCATGCGAAAAGATTGCGCAGGCACCTGCACCGTCGCATCCGATCGCGCGCGGACGTGCCGGGCCGGTGCTGCTCGCCGAGGTACTGTTCAACAAATACGGCGCGCATCTGCCGCTCAACCGCCAGAGCCAGATCTTCGCGCGCGAGGGTGTGGCGCTCGACGTCTCGACGATGGCCGACTGGGTCGGCGCGGCTGCGGCGACACTGATGCCGCTGCGCGATGCAATCGAGAAACACGTTCATGCCGCCGAGCGTGTGCACGTCGACGACACGACGGTGCCGGTGCTTGCGAAAGGTCAATGCCGCACGGGTCGCCTGTGGACGCACGTGCGCGACGATCAGCCATTCGGCGGCAGCGCGGCACGAGCAGCAGTCTTCTACTACTCACCGACCCGAGAAGGGGAGCACGCGGAGCGTCAACTCGCGGCTTACACCGGCATCTGTCAGGCCGATGCTTACTCCGGCTTCAACGGCTTGTTCGTCGAAGGCCGCAAACCCGGGCTGATCATCGAAGCCGCATGCTGGGCCCACAGCCGCAGAAAATTCTTCGAACTGGCGCGGCTGCGCAAAATGCCGATCGCGATCGAAGCGGTGCTGCGCATCGATGCGCTGTTCGCCATCGAGCGCGAGATCAACGGGCAAACGGCGGCCGAACGTCTCGCGGCGCGGCGTCTGCGCTCAAAACCGTTGATCGACGACTTCGAAAAATGGCTGCGCGGCGAACGCAAAAAGCTGTCACCGAAAGGGCCACTCGCGAAAGCGATCGACTATCAGTTCAACCACTGGAAGGCGTTCATGCGCTTCCTTGATGACGGCCGCATCTGCCTGTCGAACAACGCCGCCGAGCGATCGATCCGCGGTATCGCCGTCGGCCGCCGCAACTGGACCTTCTGTGGCTCCGACACCGGCGGCCATCGCGCCGCCGTCATGTACTCGCTGATCGAGACGGCAAAACTATCGGATGTCGATCCGAAAGCATGGCTCGCGGACGTCCTCGCCCGGATCGCCGATCACCCGATGCAGCGCCTCGACGACTTGCTGCCATGGAACTGGAAGGCCGCGCGCGACGCCGCGAAGGCGACCAAGGCTGCAGCCTGATCAGACGGCGCTGCCGGCGGCCTTGGCCGGATGCTTACTTTCCAATTCAATGAGCTAGGAGCTGTCTCGACCGAGACGGCAATCATCATCGAGCGCGGCAAACTGTCGCTCGACCCTGAGCGTCACACGTGCCACTGGGATAACAAGTTGGTGCGCGTGACGATCACGGAATTCCTGATCCTGCACGCGCTCGCCACCCAGCCCGGCGTGGTCATGACGCGGGACGCGTTGACGGACGCCGCTTATGGCGATCAGGTCTACGTCGACGATCGCACAATCGACAGCCACATTAAGCGACTGCG
>JANLYD010000050.1:0-5368 GCA_031365465.1 Hyphomicrobiaceae bacterium
CCCCGCCAATGGAAGACGACGGCGCTCGGGTGCGCGCTCGGCGTCATGGTCGTCCTCACGTCAGTCGGCGCCGGCGCGATCGGCGTCGTCGCTTTGATGCTTCTTTATCCCAAGCTCGGCGCGCGCCGCCTGATCGGCACCGATGTCGTACACGCGATCCCCCTGACATTGGTGGCAGGCCTCGGCCATCTCGCACTCGGCAGTATCGATCTGCGTGTGCTCGGCCTGCTGTTGCTCGGCTCGCTACCGGGTATTGCGGCAGGTGTTCGCGTCACAGGCGCCGCGCCCGACTGGATCATCCGCTGCGCCTTGGGCGTTGTGCTGTTACTGGCCGCAGTGCTGCTGCTCATGAAATGAAACCGCACGAAGTGCGTGCGCAATCTCGGACTTGTGCGCGTTGTGACAGCGAGCGTTTCGCCATCTGCAACAAAAGCGCCATATCGCAGTCACACTTTCGTCTGCTTATGAATTCAAATCGGCTTGCGCGTCGTTCATTGCGCAATCCGCTAGTGTGCGTCGGGGGTGTCATGGCTCTTGTTTTTCCGAGAGGAGGCGGTCGCATCGGATTGCTCGCTATCGCGGCCGCAGGGCTAGTGTGCATAGGGTCTGGTCACGCGCAGTCCGTTGGAGGTGCGCCAACCATTGTCGGTGCGGGGCCTGCTGCAACGTCCGACCGAGAGCGCGCTGCCGATGCGGATGCGAAATTGAAGGCCGCACGCGCATTGAAGCAACTTGCCATCGATGCCGAAACCAAACCGGGCGCACGAGAGAGCAGTCTGTTGTTCAAGTCCGACATCAGCAAATCGGAACAAGATAGAACCGCAGTCGACTCCGAGCGGGCATCACAAACAAAACCACCACTCGCTGCCCCTCTCGTAGCAGCAGCGCCCACATTGGGTGCGACACCGATTCAGGTGCCACTGCCCCAAGCAGTGCCGCGCTTCAGCCCTGAACAGTCTCAGGATGCTAGTCGCTATACCGCTCGCGGCTCGACGCTGCTTTTGCAAGGGGACATCGTACAGGCGCGCAACTTTCTCGAGCGTGCGGCTGATCTGGGTTCGCCCGCCGCCGCCCTCACGCTCGCACAGACTTTCGACGATCGCGCATTTAAAAAATGGCGAATTGTCGGCCTCGTCGCAAACAAGGAACGCGCCGTTTATTGGTATATGAAGGCCCAAATGCTGGGATCGAAAGAAGCCAGCGAAGCGCTCGCAAGCCTATCTCCTTAGAATGCATTCAAAAGCGTGGTTTCAATCGCATATGCGGAACGACGAGTTCACGCCCGTGCTGGCACGAAGCCGCCGTCGCAGGCAAAAACCGCAACTCAATGCCTGATTAACTCACATGGACCTACCAAAATGCGCTCAACGACATGTTTTCTTTCAGCACTTATTTTAGCGACCAGCTTCGGTGTCGCAACGCTCCCTCCGGCGAGTGCGCAATCGACGAAAGCCGCCGCAAAAAAGGAGACGCAGGTTCGCAACAAGCTTGCCATCCAGGTCGATGAAAACAATGCCGCGACCATGAACCTGGCGCTGAATAACGCGGAAAACGTGATCGAATACTACAAATCAAAAAACGAGACAGTGGATGTGCAGATCGTCACGTTTGGTCCGGGTCTCCATATGCTGCGTACCGACACCAGCCCGGTGAAAGCGCGCATTGCTGAGATGTCTCTTGCAAATCCCAACCTGCAATTCGCCGCCTGCGAGAATACGCGCGCAAAAATGAACAAGGCCGAAAGCAAGGAAATTCCCATAATGAGCGAAGCTAAGGCCGTGCCTTCCGGCGTCGTGACGCTGATGGAGTTGCAGGGAAAAGGCTACGCCTACATTCGCCCGTAACCGAGCCGACCAGTCGTTCGGCTGACACATCAGCAGTGTCGAGGTGCAGCATCCGAATCCCTCGACCACCAACCGCGAGATGTCCCAATGTTCAAAAACCTGCAACACCGAATGGTGCTCGCGGCGACGGCCGTGCTTTCTTTGAGCACCGCCGCTTTCGCGCAAACCGATCGTTGGACTCATCAAGGGAGCGTGCGGCTCAACCAGTCCACGGTCGGCCTAGCGGCGGGACTGACCGAAGGTGCCCCGCTGCGCCTTGCTGCCGAGTTGGGGCGCACGCTCGACAATGGCGATCAGCTCCGCATCTTGCCGATCGTGACGCGCGGTATCTTTGAAAACTTCGGTGATTTGCTGCAGCTCAAGGGCGTCGATGCGGCCATCGTCTACGGAGATACGCTCGAGTATTTCGAGCGAGTGGAAAAAGTGCCGCGCGTAGGCGATCGAATTCGGTACATCGCCAGCCTGTTTCCGTCAGAAATGCAGATCCTCGTCAGGCCGGAGATAAACACGATTGCCGATCTCGCCGGCAAGAACGTCAACTTCAACAGCAAGGGCACCGCGGCAGCGTTCACCGGCCCTATCGTTTTCGAAAAGCTAGGCGTCAAGATCAACGCAAAGTTCGATCCCCATCCCGCCGCCATGCGCGAAATGAAGACATCCGACGCCTACGCAGCAGTGGTGTTCGTCACAACCAAACCCGTAGTGCCGTTGGCGGCCGATTGGCCACCAGGGTTCAAGCTTTTGAGCGTGCCCTACACCAAGGCGCTCGAAGACACTTACATTCCAGCAACGCTTGATTCCACCGACTACCCCAAGCTCATTCAGCCCGGCGTCAAAATCCAGACCATCGCCGTTCCTGTCGTTCTGGCGGTGTATAATTGGTCACCCGCCAGCGATCGCTATGGCCGCCTCGTTCGCTTCGTAGACGCGCTGTTCGAGAAATTGCCAGCGCTGCAAAAAGAGCCCAATCATCCCGCCTGGAAGAACGTCAATCTTGCAGCCCCCGTACCAGGCTGGCAACGCTTTGGGCCGATGACGAGGCGCTTGCAGCTAGCTGGTCAATCGGCGGCGAAGCCCCAGTAATCAGCGGCGCCCCGACTGCCACTACATTGCGAAAAGAGTTGGAAAAGCACCCTACTTTCCAACTCGATCGCTGTGTTTTTCGACGAAAGCCTTGATCAGCGCCGTCACTTCGGCAGGCTTCTGATGCACGATCCAATGATCGGCGTCGGCAAACTCGTGCACTGTCAAATCATCGCAAAAATCGGCAAGTCCGGTGCGCGATGACGGCAGCAGTGCCTTGTCCTGCATGCCCCAGATCACCTGATGCGGCATCCGCACCCGCACCGCATTGCGATCGACCCCGGCCAGCGGATTGACGTCGACCGCGGCGCCAGCTTCGGCGACCACCAACGGCGTCGCCTTGTACCACGAAACCATCGCATCCATCGCGCCGGGATGCACCCACGCGTTGAGATAGCCACGCCGCATCTCGTCGGTCATCCATGCACCGCCGTCGAAGCCGCGTGCAAGCATTTGCAGCACGCGCTCGAAATTGTTTTCAGACAGGACCTTGCCGGCGTCGTCGCGACGCAAAAAGCGGATGTACTGGCTGGCAGCGCGTTGCGCAGGATCGGTAATCAACGCTTCCTGGAACGGCACAGGGTGCACGCCATTGCAAACCGTCAACGAGGCGACTTTGTCCGGTGCCATGAACGCCATCATGTACGCCACCGATGCGCCCCAGTCGTGGGCCACCACATGAAACGGTCGCCCGATCGAATACACAAGAGCAAGGTCAAGCATGTCTTTGGCCAGGTGCTGAACTCGATAGTTCTCGACACCAACCGGCTTCGACGATCCGCCGTAGCCGCGCTGATTGGGCGCGACGGCTAGATGCGTTCCCTCGAATGCCGGCAATATCTCCGACCATGCCCCGGCATGCTCCGGAAAGCCGTGCAAAAACAGAATCAACGGCGCGTTTTCGTGCCCCTCGACCAGCGTTTCAAATTCCTGGCCGTTGGCCGGCGTGAGAACAGTACGGATCATGGGCGCCTCGTGAATTGGCTGCTGACGGCTCGGCAACTTCAATAGCACGCCACGCCCGAGCTGAATCAACACCGAGTAAACGAATCCCATCACGATTCGTTCTTCGCGCGGCTTCCCCGGCGAGACCTATTTCGGATTTTCGCGGCTGAGATACTTGCGCGGCACTTCACCCGCATCGACCAGCGCAGTGATGCACGACTGGCTGAGCTTGTTGCGATTGGCCTCGAAACAGTAGCGCAGCTCGGTGCTGCCAAGCGCGTGTTGACGGCAGTAGGTATGATAATCGTCGCCGCAGCGGCTGTTCACGGTTTCCGAATAGGCCCAGACGGTCGACGTGCCGAGCGACGCCATCGCCAGCACTGCAATGCCTGCCGCAAGTCCGCATGCACGACGGCGCCACGTCGAATTCGAAGTCATTATTGCCCCTGATCTGCGAACCCCCGACCGATCGGTTCGATCGTGTACAATTCTACAGACCTATACGCAGAGGCCAAACAATAAGTTTCAAACGGTGCATGCCAGGCAACTTTGCTCGCGTGACCGGTGCATTGATCCAGAAGGTCGATGACGCAGTCCGCCGATTAGACAAGCAAGTCTACGCGAAGGAGAAGCTGAGTTGAACCGGTGCCTGTTTCGCACGCCGCTTTTTCTTGCGCGGTGACGGCTCCTCGGGCTCATTTCGCTTGAGCCCTGCGATGGCCGACCAGCCAGAAACGTCGAACCCGAGATCGGAGAGAAGCTTTTCCGTCACGCGCACTGCATCTTCGTGATCACCCGCCGACCAAGCCTTCCGGCCAGCCTTGCGCATCCGCCGGTTTGCGGCGTCTTCGCCCGCGCACCGCGCCAGTTGCACCGCTTCTTTGTAAGACTTGACCCGCACCGGCCTCTCGCCCTCAGTTTATCTTATGTTCTATGACTTGCCATGCCCGCGTCAAGTAGCGATTGTGCACCCGACAAGAGTTATCATCAGCGGCGGCGGGGCATGGCGAATCACCTGTACTATGGCGACAATCTCGACGTGCTGCGCGGGCAGATCAAGTCCGAGAGTGTCGATCTCGTCTATCTCGATCCGCCGTTCAATTCGAACGCCAACTACAACGTGTTGTTCCGAGGGCCTTCGGGCGATCAGAGCCAGGCGCAGATCGAGGCGTTCGAAGATACCTGGCACTGGAACAATCAGGCCGAAAAAGCCTTCGACGAGGTGATGCAGGGAAACAACTCGGACGTGGCCAATATGCTGCGGGCCATGCGGTCGTTCCTCAAAGACAACGACATGATGGCCTACCTCACGCACATGGCCGTGCGGCTGGTGGAGTTACATCGCGTGCTCAAGCCCACCGGCTCCATTTACCTCCACTGCGATCCCACCGCGAGCCACTATCTCAAGCTGTTGATGGATGCGGTCTTTGGGGCAACAAGTTTTCGAACGGAAATTAGTTGGAGGCGTACTTCAGCCCATAGCGATGCAAAGCAAG
>JANLYD010000071.1:0-2667 GCA_031365465.1 Hyphomicrobiaceae bacterium
GTTCAAACTCAGCCGTCGCGCACCGCTCTGTAAAGTTCCGGCTGCGCGCGCGCTCCATGAGGACTGGCACAAGTTCGGTCGCCCCTGACGGCAAAGATCGCAGCTGCCGCAACTCGCAACGAACAGCATGACGACGTGATCGCCCGCCGCACACTTTGTGACACCGGCCCCGACCTCGACGACAACGCCAGCGGCTTCGTGGCCCACCACGGTTGGTACGGCACGCGGTCGATTGCCCTCGATGGCCGAGAGGTCCGAATGGCATAAGCCGGCGCCCGCGATCTGCACGAGCACTTCGCCGTCGCCGGGGCCGTCCAAGTCCACGCGCTCAATCCGTAGCGGTTGGGTGGACGCATACGGGCGCGGCACGCCTTGCTCGAACATGACAGCTGCGGTTATTTTCATCGCGAGGTTCCCGTTGTCCTGGACCGTAACCGAAGTTTACCAAGCAGCCTAATCTGTAGTCGCACCTTCAGGCCTGCAACCAGGAGCCGTTTGAGATTGACAGCGCGCACCAATGATCGCTACTCCTCCCCCACTATAAACAGGGCGCTCGCGGGCCGGCCGCCTCAGCCGCGACGACTTCAGGCAAAATTCGTTGGACTTAACTATACTGAAGCGTGATCAGTAGCATCGGTAGAATGAACGATACGGAGTTTCGCGCTTTGCGTCTGCCAGCTCTCATTTGGAGCGTTGCCGTTTAAGCGTCTTTCCTTCTGAAACGGTCGAGTGCAGTGTCAAGTCATAGCGCAGGTAATCGAAGCTCGGAACCGGTCGAAGCACAGGCGCATGAAATGCCACTGACGGTGATCGAACCGCCCAGAGGCTGGCGTGCGCTTAATTTGACCGAGCTCTGGCATTATCGCGAATTGGCCCTAATTCTCGCCGAGCGCGACGTGAAGGTCCGCTACAAGCAAACCTCACTCGGCTTCGCGTGGGCGATCATCCAGCCTGTCATGATGATGATTGTGTTCTCGGTCTTCTTCGGGCGGCTCGCCAAGATGCCCTCCGATGGCCTGCCGTATCCAATTTTCGTCTACGCCGGATTGCTGCCCTGGACCTTCTTCGCCAACTCGATTTCGGCCGCCTCCAACTCGCTCGTCGGCTCGTCAAACTTGCTCAGCAAGGTCTACTTCCCGCGTCTCATCATCCCGCTGTCGGCGATTGGCGGCGGGCTGGTCGATTTCGCCATCGCCACCGTCGTGCTGCTGCTGATGTGCTTGGCCTACGGCATCGGCTGGAGCTGGAACTTGCTGGCAGCGCCCCTGCTGGTCATTGGCGTGATCTTCATCTCGCTGGGTGTCGGCGTGTTTCTGGCGGCCCTCAACGTGGCGTACCGTGACTTCCGCTATGTCGTCCCGTTCATGGTGCAGTTCTGGATGTTCGCAACCCCGGTCGTCTATCCGGCCTCGCTGGTGCCGCCGGAATGGCGGTGGGCGCTGTTCCTCAACCCAATGGCGGGCTTGATCGAGGGCTTCCGCGCGGCGTTTCTCGGGCAACCGCTGGATGGTTCGGCCATTGCTATTTCGCTGGCCGTCGGCTGCGTCCTGTTTGCCGCCGGCATCGCTTACTTCGAAAAGGTCGAACGGAGCTTCGCCGACATCATATGATCCCGTCCCTCTCATTTCAGACCTCCCGATTGAACATGCGTCGTCATGCGACGGCTGCCGTGGCGCGCCGATGACCCAGCCAGCCATCCGCGTCGAAGGCCTCTGCAAGGACTACGTCATCGGCTCGGCGCCGACGTCCGGCCTGACCCTGCGCGAGTCTCTGGTCGAAGCTGTGCAGGCACCGCTGCGGCGGCTGACCGACCGCGGCAGCGAGCGTCGTCGCGAGGAACACTTCCACGCCCTCAAAGACGTCTCGTTCGAGGTCCAGCCCGGCGAGGTCGTCGGCATCATCGGCCGCAACGGCGCCGGCAAATCGACGCTGCTCAAGATCCTCTCGCGCATCACCGCGCCGACCAAAGGCCGCATCGAAATTCACGGCCGCGTCGCGAGTTTGCTCGAAGTCGGCACGGGGTTTCACCCAGAGTTGACCGGGCGTGAGAACATCCGGCTGAACGGCGCGATCCTCGGCATGACCGGCGTCGAAATCGCCAAGAAATTCGACGAGATCGTCGCCTTCTCAGGCGTCGAAACGTTCCTCGACACGCCCGTCAAACGCTACTCGAGCGGCATGCAGGTGCGGCTGGCCTTTGCCGTCGCAGCCCACCTCGATCCGGAAATCCTCATCGTCGACGAAGTGCTGGCCGTAGGCGACGCCGAGTTCCAGAAGAAGTGCCTCGGCAAGATGAGCGAGATCGCCGGCAAGGGCGGCAGGACCGTACTGTTCGTGAGCCATCAGCTCGGCTTGATCGGCCAGCTCTGCAACAAAGCGTTGCTCATGAACCAGGGCGAGCTGATCTACAAAGGCGATTGCAAAGCGGCGATCGAGCTTTATGTGGCGCGCAGCAGTCGCGGCCGCAGCGATCGCTTGGTCGACGATGCGTTCCTCGCCCGCTCGGCAGCGGCCATCGAGCACTTCGACGTGCTGGCGCGCGACGGATCGGTGACCGACGGCATCGCCTGGCACGACCCGCTCACCGTCCGCGTAAAACTCTCGATCAAAGAACCCATTCCGGGGCTATGCCTGGGCATCGCCATTTACAATCGGCATTCGGTCATC
>JANLYD010000119.1:0-6292 GCA_031365465.1 Hyphomicrobiaceae bacterium
CGCCGCCTTCGCCGGCATGGACGCCAAAAGCGAAGAGTTCCTAGCGGGTGGTGGGAAGCTGTATGTCGATGCGAAAAGCTAGAAATTTTTGATCGACCGGCCATGGCTCCTGACGAAAAAGACACAGCAAATCTCGTTGCGATTGCGTCGCGCATTCGTAGCGAGGTACAGATCGCGATGCTTAATTGGGCGACGGTAGAAGCGTACAACAATTCAATAGAGCGCATCAACGCCACCCTTCACAACGTGGGCGGCTCCGAGGCAGCGATATTTCTTGTAAGGGCGCTCGTCCGTGACGTGCTGATGACGCTATTGAGAATTACTGACGATCCCGGGAAAGACCGACAAACGATCCTTACTTTTCGGAAAGAATGGGAGAATGCAACTTTCGATCTCCTCCCTGAGGATATCGCTGAACACAAGCGAAAGCTGTTTGAAAACGTCCCACTGAAATGGACGAAGGGAGAAAACCCTAAAACCGAATTGTGGGAACTGCGCGATAAGCTGCGACATGTGCGAAACGCACTTATCGCTCACGCACTGGATTTTTCAAAAATTGGTTTCAGTCACCTCGGCAAGGATGTCCGCGAATTGCTGACGCTTCTGGCCGGATTGTCCAACCATACTGCGGCAATGGCGGACCTCGACGACGACAACTTAGAAGAACGGTGGAAGATAAATTTGGGTGACGCGACCAGCTTCTGGGATCGTATCGCCTGAAAGTACCGTGTAGGTTGGGTCAAGCCTTTGCGCGACCCAACGACTCCCGTCTCTGGTCACGGCTATTGGGTCGCGCTGCGCTTGACGCCAACCTACGACCGGTGGCGAAAATCGCGCCCTTCTGCCATACTCCGCCCATGACCGCGCTGCCGAAACATAAAATGACCGTCGAGGAATTCCTGGCTTGGTCGGAGACCCAGCCGAAGGAGAACGGCCGTTTTGAGCTTTGGGATGGGGAGATCATCGAGAAGCACGGGGCGGCGGGAACAATGAACGCGCAGCGATCGCAGCATTGGGATATGAAGATCAGGCTGTACAGAGCTCTGTACGACGCATTGGCATTTGCTCGGATCGGGGGACATGTCGCCGTCGATGGGGCCTCGGTCCCGATGCCCGGCGGGCGTCTTGCTGAGCCCGACGTGCTGGTTTATCTCGGCCCCAAGGTCGCGCGCGATACGATTGTCGTCCCCAACCCGATCATCATTTGCGAGGTGCTTTCGCCCGGCACCGCGCGCTTCGACATGACGGCCAAATTCGCCGGCTATTTCGAGTTGCCGAGCCTTCACCACTACATTATCGCCGATCCCGACATCGGGCAGATCATCCACCACGCGCGCGGTCCCGGCAAAACGATCACGACGCAGATCATCACCGATCGCAACACGACACTTATCCTCGAACCGCCCAGTTTGCACGTAAGCCTGAGCGACGTTCTGGAAACTTGACCCTCACACCATAAAAAAGGGGGGAGTTCGAGGGGTCAACCCTCGACGGGGGTGTGGGGCGCGAGCCCCATTCGCACAGCGACTGTTGGCCCCGCCGCAACTCTAGTTGTCTCAGCTCCCCAGCTTCTTTACAGAGTGCGCAAGGGAGCCCCGCACAGTCCATGGCCAAATCAACCAAACCGGCGAAGCGCACGACCGCATCCGCGACCGCGCCAAATCCGACGCTCGCGCCCCGATCCGGCATTCTGCCCGCGCAGGCGATCCGCGCACTCATGGCCGACAAGGCGCTACTGCTTTCAGCCGCGCTCGGTCCGCGTCAGTTGCAGCCTGCGTCGATCGATCTGCGGCTGGGAAAAATCGCCTATCGCGTGAGGGCGAGTTTTTTGCCCGGCCCCGGGCACACCGTGCTGTCGAAACTCGACCACCTGAAGCTGCACGAGATCGACCTCTCGGTGCCCGCCGTTCTTGAAACGGGCTGCGTTTATATCGTGCCGCTGCTGGAAAGCCTGGCGCTGCCGGATGCGATCGCGGCCACCACCAACCCGAAATCGTCCACCGGCCGCCTTGACGTTTTCACCCGCGTGATCGCTGACGGATCGGGCGCGTTCGATCAGATTTCCGCAGGTTACAAGGGCCCGCTATACGCAGAGATCTGCCCACAGACGTTCCCGATACTGGTGCGCGAAGGATCGACGCTGTCGCAGATTCGCTTTCGCACGGGCCAGCCGATCGAATCCGACGCCGAACTCGTCCGCCTCCAGCGCGAGAGCACGCTGGTCAGCGGCGGCGTTGAAAACATCGAGCACGGCATTGCGCTGTCGGTGGACCTCGCGGGCAGCGCGGATGGGCTGGTCGGATATCGCGCCAAACGGCACACCGGCATCGTCGACGTCGATGCACCCGGCAGTTGCGCGATCGCTGACTATTGGGAACCGATCTACGTCGATCCCGTGCGCCCACGCTCGCACCGGCTGATCCTCGATCCCGATCAATTCTACATTCTCGCGTCGAAGGAAGCGGTGCACGTGCCGCCGACGCACGCCGCCGAAATGATGCCGTTCAATCCGCTGGTCGGCGAGTTTCGCGTGCATTATGCGGGTTTCATGGACCCAGGCTTCGGTCACGCGCCCGCTGGCGGTTCCGGCGCGCGCGTCGTGTTGGAGGTGCGGTCGCACACGGTGCCGTTTATTTTGGAGCATGGGCAGATCATCGGCCGCCTCGTCTACGAACGCATGTCCGAGGTGCCCGACATCCTCTACGGCCAGGACCTCAAAAGTCATTATCAGGGACAGCATCTCAAGCTGTCGAAGCATTTCAAGTAGTCTCCATTGTCCTCGATCGAAATGGCACCCGGCACCAAAGCGTAGGAATGGCAGCGCTTTCGTCGACGTGGAACCAATTGTATCGCTGAGCGCTTAGCTGCGCATCAGCCTCAATCGTGGCCAGAGCGCAGATGCGCCGGCATTCCACTCAGCCTTTCCGGGCGCTCTTTCGGAGTTGCGACAATGCTATCTATCGAACCGAGTTTCACGTTCGGCATCGAGGAAGAATATTACCTCGTCGACACGACCACCCGCGCGCTCGCCAAAGAAACGCCGAAGCGGCTGCTGGCCGCTCTGCGCGGCCGCCTGGGCAAGCAGTTCAGCGAAGAATACATGCGCTCGCAAGTCGAGATCTGCACGCCGGTGTGCCACGACCTCGTTTCCGCGCGCGATCTGCTGATGGAGTATCGCCATGCTGTGGCCGAAGAAGCCGAGCACTTCGGATTGGCCCCGATTGCAGCCGC
Source organism: Hyphomicrobiaceae bacterium (assembly GCA_031365465.1). Lineage (GTDB taxonomy): Bacteria > Pseudomonadota > Alphaproteobacteria > Rhizobiales > Hyphomicrobiaceae > JABFRJ01. The sequence continues at coordinate 3,232 of JANLYD010000119.1, forward strand.
GACCCATCCATTCTCGCGCTGGCGTCACCAGCGGCATCGCGACAAACCGCGCTACAACGAGATTGCCGAAGACTTCCAGGCGTTGGGAAAGCGCATGCTCGTCTGCGGCCAACACGTCCACATCGGCATCGACGACGCGGAAGTGCGCATCGCCGTCATGAACGAGATGAGACAATATCTGCCGCTGGTGCTGGCGTTGTCGACATCGTCGCCATTCTGGGGCGGTGAGCGGACAGGATTGAAATCGTATCGCATGGCGATCAACGATTCGACGCCGCGCAAAGGCATGCCGGAACACTTCCACAGTTGGGCCCAGTATCAGCACTCGGTCGACGTGCTGATCGGCGCGGGCATCATCGACGACGCATCGAAGATTTGGTGGGATATTCGTCCCTCGGCGAACTACGGCACGATCGAAGCGCGGATCATGGATGTCTGCCCGCTCGTGGAAGATGCCATCGCCATCACCGCGTTGTTGCGCTGCTTGTGCCGCTACGTGTGGCGCACACGCGGCGATGCTCGAGCCGCGCTGCCGTCACCGATGGTTCTGATCAACGAAAACCGCTGGCGGGCGCAGCGTTACGGCATCGAGGACGGACTGATCGATGCGGCGACGGGAACAATCCATCCGCTCCAGAACGTGCTGGGCAACCTGCTCGACGCCATCGCCGAAGACGCGGCAGTCTTCGACTGCACCGCAGAAATTGCGCACACGCAAACGATTCTGCGACGCGGCACGAGCGCCGATCGGCAGTTGGCGTTGTTCGAAGAGCAAACGGCGGCAGGGATCACGCGCGAAGCGGCACTGATCGGCGTCGTCGACCAGTTGATGGCGGATACACTGGCCCGCCCGGATAGGCAATTTGTTGGAATTACGCCGCTGACTGTTGCACACGCGCCCATGTGAGGAACCACCGAAGCCTAAGTGGGCCTGCCGCAAATTGCCTTCGCGATGAGAATCAAGTCATCACGTCGCTCGATCCAGTGAGACACTCGGTTCAGCGAGACATGAGGCGGCATGGCGTATTTTATGGCAGTGGCGAACCGCAAGGGTGGTGTCGGCAAATCGACGATCTCGGTGATGATTGCGCAAGCGTTCGCCATCTGGGGCAAGAAGCGCGTGCTGATGATCGATCTCGACAGCCAGTGCAATGCGTCGCTGATCCTGATCGGCGGCCAAGGATGGCGGGACGCTCGCAACAACGACAAGACCATCGCCGATTTTTTCTACGATCTGTTCGACGGTATCCCAGCCAAGCCGCGCGACTATCTGTTGCCCAACGTCGGCGACGTGCACGATGACACCGGACGCGCGCCGCGATTGGCGCTTTTGCCGGGTTCGCTGCTTCTCGAGGACATTCAGGGCGAATTGTTCGTCAAGCAATCGCGTGAAAGTCCGAACCCGGAAGTGGTTGCGAACAGAGTGCGCGGCCGCATCGAAAATCTGCTCCGGCGGTACGGCGCCAGCTATGATCTGGTGGTGCTCGACTGTCCTCCCGGCTTGTCGCTCGCTGCATTGGCAGCGTTGAAAACCGCCGACAAAGTGATCGTTCCGTTCAAGCCCGACTATGTTTCGCAATTGGCGGTCGACCGCATCGCCCTGCTGATCGAGGACAAGGGCACGCTCGATGCGCTTGGCGATATCCCGCCGGCAGCGCGCCGCTACATGTGCCTTGCCAATGGCGTGCGCAACGTCGGCCGCGATCGCAATCTAGTCGAAGAAATCGGTCTGTTCCATCCGATGCTGCAAACGGTGATGCCGCAGAAGGATTCTATCGCCAACGCCTTCGACTGGGAACCGGGCCTGCGCAGCCTCGAACAGAAGTATGGCGACGGCCTTGCAGACATGCGCAAGCTCTACGACGAAATAGCGCCGATGATCGAACAAGCCACCAAACTCCACGCGGCGAACGAATAACTACGGCGCAGGGATCTGCAATGGCACGCACGACCAAGCAACTCTCAGGCGGTGGCAAGGACAAGTTTTTGCGCGGCCTGATCGCGGAGGCGAAATTGCCGGCGCAAGCGGCGTCCAACCTTGCCGATGCCATGTGCGAGGCGATCGCAGATATTCGTGTGCGGCGTGAGGCGTGGGATGCAAAGCGGCAGGGCATCGATGCCGGCGTTGCAGAACCATCGCCAGCCGCAGTGCAGACCGAGGCGGCGAGCAAGGACGCAACACCGACTGCAACGCCGGCGTTCGACCCTTACGTATTCAGTGCTCTCGCGGTGCTGGCCAAGAACGGGCGGGCGGCCCTCGTCGAGCATCTGGCGGCAATCGACAGCGTGACCGATCTGAAAGCGCTCGCCAAGGCGCAGCATCTCACGTTGGACGCATCGCTTTCCGAACTTCAGGCGGTGCGCACTGCGCTGGTAACCGCCACCGAAGCGCGGTTGGCCGAGCGGCGTGCGGCAGCAAGCTGACACTCACAAACTGATGTCCTCGAATACGGCAGTTCAGAACAGCATGTTCGTGTCGCCGCACACGGCCAACGACTGGCCCGAAATTGTGCGGCCACGCGGTGAAGCAGTGAAGACGACCAAGTCGGCCAATTGCTCGGGCGTCACGTATTCCTTGATCGACGTATAGGAAAAGGCCATCGCCTCCATCTCTTTGTAGGAGATGCCGCGCGCTTGCGACTTCGCTTCGAGCACCCGCCGCTGACGATCGCCGGAGACCAGTCCGGGCAACAGCGCGTTGACGCGGATGCCGTCGCCGCCGAGTTCGATTGCAGCCGATTTCGTGAAGCCGATCACACCCCATTTCGCCGCCGCGTAGGGCGCGCGCATCCCGAAGCCGGTCTTTCCCGCCAGCGACGAGACGTTCATCATGCTTGCGTTCTTCGAAGCGCGCAGGTGGGGGATCGCCAGCCGCGCGCAGTTGAATTGCCCGGTGAGGTCGATCTCCAGGCAGCGATCCCAGTCCTCGGGATTGATGTCTTCGATCCGCCCCGTCGGCCCGGCGATGCCTGCGTTGTTGACGAGGCAGTCGAGACCGCCGAGCGCCTTCAATGCATCTTCGAACAGTGCCGCGACTTGGCTTCGATTGGAGACATCACAC
>JANLYD010000141.1:0-28393 GCA_031365465.1 Hyphomicrobiaceae bacterium
CGTGCGGGTGTTTTTCCCGCCCAGCACCACGGAAAAGATGAAATTGTTCCACGAGAATATGAACGCCAGGATGCCGCCCACCACAATGCCCGGACGCGCCAACGGCAGGGCAATGTGCCTGAAACTTTGCCAACTGGTGGCGCCGTCCACCAACGCCGCGTCTTCCAGCTCCTGCGGCACGCCTTCGAAATATCCGATCATGATCCACACGATGATCGGCACCGTGATCACTAGGTGCGTGATGATCAGCGCCCATATTGTCCCCACGAGATTGAGCACCTGGAACAACAAAAACAGTGGGATCAGATATGACAGCGCCGGCGTCATACGTGCGATGAGAATGAGAATGGCCGTGCGATGCGCTTTGGCGCGCGCGATGCCGTAGCCGGCCGGCACGCCCACCAGCAACCCCACCAAAACCGCGCCGCCGGTCACCAGCACCGAGTTCCAGAAATACTGCATCATCTTGTTTTTTTCGAACACGTCGACGTAGTTGTCCAGCGTCGGCGGGCGGGGCACGAACACCGGCGGAAACGCCACGTTGTCGATGTCGTTCTTCAGCGACAGCGACAGCATCCACAAGAATACCAGGATCGCCGGCGACACCAGGAACAGGATCGATATCCACAACCCCAGCCGCGATCCCCATGACCGCTGCCCCACCCCCGAACCAAACATCGATTGCGAAACCAACGGCTCAGCCATGATGTGCTCCGCGCACGTTGGTCTCAGTGATTGCCGCAGCTGCGCGTTGCACCGTCCCCCCACCCCTAGCCCCTCCCCACAAGGGGGAGGGGGATCCCTTAAGCGCTTTCATACGATCGCCACGACCACCAAAGGAACTCCCTCCCCCCTTGTGGGGGAGGGTTGGGGTCGGGGGAATGGCAACCAGGGACATCACATCCATTTCGACCTCTGGCGCAAGTACAGCAGCAGTAGCGACAGCGCGATGATGATGATGAAAAAGATCACCACCACAGCCGAAGCATAGCCGATGTTGTAGAACTGGAACGCCTGCAGATAGAGGAAGTAATTCAGAGTTTCCGACGCCGTGCCCGGCCCGCCCTGACTGATCACGGCGATGGTGTCGAACACTTTCAGGCTGTCGATGGTGCGGATCACCAGCGTGATCATCACGTACGGCAGGATCAGCGGCCACGTGATGAACCGGAACATCTGCCAGCCCGAAGCGCCGTCGATCAACGCGCTGTCATAAGGGTCGGTCGGCAAGGCCGCCAATCCACCCAGCACGATCAGCATCACCAGTGGCGTCCAGTGCCACACTTCGACCATGACCAGCGTCGGAATGACCGTGTTGGGATGATAGACCCACAACTGCGGCGGTATCCCCACCAGCGACAGCAGATAGTTCAGCACGCCAAGCTGCGGATGAAACATCATCGTCCACACCAGCGCGACCGCAACCGGTGTCGCCATCATCGGCATCACGAAAATGGTCCGCAGCGCGCCTCGGAACGGAAAGCTGCGATGAAACATCATCGCCGCCCAGATGCCGAGCACGATCGGCACCAGCGTTGCCAGCAACGTGAACCAGAAGGTCCGCACGATCGATTCGAGAAACCGCGTGTCACCAGCCAGTCTGATATAGTTGGCGAAGCCGACGAACGCGTGGTCACCACCCACCTTCCAATCGTGCAGGCTCATCCACAGCGTGAACACCCACGGAAATACGATCACCGCACCGATCAGCACCGTACCCGGCAGCGAAAACGCCCAGTAATGCCGTGAAAACGTGTACGCCTTCGACGTCGGTGGTAACGACTCGGCTGCCCTGGTCTTGCCAGTTTCGACCGCGACCATCATGTCATCCCCAACCGCCGTCATCCCGGCCGCAGCGCATTTTAGCGTCGCGCAAATTCCGGTATGACGACAGCGGGACGCGGGATGAAATCATTTTTATTACTCGCATCTGCTCGATTGATCGCAACGTCCACCGCCATCATTTCCGCCGCGCATTTGGGCGCGGGCGCGCACCGGATTACGCCTGCTCGCTCTTTTCCAAAATCGGCTTGAACGCTTCGGTGGCTTTGGCCAATTCGGCCTTGGCGTTGCCGCCCGACAGCAGGTTCGTCAGCGCGACGCCGAATGTATCGCGGAACTCCGTCACCGGAATGATGACCGGCAATCCCGGTCGTCCGATTTTGGCAGAACCCGCGAGGCATTCGAAATACTGTTCGCCGAACTTGGAGCCGGTTTTGGCGTCCGGGTTGATCAACGCCGAGGTGCGTCCGGGCGCGCCGGCACCAGCCTTCATCATCGCCAATTGGTTCTTCTTGTTGGCCATGAACTGCGCATAATACCAAGCCGCGCCCTTCTTGGTCGACGTGCGTGAAATGCCCAATCCATCGGCGAAAGTTGCGGAGTGGTGCCCCTTCGGCCCCGCCGGCGTGATGCCATAGCCGACCTTGCCGACGATCTTCGACTTGGTTGGATCCTCGAGCGGCGTCGCGAAGCCGATCCCGTCGAGCCACATCGCCGCCCGTCCCTGCGCAAACGTCGTCTGGCATTCGTTCCAGTTGAACCCGATCGTGCCCGGCGGCGCGAATTCCTTGTTGAGCCGCGCGTACAACTCCGCAGCCCACACAGCTTCCGGAGTTTCGGTCAGCAGCTTGCCGTCAGCCGACACCGTTTCCTGTCCCTGGCCGAGCAGCCACGACGTCCACACCGGAATGTTCGCGTTCTTCAGCCCGCGCGAGACGAACCCATAAGTGCCCTTGGCCGGATCGGTCAGCTTCTGCGCCGCCGTGACCAGTTCATCCATCGTCTTCGGGTACGCTACGCCCTTCTGCTCGAACAACTCCTTGTTGTAATAAACCATCCAGTAATCGACGAAGTGCGGCAGCGTCGTCATGGTGCCGTCGGCTTGCGTCGCATAGTTCAAGCCGGCCGCGTTGAAGTCGGCGAAGTCGAAGTCCGGATTGGTCTGCGACCCGTCCGCGATCAGCGGCTTCAGGTCTTCCAGCCAGTTCCCCTTCTTGGACAGCCGCTTCTGCACGTGCAGCGCCAGCATGCACGCGTCGAACGTCGGCTTCCCCGACGTGAACTCGATCATCGCCTTCTGCCGCTGCTGTTGCTCGGGCACCTGTTCCGACGACACCTCGATGCCGGTTAGCGCGGTGAATTCCTTCTCGTGCGACTGCAGCAGATCCGAGCGCGGATTTTTCACCATCAGCACGTCGAGCTTCGTGCCGGCATAGCGCTTCCAGTCGAAATTCGATTGTCCTAGTGCCATCCGGTTGATCATCGGCGCACCGAGCGCCGACAGCGCGAGCGCACTGGCGCCGGTTTTCAAAATCTGGCGACGCGAACCGCCGGGCAAACCTTTGAGCATGTAAATGTCCTCCCACTGGCCCGATATCCCGCCATCACATTGCATTGCGCGACGGGTTGGAAGGAGGCTCGCCTATTCCCTCGCCTTTTGCAATGACTGCACGATGGGCACCCGACTGACCGGCTTGGTCGCCGACACCAGCCACTTGCGCTCGTCCGGGCTGAGTTCCGCGCCGAGCGTCGCAAGCACGCGCTGATGATAGCTGTTGAGCCACGCCACTTCGGCTTGCGTCAGTTGATCGGGCTCGATGCAGCGATGATCGATGGGCGCCAGCGTCACGCATTCAAAACCGAGCATGGGCCGGTCGCCGCCTTTGATCGGTTGCGCTTCGGTGACCACTTCGAGGTTCTCGATACGGATGCCGAACGCGCCCTGCTTGTAAAACCCCGGTTCGTTGGAAATGATCATGCCCGGCTCGAGCACCGCCATGCCGCGTTTGGAGATCGACTGCGGGCCTTCGTGCACCGACAGAAAACTGCCTACGCCGTGTCCGGTGCCATGGTCGAAATCCAAGCCTGCCTGCCACAGGTGATAGCGCGCCAGCGTGTCCAGTTGCACGCCGCGCGTTCCCACCGGAAAGCGCGCGGTCGCAATCGCGATATGCCCCTTCAGCACCTGCGTGAAGCGCAGCCGCATCTCCTGGCTCGGTTGGCCGATCGCGACCGTGCGGGTGATGTCGGTGGTGCCGTCCTGATACTGCCCGCCGCTGTCGATGACGATCATCTCGCCCTGTTGCAGGAGGCGATTGCTGTCCATCGAAACGCGATAGTGCGGCAGCGCCCCGTTAGGCCCCGATCCCGCGATTGTCGGGAACGACAGATCTTTCAGCTGCCCGGTCGCCGACCGGAACGCTTCGAGCCGTTCCACGACGCGGATCTCATCGAGCGAATTGCTTAGCGATTCGCCATCGAGCCACGCCAGGAAGCGCACCATGGCAATCCCGTCCCGCACGTGTGCCGCCCGCGTCCCCGCAAGTTCGGCGGCATTCTTGCGTGCCTTGGGAAGGATGCACGGATCGAGACCGTGTGCCGCGCTGCCGCCGAGCGTGCCGACGATCCATGCGGACGCCGAAGTGGGATCGACGCGCACTTTGCGGTCTTTCTCCGCTTTCAGCTCGCGCAGCCGTGGCCCAAGGTCCTCGATGGGGCACAGCTTGGCGATGGCGGTCAGGTGCTTCTTGCTGTCGACGGTCAGCTTCGCCGCATCGACGAACAGGTCGGGCTTGCCTTTGACCGGCACGATGGCGAACGCCAGTACCACCGGGTTGTGCGCGACGTCGCTGCCGCGAATGTTGAACAGCCACGAAATGCTGTCCGGCATCGTCAGCACCAGCGCGTGCTGGCCGTCCGCCTTGAGCAGACGCTGAATTTCGACGATCTTGGTTTCGGAGGTGACGCCGGCAAACGCTGCCGGCTGCACGCTGATCGCGCCGATGGGTGCTGCCGGTCGCGTGCGGCCCCATGCGCGGTCGACCAGATTTGCCGCCAGCGCCTTCAACACGAAATCGTGGGCTTCCGCCTCGGCTTTCAACGCAGCAATCGCAGCCGACGTATGCAGGCGCGGATCATAGGCCAACGTGCCGCCGTTCGGTAGCTTCGACGCCAGCCATTCGAGCCAGGGCTTTTGCGTGCTATCCAGGACCTCGAAAGTACCCGCATGCACCTGCGCGACGGCCTGCGCCGTGTAGCGTCCATCGGTTGCCAACGCCGCAGCCTTCAGCCCGATCACCGCAAGCCCCGCCGACCCTGAAAAACCGGTCAACCACTTCAACCGCTCGGCAGATGGCGGCACGTACTCGCCCTGGAATTCGTCGCTGCGCGGCACCAGCAGGGCTTGCACGGCAGCTTCGGTCATCAGCGCACGCACCGCTTTGACGCGTGGCGGGCCGAGCGAGGGGTCGGAAACGGTGTCGAACGTTTGCAGCATGTGGCTTTATTACGGCCAGTCGCGCGAATGCGCAAACGCCGTCCGTGTCTCATCCCCGGCCATTGGATCGTGTTTGCGTTAGGCGGCGCACCAGCCTCGACAGATGAACGACGCATTTACAAACGCCGTTTTTGCATATGCGTTAAGTGCATTGCTGCGGCGCAGCATAAGGTCTGGCGACCGCTGCCGAATGCGCTTATCTCAAGCTCACATATCGAGCGCCGCTTGGTGCGGCAGTTCGTAAGGCCCTCAACGGGCTTACAAAAACAAGTGAGACTGACATGAGCAACTCATCTTATTTCGCCAACGACATCGATGACCTGGCACTCCCGACGGCTCCCGCTAAGGCTGGCAATCCACAGGTTGGCCGCGGGGTTCTGGCCCGCATTTTTAATCGCGTCGTGCAGGCCCGCGAAGCCCATGCTCGTCGCGAAGCCAATCGCTATCTGGCCCGCCAGCCCGACCGGCTACTGCGAGATATCGGCCTCGACGAGACCGAAATCGCCAAGCTCCGTCGCCGTTACGAAGCCTGATTTGGCGGACTGTCATCCGTGCACAGTGCAGCATGAGCGCGAGCGGAGTGTTGCATTGTAGACACGGGACCGCCAAGCGGCGGAAACAGCCGTAGATTGCCTTCGCAGGCGACTGCACGGGCGGCACCCAAATTAAGCGACCGCGCACGGATAATGCCGTCGCACAGCCCTTCAGACGCCAAAGATCGCTTTTTCGAAGCCGATAAGTCGAGTAAGCTATTGCCATGACCATATGGCAGCGCATTACAGGGCTGGCGACCGCATTGGGCGACGGCAAGCCGGTCGCTCGGCGCGACGTCGCAATCGCTGTTGAACTCGGCACCACTGCCGCCCGGCCTTCGAGCGAAGGCCACAAAACAGTGGCCTTTACCATGGCGGTGATCGCTCTTGGCGCCAAAATGGCCATGGCCGATGGCGTCGTCTCCCCCATCGAAGTTGAAGCCTTCCACCGAGTTTTCAAGACGCCGGAAGCGGAAACAGCCAACGTTCAGCGTGTGTTCGACCTCGCCCGACGCGATGTCGCCGGCTTCGACATCTACGCGCGTCAGGTGCGGGATTTGCTGGGCGGCGACGATCTGCTGTTGCGCAACGTCCTCGAGAGCCTGTTTCACATTGCCTCAGCCGACCGCGCGCTGCATCCCGGCGAAGATATGTTTCTCCGCACCGTCGCCGTTCAATTCGGCTTGAGCGACAGCACGTTCCGGCATGTGCGCGCTCAATTCGTCATCGACGAAAATGCGCCGTTCGACGTGCTCGGGCTCGATCCCTCCGCATCCGACGCCGAAATCAAAGCCCGTCACCGCAAGCTCGTCCGCGAGAATCACCCCGACCTGCTGACGGGGCGCGGTTTGCCTCCGGAGGTCGTCGCGGTGGCCGACCGCAAGCTGGCGGCCATTAATACTGCCTACACGACCATCGCAAAAGAGCGCGGTCTGTGACGAGAAACGGCCCGCCAACGCCAGCAGATTTCCTGCCCGACAGCCCGCTTGTGTCCAACGTGGTGCCTGCCGTGAACGTCGGCCAGCGCCGCAATGGCCTGATGCCCGATCTGCTGCTGCTGCACTACACCGGCATGCGCTCAGCGGCCGCGGCCATCGCTTGGCTCGCGCGCGCCGACAGCAATGTCTCCTGCCACTACGTTGTCGACACCGATGGTCGCATCACCCAGCAGGTTCCCGAGGCCTTGCGCGCATGGCACGCCGGACTGTCGAATTGGTCGGGCCAGACCGACATCAACTCGTGCTCCATCGGCATCGAGATCCAAAATCCCGGCCACGAAATGGGCTATCACGACTTCTTGCCTGAACAGATGGCGGCAGTCGTTGCACTCAGTCGTGACATCGTCGCCCGCCACGGCATCCGGTCAGAGCGCGTGTTGGCCCACTCCGATGTCGCCCCCAGCCGCAAAATCGACCCCGGCGAAAAGTTCGATTGGGCTCTCCTCGCCCGTCATGGCGTCGGCGCCTGGGTGCCGCCATCTTCTGTCCGCGACGCCGATCTCGGCCTCGACGCAGGCTCGCCACAGGCCTCTGTCCGCGCCGCCCAGCATCTCTTTCAGCGTTACGGCTACGATCTCGATGTTACCGGCGTTCTCGACGAGAAAACGGTAGTTGCCGTGCGCGCCTTCCAGCGTCACTTTCGCCCCAGCCGAATCGACGGCCGCATCGATCTGTCGACATTGGCGACGCTGGAACGGTTGCTGGCAACGCTTCTGCCGCCGGCCCTAACGTCTTGAGCCCTTCATGACCGAAATGACGCCTCGCCGCGCGCCGGCCGATGTCGACGCGCGAGCGGCGCTGATCCTGGTGGCGTGCTGCGCCATGTGGGGGCTGGGTCTCGTGATGGTTAAAACCGCGAACGCAGGCATCTCGCCGCTGCTGAACTGCGCGCTCAGGTCCATCGCCGCGGGCATGTTGATGTACGCCTGGACGCGGCTGCGCGGCGTGCCACTCTTCAACCGCGACGGCACGCTGCTCGCCGGGTTGCTTTGCGGCGCAGCCTTCACCATCGAATTCCTCACCCTCTACCCCGGGCTGTCCCTCACACAAGTCTCGCGCGCCACCATCTTTCTCCATTGCGCGCCGTTCGTGGCCGCTTATGGCGAGCATATGCTGGTGCCCGGACACCGCCTGACGACGCTGAAGGTCGTGGGGCTGTGCGCGGCCTTCGCCGGACTGGCCGTTGCGCTGGGCGGCGACCTTGCGACGATGTCGCGTCAATCACTCACCGGCGACATCTTGTGTCTCGTCGCCGGCGTGGCCTGGGGCCTCACCACCGTCATCGTTCGCGCGAGCCGTCTGGTTACCGCCCCGGCCGAGAAGACGTTGCTCTATCAGCTCGCCGTGTCCGCGCCCCTGCTGCTGGTGGCATCGCTGGCGTTTGGCGAGAGCGGGATTACCAATCTGTCGCCCGCCGTGTTCGGTGCATTTGCCTATACGGTCGTCGGCACCGTCGCGATCGGCTACACGATCTGGTTCTACCTGATGCACACGTATTCGGCGGCCAGTTTGCACGCCTTCACCTTCTTGACGCCGATCTTCGGCGTGCTCGCGGGGCATGTGGTTCTGGGCGAGCCGGTCAGCGCCGCCATCGTCGTAGGCCTCGCCCTGGTCGCATTCGGCATCTGGCTCGTCAACAAACCACCCGCGTCGAACGCGAGGTAGCACCACCAGGCACGAACGACACTAACGCGGGTCCGCGTCGGTTCGGAACGACGCTGGGCGCGCCGCCTCCGTAGGGAAGGAGTACGACGCGTAGCGGATGCACAGCAGGGCAAGCGCAAGCAGCAGAATTGTGCCCGAAACGATCAACAGCTCCGTGCCCGGCGGTTGGGCGTGATTGACGAAGGTGATGAGGTGGCGCGTCACGGCAGTTATCGCGACATAGATGAGAAAGCGCACGGGCATATGATTGGTCTTGAAGTAGATCCCCACCATCGCGCCGATTTCGAGAAAAATGAACAGCAGCAGCAGGTCGTCGATCGAGGCATGCGGCTGCTTGCGGAACATCTCCACAAACGACCAGCCGGCCGCCCACACGGTGGCCGCGCCAATCAGAAACAGTCCGACATAGTGAAACACGTCGACCAGCAGCGTGCCGATGGGTCGCAAATTCCTGTGCCACGCTTCGTCGATGGTGGCGACGTCGAGCCGTTTCGACGGTGGGGCGAGAGCGCGATCGTCGGCCATGGAATGCCTGTCGAGGTGGCGAAGGGTCAGCGGCGCGATTGAGTGTAGGCGAGATAAGCTGCAAACGGCGCGGCGATTGCGCCCCACAGCAGCGACGTTTCCAACGGCTGCGCCAGCACGAAGCGGTTGAGTGCAAAGAACGCGACGGCTGCCAGCGCTGCATGAAACGCCATGTAGCCAAGCGGCAGCGGATTGCGTGTGGGGTCGTCGGCCATCTCGTGTCGCTCGTCCCAAATTGACGTCGAGGGTTGCTGGTTGCCGGTCGATCTCAGGCCTTCTTCTCGGCCGCTGGCGCTGCTTGAGCCGCAGCAGCGGTTGCGGCGGCAGCTTTGGCATCGGTTTCCGCCAGGCGCTTTTGCCACCCACCCAGGTTCGAGCCGTCATACAGGCTTGGGTCGGTCAGCGCGGTGAAGCCGCCCTCCGGCGACGACGCGACACGTCCGATCTGCGATCCGGGCTTGGGCGGCGTCCCCTTCGCATAACCGTCGAGCACCTTCTCCAGCAACGCCGGCGTCAGGTCCTCGTAAGTGTCGGCAAAAATCTGCACCATCGGAGCGTTGGCACAGGTGCCGGCGCACTCGACCTCCTCCCACGAAAATGCAGCGTCGTCAGACAGATGGAATTGATCCTTGTGGATTTTCTTCCGGCACACGTCTTTCAGCGCCTCGGCGCCCCGCAGCATGCACGGCGTGGTGCCGCAGACCTGAACGTGGGCCTTCGTGCCGACCGGGCCCAATTGAAATTGCGTGTAGAAAGTCGCCACCTCGTACACACGGATGTACGCCATGCCGAGCTTGTCGGCGACCAGCCGGATAGCGGGCTCGGGCAGCCAGTTGGCGTGCTGCTCTTGTGCCCGCATCAACAGCGGAATGACAGCCGAGGCCTGTTTGCCGGGCGGATACTTTGCGATCGTGGCTGCCGCCCAGGCCTCGTTCTCGGGCGTGAAGGCGAAGCCCTTCGGCTGGTTCGGGTGTAAGCGGCGGACGGACATGCGGGTTCGGCCTCTGACTGTTTGCGTCTGTGTAGCGAAGGTGGCGGCCCTGCTCAATGGGGCATGGTGCTCGCGTGTCTCGCATAGCGAGGATCAGGCCGCAGCGACCGCCCGTCGTAATCCCACGCTGCGCCGGATCAACTCGAGCGCGATGGCGACGTTGAACACGTTCCAAGTAATGCCGTTCAGGAACGCCGCCTGATACCCGCCGCTGAGATCGTAGATGACACCTGACAGCCAACCGCCGAGCGCCATGCCGGCGACCGTCGACATGAGAACCGCACTGACGCGCGTACCCGCCTCCGACGCCGGATACAACTCGCGGACGATGATCGCATAGCTTGGCACGATCCCGCCCTGCGCCAGGCCGAACAGGCCGGAGATGACGTAGAGCGCCGCCAGCCCGTCGAACGGCAGGAACAGCGTCAGCATCAGCGCCTGCAGCGACGAGCCGATGGCCAGCGCATACAGCCCACCCATGCGGTCCGACAGATACCCCGACAACAGCCGGCTGACGACGCCGCCGATGAACATCAGCGACAGCATCTGCGCGCCGTGTTTTGCCCCATAGCCGAGATCGCCGCAGTACGCGACGAGGTGCACCTGCGGCATCGACATGCCCACGCAACAGGAGATGCCCGCGACCATCAGCAACGCCTGCAGCGCATTCGAATTTAAACCGAGTGGTCGGCTGCCATCGCGGGCGGTGGCTGCGGTCTGCGCGAGAATTGGCGGCGGCTGCGGTGGGGCAGCCCGGCGCATCAGCAGCACCAGCGGTAAGATCGTCACAACACAGAAAATGCCGGTGGCCAGATATGTCGCGCGCCAGCCATAGAATTCTATCGCCCACGTCAGCAGCGGCGGCCACACGGCGCCAGCAACGTAGTTGCCGCTGGCAACGAGTGCGACCGCGATGCCGCGACGCCGCTGAAACCACAGCGAGATGTCGGCGACCAGTGGACCGAACGTCGACGACCCGCCGAGCCCGCCGATCAGCACGCCCTGCACCACGATGAACTGCCACATGCTTTGTGCAAGGCTGCCTGCAAGGAAACCGGCAGCGAGAAAGATTGCGCCGAGTGACAGCGGCCACGTAATGCCGCGCGTGTCCGCTAAGCGGCCGTAGAAAATCCCCCCCGCAGCCAGACCCAGCATCGTCATCGTATACGGCAGCGAAGCTGTGCCGCGCGTGACACCGAATTCGGCCTGCACGGCTGGCAACGCCACAGCGACCGACCACATGGCAACGCCACCGATCGTGCCGATCAGCACGGCTACGATCAACCGCGTCCACGCGTAACGGGATTCGATATCTGGATGTGAAGATGCGCTGGCAGCAGGCGTCGTAGTCATGCGTTGGTGGCTCCCTCTGCACCGACCACTAACAGGTCGGTCGCCGCTGAGCCATGCCGTCTCTACATGTCTGGGGTCCGCAAGCAAATCAGTCGTAGAACTCACGCCGCAATAATAGTCTCTGAACTCAATTGAGAAATCCATTGCCACATCATTGAAGCCTCGACTTGCTCGGGTGGCCGCCTGCACGGCCATGACAAAATTGGGGTATCTAATATTTGTGCCTGATCCGAGTGCCTGATCCGAGTGCCTGAACACGGGTGTCTGATCAGAGTGTCTGATCAGAGTTGGCATCCGGCTGTACATCTGCGAACACTTCCCGGAGCGCCGGTTCGCACTGGCCCCGGACACCTCTGTGAAACACGAGACCCCGTAAGATGACGACAAACCGCCTGCAGGATCGTATTGCCTTGGTATTCGGTGCCGGCTCCGTGGGGCCGGGGTGGGGCAACGGCAAGGCATCCGCCGTCGCCTATGCACGCGCCGGCGCCACAGTCGTCGCAATCGACGTCAATCCCTCGGCCGCCGCCGAAACGGTCGACATCATCGCCAAGGAAGGCGGCAAGGCAACTTGCCATGCCTGCGACGTCACCCGCGAGGACGAGGTCAAAGCCGTCGTAGCAAGCGCGCTCTCTGCTTACGGCCGCATCGACATTTTGCACAACAATGTCGGCCAGACGAAAATGGGCGGCCCGCCAGATCTGTCGCTCGAAGACTGGAATCGTCAGCTCGCGCTCAACTTGACGGGCGCGTTCATCGCCTGCAAATTCGTCATCCCCACCATGATCAGACAGAAGCGCGGCGTCATCACTAACATCTCGTCCTCGGCCGGCATCCGCTACACCGGCTATCCCTACGCCAGCTACTACGCGGCGAAAGGCGGCGTGAACCAATTCACCGTCGGCCTCGCGCTCCAATATGCGCGCGACGGCATTCGCTGCAACGCCATCCTTCCCGGCCTGATGGACACGCCGCTGATCCACCAGCAGATATCGGGCCAATACAAATCGCCCGAAGACATGGTGCGCGCCCGCGACGAAGCCTGCCCTACCGGCCGCATGGGCACCGGCTGGGACGTCGCCAACGCCGCCGTATTCCTGGCCAGCGACGAAGCGAGCTACATCAACGCCGTTTGCCTGCCTGTCGATGGCGGCCTGACCGCACGGTGCGCCTGATGGCCGAGCCCAAAAGCAATCATTTGCATCTCACCCTCTACCGCGAAATGCGCCGCATTCGCACATTCGAGGAACTCGCGCTCGAATCCCATCGTGCTGGTGAGTTCGGCGGCTATCTTCATGCCTCCATCGGACAAGAGGCGGTGCCTGTCGGCGTCTGCGCCAACCTGCGCCGCGACGATCGCCTCACCAGCACGCATCGCGGCCATGGTCACGGACTGGCGAAAGGCGCGAACGCCGATGCCATGATGGCTGAATTGTTCGGCCGCGCCACCGGCGCTTGCGGCGGCAAGGGCGGCTCTATGCACATCGCCGATTTTTCCGTCGGCATGCTGGGCGCCAACGGCATCGTCGCCGGCGGACTGCCGATTGCGGTCGGCGCCGCACAGGGACTAAAGCTGCTTGGCTCCGACGCGATCGTCACCTGCTTTTTCGGTGATGGCGCAACCAACCGTGGGCCGTTCTTCGAAGCACTGAATTGGGCCGCATTGTACGGCCTGCGGGTGCTGTTCGTGTGCGAAGACAACGGGTTTTCCGCCTTCACCTACACCGACGTCACGACAGCCGGCGCTGGTCCCTCGGCACGCGCCGAAAGCCTCGGCGTGCCCTCAGTCAAGGTCGACGGCAACGATGTCGTCGCGGTCGAGGCTGCCGCGCGCGACGCGATTGCCACCATCCGGCGAACCTGCCGGCCGATGCTGCTGCACGCCCGCACCTATCGTTGGACCGGCCACACGTCGACCGATCCAGCCGCCTACCGCAAGCCGGGCGAGTTGGCCGCCGCCAAGGAAAATCTCGATCCCTTGCAGCGGCTCGCCCAACGGCTCATGGGCGAAGGCGTGACGCCAGCCGGCATCGCCCGCGTCGACGCCGAAGTCGCCAGCGAAATGACCGCCGCCCGCGAAGCCGCGCGCGCAGCTCCTGTGCCGCCGCCGTCCCACGCATTCACCGACGTACAGGACGCGGGAGGCATGGCATGAGCGCCACCACGCAAATGACGTTCGCGCAGGCCGCCTGCGCCGCGCTTGCCGAGGAAATGCGGCGTGATCCCACTGTCTGGGTGCTTGGCGAAGATGTGCGTGCCGGCGGCGTGTTCGGCCAGTACGCCGGGCTTCTGGCAGAGTTCGGACCCGACCGCATCGTCGATACGCCGATCGCCGAATCGACAATCATGGGCGCCGGCCTCGGCGCAGCCCTCGTCGGCACGCGCCCCGTCATCGAAATGCGCGTCGCCGATTTCGTGATGCCGGCGATGGACGAACTCGTCAACCAGATCGCCAAGATCCGCTACATGTTCGGCGGTCAAGGCCGTGCACGTCTGGTCGTGCGTCTGCCGCATGGATTGTTGCCGGGATCGGCAGCCCAACACAGCCAGACGATTGAAAATTGGTTCGTCAACGTGCCGGGCCTGGTGGTGTTGACGCCGGCCACTGCGGTCGATCTCGCAGGCATGCTCAAAGCCGCCGTCCGCAGCGACGACCCCGTGCTGCTGTTCGAGCCCAAGGCGCTGCTCCGGTTGCGCGAGGACGTGCCCGCAAGTGTTCCTCCGGCAATTTTCGGCCAAGCCGTGACACGCCGCCCCGGCAGCGACCTCACGCTGGTAACGTGGTCGCAGGCCCTGCGTCCGTCACTCGCCGCCGCCGACGCCGCCGCGCGCGATCACGACATCAGCGCCGAAGTGATCGACCTGCGCAGTCTCTGGCCCTGGGATGTGGAGGCCGTCGCCGCGTCGGCCGCACGCACCCGGCGGCTGCTCGTAGTGCAAGAGGGCGGACGTCACGGCGGCTTCGGCAGCGAAGTGATGGCGACTGTGCTGGAGCGGTTGGGTCCGCAAGCCTTCGATGCGATCCGTCAAATGGGCGCGCCCCGCATTCCCGTCCCGTTCGCCCCCAGCATGGAAGCCCACGTCCTTCTCAAACCCGAAGCCATCGTCCAAGCCATCCGCGACGTCACCGCCCCGCCACCCAAACGGTAGCCCCACCATCCGCAACCACTCTCTCCGCTCGTCATCCCGGCGCAGGCCGGGACCCACGACTGGTGAGCCGAGGTCGGGGATGAGAGGCGAAACACTTCAATCTGACGCACGCCCGGATAACCCACTGCCGCGCACCAAGCTCTCCACCACCCGCGCGGTGCGCAGCAGTTTCCCATCCTCCCGCCGCTTGCCGATGAGTTGCACGCCGAGCGGCATCCCGTCGACCTCGAGCAGCGGCAGCGTCACGCAGGGTACGCCAAGGTAGGTCCAGATCGAATTAAATGCGGGATCGCCCGTAAACGTCAGGTCGCCAGGCGCAATGCCGGGTGCCGACGGCGTCAGGATCGCATCGAAGCCGTCCAGCACGCCAGCAAGCTCTGCGTACAGCGTTTCGCGCGCCTGCACGGCGACGAGATAGTCGACTGCGGTCACCGTGCGTCCCGCCCTGAGCCGCTCCTGCAGCACCGCGCTCATTTTGCCCGGCTGGGCGTCCATCAGATGACCGTAGTAGTGCGCCGACTCCGCACTCATGATCGTACCGTGCCACTCCTTCGCGCGAGCGAACGACGCCGGTAAATCGACCCGCACGCTCTCGGCGCCCAGCGACGCGGCAAACGCCTCGATAGCCGCGTGCATGGTTGCGTCGCCGTCGCCCCAGACCGGCGAGCGAGCGAACGCTAGTCGCAATTTTCTGCCGGAAACGCCGCGCACACCTTCCAGATATCCGCCGGTAGCTCGCGGAAAACTCACATCGTCGTCGGCGTCCTCGATCGCCATCGCATCAAGGCCGAGCGCGAGATCGTCGATGCTGCGGCCGAACACGCCGACCGTATCGAGTGTATGCGATTGCAGCAGCACGCCGCGCCGTGGAATGAGACCGAGCGTCGGCTTGATCGCATAGACGCCGCAATACGACGCCGGCCGGATCACCGAGCCTGCCGTCTGTGTGCCGAGCGCCAGCGGCATCTGAAAATCCGCCACGCCCGCAGCCGACCCCGACGACGAACCCCCCGGCGTGCGCATCGGATCCAGCGGATTGCGCGTTTGATTGGCCGTGCGATTGGCCAGTTCGGTTGTCACCGTCTTGCCGAGGATGACTGCGCCAGATGACCGCAACGCCGCAACGCACACGGCGTCGCGCTCCGGCATCCGGCCTTCGAACAGGGCCGAGCCGTGCTCGCAGCCGAGGCCCGCCACATCGATGATGTCCTTGATGCCGACAGGCACCCCATGCAGCACGCCGAGCTTCGCGCCGGAATTTTGCGCACGATCTGCGGCAATCGCTTGGCTGAGTGCGAACTCCCGATCGAAATGCGCCCACGCCTGCACTGCGTCTTCGCGGACGTCGATCCGTGCAAGGCACGCTTCCGTCAGCGCCTGCGACGTCAGCTTCCCCCGGGCGATTGCGTCAGCAGCCTCGGTCGCAGTCAAACGGGATGGATCTACAGGTGTCATCTCGGCATACCCAGCGAGTGATGGCGATGAAGTGGTCTCACCCGCGCAAATGGCAGGCCGCAAAATGTCCGGGACGTAACTCGCGCAGCGCCGGCGTCTCCACGCGGCATCGTGCTTCCGCGATCGGGCAGCGCGTGTGAAAATGGCATCCCGTCGGCGGCTTGATCGGACTGGGCACGTCGCCGTTGAGAATGATCCGCTTTGACTGGATCGTCGGATCAGGCACCGGCACTGCCGACAGCAGCGCTTCCGTGTACGGGTGCAGCGGCTCGGAAAACAGCGCCGCCTTCGTGGCCAGTTCGACGATCCGGCCGAGATACATCACCGCGACCCGGTGCGAGATGTGCTTCACGACGGCCAAGTCATGCGCGATGAACAGATACGAAAGTCCGAACTCGTTCTGCAGATCGATCAGCAGATTGATCACCTGCGCTTGCACCGAAACGTCCAGTGCCGACACCGGCTCGTCGCACACGATGACCTTGGGATTGAGCGCCAGCGCGCGTGCGATCACCAGCCGCTGCCTTTGCCCACCGGAAAACTCGTGCGGAAATCGGCTCAGTTGATCGGGCCGCAAGCCCACTTTCGAAAATAGCGCAGCCACCCGCGTCTGCAATTCGTCCCGCCCGAGCGATTCGAAATTCCGCAACGGTTCGGCCACGATGTCGACCGCGCGCATGCGTGGATTGAGCGACGAGTACGGGTCCTGAAACACCACCTGCAGCCCGCGCCGCTCAGCCCGCATCTGCCCGCGCGTCAGACCGTCGATGCGTTTACCGTCGAGACTGATCTCGCCCTCCGTCGGCTCGATCAGCCGCAAAATCAACCGGCCGGCCGTCGACTTCCCGCAGCCCGATTCACCCACCAGCCCCAGCGTTTCGCGCGGTCCGATCGTCAGGCTGACGCCATCCACAGCCTTCACGGTTTGCTTTGTCCGGCTGAAAATGCCGCCCGCGACCGGGAAGTGCTTTTTCAAATTGCGGACTTCGAGCACAGGCGCCGTCATGCCGTTACCTCGCTCAGTGACTTGGCCTGAGCTGACAATCGATCGGCCTCCCAGCAGGCGACGGTGTGGCCACCGCCTTTGCTCAGCAGGGGCGGATAAGCACTGCGGCATCGGTCGGTCGCAAAATCGCAGCGCGGCGCGAAGATACAGCCGGCGATCTCTTCGCGCAGGCTTGGCACGGTGCCCGGAATTTCCGCCAACCGCGTGCTCGACACGCCTGCGCCACCGATGACACCTGCGTCGTCGAGGCGCGGCACCGATTTCAACAGCGCGCGCGTGTACGGATGCTGAGGATTTGCGAACAGCGCACCGACCGGCGCTTCCTCGACTTTGCGCCCGCCGTACATCACCACGACGCGCTGCGCCATCTCGGCCACCACACCCAGATCATGCGTGATGAGAATCAATGCCGAACCCGTGCTCTTGTTCAGCCCCCGCAGCAGATCGAGGATCTGCGCTTGCACCGTGACATCCAGCGCCGTCGTCGGTTCGTCGGCGATCAGCAGCTTCGGCGAGCACGCGAGCGCCAGCGCGATCATCACTCGCTGCCGCATGCCGCCCGAAAGTTCGTGCGGATATTGCTGCACGCGGCGTGCAGGCTCCGGCATACCCACTTTCTCGAGGCTCTCGACGGCGCGCGCTATCGCCGCAGCCTTACCGAGCCCCTGATGCTGGCGCAGCGATTCACCGATCTGACGGCCGATCGTCAGCACCGGATTGAGCGACGTCATCGGCTCCTGGAAAATCATCGATATGTCGTTGCCACGCACTTTTCGCATGTCGCGCTCGGAGACGGCCAGTAGGTCACGGCCGGCAAACCGAACCGCTCCGGCGCTGCGTCCGGGCGGTTCTGGGATCAGCCGCATGATCGACATCGCCGTCACCGACTTGCCGCAGCCGCTTTCCCCGACGATGGCCAACACCTCGCCCTCGTCGACGTGAAACGAAATATCGTCGACCGCACGAACGATGCCGCCCGGCGTACGGAAATGCGTGCGCAATCGATCGACTTCAAGCAATGCCATGGGTCAGCGATCCTTCCCGCCGCGCGGATCGAGCGCATCGCGTAGTCCGTCACCAAGCAGGTTGACCGCCAGCACAGTCAGCGACAGAAAGATCGCCGGAAAGAACACGACAAACGGTTTCACCTGCCAGAGCGCGCGTCCCTCGGCCATGATGTTGCCCCACGACGGAATGGTCGGCGGCGTGCCGGCCCCGATGAACGACAAGATCGCTTCGGTAATCATGGCCGACGCGCAGATGTAGGTCGCCTGCACGATCAGCGGCCCCAGCGTATTGGGCAGAATGTGCCGCCAGATGATCGTCGGCGTCCGCGTGCCCGACGCAATCGCCGCATCCACGAAGGGCTGGTCGCGCACCGACAGCACGACACCGCGCACCAGCCGCGCGACCCGCGGGAATTCGGCTATCGCGATCGCGGTGATCACGTTGGTGACGCTGCCGCGAGTCAGCGCCATCAACGCGACAGCCAGCAGGATCGGCGGAATTGACATGATGCCGTCCATGAAGCGCATGATCGCGCCATCCGCCCACCTGACGAACCCGGAGATCAAACCGAGCGTGAGCCCCGCCACCGATGCCAGCACCGCCACCGAGAAACCGACCAGCAGCGAAACGCGGGTTCCATAGAGCACGCGGGAATAGATGTCGCGTCCGAGCATGTCGCTGCCGAACCAGAATTCTGCACCGGGTGGCCGCGTCCGCTTGACCGTCGCGATCGCCGTTGGATCGACGGTGCCGAGCCACGGAGCAAACACAGCACACACCAGCATGATCGCGAGCAAAAAGCCGCCCAAGGCAATGCTGGGATACCGCACCACAAATCCGATGATGCCTTTCCGCGCCACCACCGGCGGCCAAACAGGCGGCAAGGCCGTCTGCGTCGCGCTCTCGCTCGCGGTCATGAGAACGGGGGCGATATTCAATATTTGATCCTCGGATCGAGAAACGTATACGAGATGTCGACCAGCAGGTTCACCAGCACATAAACGAAGCTGAACATCAGCACGAGCCCTTGGATCACCGGATAGTCGCGCCGCAGAATGGCATCCACCGTCAGCCGGCCAAGTCCGGGAATGGCGAACACGCTTTCGGTCACCACCGCGCCGCCGATCAGCAGCGCCATGCCGAGCCCGATCACGGTCACGATGGGCACCGCCGCATTTTTGAGCGCGTGCACGAACAGCGTTGACGTCTGACCCAATCCCTTGGCGCGCGCGGTGCGGATGTAATCCTGATTGAGCACGTCCAGCATCGTCGAACGCGTGATGCGCGCGATCAGCGCGATGTAAATGCCACCGAGCGCGATAGACGGCAGAATGAGATTCTGGAACCACGGCCACAACCCCGCCGACAGCGGAGTGTAGCCCTGCACCGGCAACCAGTCGAGCACCAGCGCGAACACATACGCCAGCACATAGCCGACGACGAATACCGGCACCGAGAAGCCGAGCACCGCCAGCGCCATGATGATCCGGTCGAACCACGACCCCACTTTCCACGCCGCAAGCACACCCAGCGGCACCGCCACCAGCACAGAGAGTATGAGCGTCAGGACGGTCAGCGACAGCGTCGGCTCGATGCGTTGCCGAATGAGCGCCGTCACCGGCAGATTGGTGAAGATCGACGTGCCGAGATCGCCGCGCAGAATCTGCCCGCTCCACTCGAAAAAGCGGACGAGGAACGGTCGGTCCAGTCCGAGATTGGCCCGGATGCGCGCCACATCGTCAGGCGTTGCCTGATCGCCTGCGATCACCGACGCCGGATCGCCCGGCGCCAGATAGAGCAGGCTGAACACGATCACGGCGACGATCGCCATGACCGGGATCGTCGCCAGGATGCGTCTTGCAATGTACCACAGCATTCAGGCACGCCTGTCCGTTTCACGCCGACTTCGCCACATCCCAGAAGAACGGCAACGGACCCTTGACCACACCCGTCACGTTCTTGCGCCAGGCCTGATAGCCGAGGAAGAAGCCCGTCGGCGCATAGATCACCGTTTCCAGCGCCGCTTTGTTCAGCTTCGCGATAGCAGCTTTTTCGCCCGCCAGATCGGACGCATCGAACCAAGCGGTCACTTCTGCCTCCACTTCCGGACTGTTTGGCCAGCCGAACCAGGCTTTGTCGCCATTGGCGCGGATGGCAGTGTACGCCGCCGGATTGATGCAGTCGGCGCCGGCATGCCACGTGTGGAACATGCTCCAGCCGCCTTGGTTGGGCGCGTCTTTCTTCGCGCGGCGCGCGCCGACCGTGCCCCAGTCGGTGGCGACGAAATCGACGGTCATGCCGATCTTCTTCAACAGGTCGGCCGTGACGTCGCCCATCGCTTTCGTGATCGGCTGATCTTGCGCCACCACGCAGACGACCGGCTCGCCCTTGTAGCTACTCTCGGCCAGCAGCTTCTTGGCCGCCTCGATGTTGCGCATCTTGAGAATCTCGCCACCCTCTTCGGTGTAGAGCGGCGTGTTCGGCGTGAAGAAGCCCGGCACCGCCTTCCACAGATCATTGTCGTCGCCGACCAGCGCGCGCATGTAGTCTTCTTGGTTGAGCGCCGTCAGGACCGCGCGCCGCACCTTCACGTCGTTGAACGGCGCTTGCAGGTGGTTCATGCGGAATGAGCCGATATTGCCGAGCGGATCGGCGATATCGACGTTGATGTTTTTGTTCTTCTTCAGCACCGGCACGAGATCGGAGATCGGATTCTCCCACCAGTCCACCTCACCGCTTTGCAGCGCCGCCGCAGCCGTCGCCGGATCTGGCATGATGATCCACTCCAGCCTGTCGACCAGAATGCGCTTGCCGCCGGCCAGCCACGACGCCGGTTCGTCGCGCGGCACATAGTCGGTGAATTTCTCGAATACGGCTTTGGCGCCCGGCACCCATTCGCTCTTGGCGAACTTCATCGGGCCGGAGCCGATATATTCCGTAATCTGCTTGAAGGCGTCGGTCTTGGCGATGCGCTCAGGCATCACGAACGAGCAGGGCGCATTGTTCTTCGCCAGCGCCAGCAACATTTTTGGGTACGGCTTCTTCAGCGACCAGCGGAACGTCATGTCGTCGACTGCGACCAGTTCGTTCTGCAGCGCGCGGATCATCAGGCCCATTGGATCGCGCTGCGACCAGCGATCCATGCTGGCAACCACATCCTTGGCCAAAACCTTTTCACCGTCGTGAAATTTCAGCCCGCTGCGCAGCTTGAATGTCCACACAAGTCCGTCTGCCGAGACTTCCTCGCTCGCCACCATTTGGCGCTGCGGTTGTAGTTTGGAATCGACGCCGTACAGGGTGTCCCACACCGCCGCCGCCGCGTTGCGCACGACATATTGCGTCCCCCAGATCGGATCGAAGTTGGCAAGATTCGATTGCGGCACGAACTTCAGTGTCTTGGCCGCCGCGCCTTGCGAAATCGCCGGCGTGTAAAGTCCGCTCGCGCCCACCAGTCCGGCGCCGCCCAATCCTTTGAGCGCCGTTCTACGATTGATTGCCATGCTCGTTTCTCCGATACGCCGCTGCGCGACCCTGCGACGGGGAGTAAACCAAACACCGCGTTCGCTGTCTCGCCCTAGATGGCACTGGCTGCACAAAAAATAAGCGCCTGATGCCAGCGCCCCGGCGGCGTTAGGGCGCGGGTGCCGTCAGATGGCTGACGATGCTAAGGCCAATCTCCGCTCATCAGTCCGGGCACGCGGTCGAATACAGACAGCCTTCCGGAAACACTTGAATTCAGCCGGCAGTGGGTCGGTTAGCCCAATACCGATTCAGAAGCCGCCTTGACCGCGCCACGGGCATGAGCGAGGGATTTCCCTGGTCGGTGAAGCGGGCAAATCCTCGCGTCGCCACAGTGAATGTCGCGATAAGCCGGTCTTGAGGAATATATTTTCGATGGTGCGTTCGAACCTTCTTGCAGTGATAGCGGCCCTTCCGTTGGTGTTCGCCGCCACCCAGCAGTCCCAAGCCGAGGTCGCAGCCAAGTTCGTCTCCAAGCCGCCGAACTGCCAGAACACGTCCGGCCCCTTCGACCGCTGGCTGACCGGCGTCAAACAGGAAGCCCAGAAACGCGGCGTTCGCCCGCAGACACTTGCGCTGGCACTCGACGGGATCACCGAAGACCGCGACATCATCCGCATCGATCGCGGCCAGAGCTTTTTCGCCCAGAGTTTTCTCGATTTCCAGGCCAAGCTCGCCACTGCCGGCCGCGTCAGTTCAGGCAAGGAAAAAATGCGCCAGCAGGCCGGCACCTTCCAGCGCGCCGAGGGCCAATATGGCGTGCCCGCAGCCATCATAACCGCGTTCTGGGCACTGGAGAGCGACTTCGGCTCTGGTATGGGCAAACGCCCGGTCATGCGCTCGCTCGCGACCCTTGCCTGGGATTGCCGCCGAGGTGAGATGTTCCGCGAGGAGTTGCTGGCGGCCTTGCAGATCGTCGATCGCGGCGATCTCGTGCCATCCGAAATGATCAGTTCGTGGGCTGGCGAACTCGGCCAGACGCAGATGCTGCCGACGCTCTATCTCAAATACGCGGTCGACTTCGACGGTGACGGCAAGCGCAACTTGTTCAAAAGCGCCCCCGACATCATCGCGTCGACCGGCAATTTCATCAAATCGCTGGGGTGGACGCCAGGACAGCCGTGGCTCGTCGAGGTCCGCGTGCCCACAAAATTCGCCTGGGAAAAGGCCGGCCTCGACGTCAAGCAGCCGACGACCACTTGGGCCAAAGAAGGCATCACGCTTGTCAATGGTCAGCCTTTGCCCGTCGACAAGCTTGATGCCTCGCTGGTGATGTTGCAGGGCAAGGGCGGACCAGCATTCCACGCCTACCCGAACTTCAAAGTGTTCACCGAGTGGAACCAGTCGTTGAACTATGCGCTGACCGCAGCCTACCTCGCGACTCGCCTGGATGGCGCACAGGCGATGAGCCGCGGCCCATCGCCCGCAACGCCACTGCCGCCGGAAGCCATCAAAGATATTCAGACCGCGTTGCTGCGCGCCGGCCACCCGATCGGCGAGGCCGATGGCCGGCTCGGTTACGCCACGCGTTCTGCCATTCGTGCGGCGCAAATTGCAAATGGTCTGCCCGCTGACAGCTACCCGTCGTTGGACCTGCTCGACAAGCTCCGCGCCAAGGCATCAACACGTTGATCTGTCTCATTTTGAGACGTTTTTCGTTGTCTCATTTAGACATTGTCAACCACACTTTTCCTGCACTAGGATCGCCCTGCGCGGCCGTCGTTCTGGCCCGCCTCGGGAGAGTAGTGCGTATGTATTGGGATTTCGAACGCCGTATCACCGGCCTGATTTTCGTGGCCTTCATTGCAGCCGCCGCGTGCGCCATGGCCGCGTCCTATCTCATTCTCGGCCGCCTGATCATCGACGCTGGCACCGGCGAGGGTCAGCCGTTGTTCGTGGTCGCCGGCGGCGCCCTGGTCGGCACGTTGACGGCCTACGTCATCCATGAAATCGGCAACGTGCTGCCGGGTGTCATGGCGCGCCTGCATCGCGGCTGATCTATTTCAGGTCGGCCCGCCAGAACTTCGCCAGCGCGCGCCGCGCCAGAACGATGTTGTCACTTTTGACGAGCGCATCGATCTCGCGCAGTTCGCGAGCCTGCAGATCCCAAGTGAAGGTCGCGTTGTCGTCGAGCTTTGACGGCTCGAACTCGACGGTCTGCAGGAAATCCTTGTCGTCCTGACATTCCGAGCCAACGGGCTGACGCTGCCCGCTTTGCGGATCGCGGTAGAGATTTTGCAACTGGCACAATTCCCGCCGGTTGCGGAAGAAGTTGGTTGTGGCGCGCGCATTGGCGACGCCCTCGATCGGCGTGGTCGCGAACGCGAACGTGTTGATCCATTTCGCCATCAAGCCAAGATCTTTCGGATGCGGCGGCTCACTGTCACCGGCGCCCTGTGGCCAAGCGCGCACCTGCACCACCATTGCTCCCGACGTGCAACGCTTGAGCCACGCCTTGATACCCGGCTCACTCAGGTAAGCGACGGCGACGTCGATACCGAAGTTGTCGTAATACCCGGCATCGATGACACGGTATGGCGGGTTGGTGGGTAGACGAACGCTTGGCGAAATGAAGGGGAATGTCGCGCTCATACGGACCGCCGTCTGAACCCGCAGTTTGCTCTGCGCCCCCGGCAGCAGTTTGAACAGCTCCACCGCTTCTTTCTTGTCACGATAGACGCTGTCGAGATCGAGATTGGAAATCAGCAGCGGCAGCCCGGTGTCGGCCATCGTCGGTGTCACTACCAACGACGGGCGGATCCCGCGCGCCTCGTCGTCGCGCAACGCAGCGAACGTCCTGTCGAGGGATTTCCAATGCCGTTCCAGTTCGCGCCCGCGATCCGTCGTCCGTGCAAGCGGCAGGAAAAACCCGGGGATGTCATAAAGAACCATCTGACGCGCGATCGGCGACAGCGAATCCCAGTCGCCGGCCATCGGATTGCGAATGACCGAGAATGGACGCCGCCAATCGAAACCGCGTTCCCACGCAGAGCCGATGTCGGCGCTGATTTGCTTGGTGATTTCGACCCGACCCTCCTCCGACGCATCGGCAACCGCGAAGTAGGCCGAACCCACCATACCTCCCGACGCGCCTGTCAGCAGACGGATATTGTGGCGCAAGCCCGGCAAGTCGCCGCCCGGACGATCGCCTTCCAGCAGGCTCTCGAGAATACGCGCGGTCCAGGCACTGGCCCTGTAGGCCCCACCCGAGGTCGCCACGATCACGAATTTCGGCTTCGTAGGCAACCGGCTCGGCGTGGCCGTCTTCGGCGCCGGCGCCTGCGGTGGTGCCACGCGATGGTGCCATCGCTGCAGGTTCACGATAGGATCGATCAAGCCGGAGCCCAACACGTCGTCGCTCGATCCACACGTGCTTTCAGCGCGGCGGTTGGTTGCGAGTTGCGTCGTCACGCTGCGATTGTTGTTCCAATAACTCTTGAGTGTCGGCCGCATGTCGAGCGGCTTGTCGTAATACTCTTCGAGGCCGGGGAAGCTGTATTTCTCGGTTCGCGGCGCATTGAGAACAACGACGGTCGCCATCACGCCGAACACCGTCAGGACGCGCACGGTTGGGGTCGCCAGCTTCAACGATGTGTACACCACCACCAGCGCCGCGAGCACGACGAACAGAAGTTTCGCTGGCAAGATCACCGGCAGAAAGGCTGCAAAGATGATCACGATGCACGTGATGCCCAGCACCACCCAGACGCGCGGCCAGCGAAACCAACGCGCGATCGCGAACGCCAGATGGCTCGTCACATAGAAAAGTCCAAGACCCGAGAAATATCCGATCACGGGAAAGATCAGCATCAGCGCAGGCGTCGCCGCATCGTAATAGACTTGCCGGCCGAGTTGCGTCAGCGCCGCACCAAGCGGCACCAATCCCATCACCGCAGCACCCGGCAGATAGTGACGCATTCGCAGGTCGCCGGGCAGATAGGTCCGGTTGATCCGGTCGAACTTTTCTTCGAGCAACAGGCTTGTAGTCCACAGCAGCCCGAACAGGCAGACGGCATAGCCTTGCGTTTCCAGATACGCACTGCCGAACAACCGCAGGGGAATCCACCACAAGCTCACATCAGCGAAAGCGGCGTCGAATGGGCTGCGCTGATCACGGAACAGATACTGTACGCCCAGCCCGCGACCGAGCAGTCCGCCGACCGCCAGCGGCACCACGATCAGCGTCGGCAGAAACAGCATCCAGTGCCGGCAGATCACCGTGCCGTAATATCCGCAGAAACCAACGCGGCGACGAAAATGCGACATGATCTGCACCCTCGAACTCAAACATTCTGAACGTCGAAAACACCACTACAAGACGAACTTCTTGCTAAAAATAAGATCGGCAAAGTTGCTTGAACGTAACTCGTTCATCGTCTCACTGATCGTCGCGTCAGGCAACGATTTGTTGGGTACGGTGACACCTGCCAGAGGTCGATTCAGGTTGACCATCGCCCGCGTGTGATCGCGACCGAGCACGGGGGCCAGAACACGGCGGACGAGAGGATTGCGAGCACGACGTTATAGCGCGACGTGATTTGGCCGCTGCGCAACGCTTTTACGTCGTCCACAGCCCCATGCCTCAACGACGCCTTTTACATTTGTCTCTGTAGCTGCCAGCGGGCACGGACTCGCAACTCGAGTGCGTGCGTTGATTCGACGGTGAACCCTCATGTTCCAGCGCCCATCGGAAGTCCTGGCGTTCCTGACCATCCTGTTCGTGTGCACAGCCGGAGCCATGAAAGTATCGTGGTGGGCAGCAGTGCTCGGCGCATGCGCACTCGTCCTGATATCCTTGCACGGCAGATGGCGAGAGCCACGCTACGCATCTTCGCAAATGCACGCAGTGCCTGATGCCATTCAAATGGTGGCGAGTACGCTTAATGCGTCCGTCGTGTCCGCAGCATCATTCGTCTTCGGCTACGTCGCTGCCCTGGCTTGGGGATTTTGAACTATCTGCGTCTTCAGTAAGTAGTTTAAGCGCTTCATCGATTTCCGACTGTAGATTGTCATAGGCTTCTTGGTTCAAGTCTGTCGGCACTTTCAGCCTTCTCATGCTCACGCGTGCCCGCTTAAAGGCAACGATTGCCCCACGCTGATTTTCGTCAGCAAAAAATGCGTCACCGAGATCTTTATGACAGCGTACGACCGCCGTATGAGGTGACTCGGCCACGGGCTTTTCCGCGCCAGTTTGAAGTTGATCGAGCTTATTCTGAATGGCGCTTGCGCGTGTGCCGTTACCAAGATTGCTAAATATGTCGATCGCTGCCCTGTAACAGGACGCCGCAAGCCCGATCGTTCGCAGATCGCGCCGCACATCTCCAAGCGTATCGAATGCGTCGCCTAGCAATTCATCAGATTTGGAAGAGCGATTTGGCTCCGTGCTATTTAAAATCAATTGCGTCGCTTGCGTCAATTCGGACCGCACTAGCACTCGACGAGATTGTCGCGTGCCTGCGGGGATGCTGGGATCAAATGTCCGCGAGTACCAATATTTGCCATGCGCAATCCGCGCCTCTGCCTCTTCCCGTGGTAGCAACGATATTTGGGCTGAAGATATCCAGCCATGAAGCGCCATTGGTATTTTCTCAGGTTTTTGCCCTTGTTTCACATGCTCCAGCAGGTGCTTGAAAATTCGGACATCAGACGGGTCGCAAGCGGCGGCCAATTCGAGCTCGGAAATCAATTTGGCTTGGGTGCCGTCGCTGTCATAACCGCGATTGAGAGCAGTGGCGTACTTGAGTGCACGCTCGAAATGGAATGTACCCGTCTCGAACTGCGTCAAAGATTGATGTAACGCGGCAGTTTTCTGGCGCTCCGTGGCCTTTGCGAGAGCACTATCGGGATTGGTTGCTTGCGCATCGAGATGCGACACGAATTCGAACAACCGACGGTGTCGCTGATCGACAGTCAACGTTTCGTAGACAGAATCCCATTTTGCTTGCTGAATCTGCAAGCGATCGAGGCGTTGATTGCGAAACTGCGCCGACGCTTGCCTCCGTCGGGAAATGTAGTCCTGCAGTCTTTTTGGCAGATTGCGTTCATGAAAATACCAAAATCGATAGAGCGTCAGCGCGCCTGAGATAACCGTGAACGCCAGACCCAAAGCCGCGATGGAACCTGTCCGTCCGGCCAATTCCCTTAGTCGATTTATGTGCGGCTCAATCAATTGCGGAGCGAGAAACCACCATAAAGATGATACTGGAATAATAATCGCAATTAGCCAGGCCAAGCTGCTATTGACCCAAAAGGTCCAATCTTTACGCAACATAACAACCCCCACCCGCAACTTTCGCAGCGTCTCATCGGTGGTTTGAACCTGCAAGGTGTTCGCGCGCAGGTAGAGATGATCGACGCTCTGCGTTGCGGTGCAGTCACACTCGTCGATGCCAGCGAGATTGCCACGAAAAAGGGACGGCTCTTGCGAGCCGCCCCTTACCGTGTAGTCGAACGGATCCGAGAATCCGTATCCCCCTCACCAAACCATCAGCACGAGTAGTACATGTCGAACTCGACCGGATGCGGGGTCATGTCGGTGCGTTCCACGTCCGCCATCTTCAACTCGATATACGCGTCGATCATGTCGTCGGTGAACACGCCACCAGCTTTCAGGAACTCACGGTCCTTGTCGAGGCTGTCGAGGGCTTCACGCAGCGAGCCGGCCACCGTCGGAATCTTCGCCAATTCTGCCGGCGGCAGATCGTACAGGTTCTTGTCCATGGCTTCGCCGGGGTTCAGCTTGTTCTGAATGCCGTCGATGCCGGCCATCAACATCGCGGCAAAGCCGAGATACGGGTTGGCCGCTGGATCGGGGAAGCGGATTTCGATGCGCTTCGCCTTCGGGCTCGTCACGTGCGGAATACGGCAAGACGCCGAACGGTTGCGGGCCGAGTAGGCAAGCAACACCGGCGC
>JANLYD010000194.1:0-3433 GCA_031365465.1 Hyphomicrobiaceae bacterium
GTTGAGGCCTTTGGGGCAGGTCTTGGCGCAGTTCATGATGGTATGGCAGCGATAGAGGCGGAAGGGGTCCTCGAGATTGTCGAGGCGGTCGCCGGTGCCTTCGTCACGGCTGTCGATGACCCAGCGATAGGCCTGTAGCAGTGCCGCCGGGCCGAGATAACGATCCGAGTTCCACCAGTAGCTCGGGCACGAGGCCGAACAGCAAGCGCACAGAATGCACTCGTACAGGCCGTCGAGCTTTTCGCGGTCGGGGCGGGCCTGCTTCCATTCGGTCGGTGGGGTCGGCGTCGACGTTTTGAGCCACGGCTCGATCGAGGCGTGCTGCGCATAGAAGTTGGTGAGATCGGGCACCAGATCCTTGACGACCTTGAGATGCGGCAGCGGATAGATCTTCACGGTGCCGCTGCAGTCGTCCATCGATTGCAGGCAAGCGAGCGTGTTCAACCCGTTGATGTTCATCGAACAGGAGCCGCAGATGCCCTCGCGACAGGAACGGCGGAACGTCAGGGTGCTGTCGATTTCGCCCTTGATCTTGATCAGCGCGTCGAGAACCATGGGGCCGCAGGTGCTGCGATCGACCCAATAAGTGTCGGTGCGCGGGTTGTCGGCGTCATCGGGATTCCAGCGGTAGATCTTGAACTGTTTCCAGTTGCCTTTGCCTTTTTCGGGCTTGTTCCAGGTCTTGCCGGACGAGACGGTGGAGTTACGCGGGAGCGTCAGCTGGACCATGGCAGAGCGATTTCCAATGGATGTCTGAGAGTAGTGTTGCTGCGGTGCACATTCGACATTCGACTGCCGCCTGTCAACGCGCCAAAAGGCGCGGGCGGCGGGCTGCCGGGGGCGTGCATCAGGTCTTGTGACCGGCGGGCTTCTGCGTCTTGAGTTCGCGAATCATGTGGCTCAACGCCTCCGCCAGCGCGAGGGCGCCTTCGACCTGAGTTCGGATGTTGGCGCGGGTGGCGAGCAACGCGTTGAGCTTCTGCTGCGCCTCGCCAAACCGGTCGAACAGCTCTTCCGGAGGCGTGATTTCGCCATCCTCGATGGCGTTGGTGGCGTCGAAGGCTGCCTGTGTCGCAAGCACCAGCATCGTCGCCACGTCGTTGACCAAGTGGATGAACATCTGGCTCTGCTGGGCGTCCACGCGAGCGCCGACGATGCCGAACCGCATCGGCGTGCTTGCCGTGCCGAGCAGGCCGAACATGGGGCTGTGGCGGATCA
Source organism: Hyphomicrobiaceae bacterium (assembly GCA_031365465.1). Classification (GTDB taxonomy): domain Bacteria; phylum Pseudomonadota; class Alphaproteobacteria; order Rhizobiales; family Hyphomicrobiaceae; genus JABFRJ01. The sequence continues at coordinate 1,219 of JANLYD010000194.1, forward strand.
CGCGGCGCAAAATTTCGGCCGTGCCGAGGCAACTGGTTTCGAGGTCTCTCAGGATGACGTCGATGCGCCGCTTCACGCGCGGGCGGTCGGCTGTGCGATCTTCGGCAAGATAGGCGACGGCCGCAATCGACGCGATGGCGCCGAGAGCGGCGATAGCGGGCAGCACGATCGTCAAGGGTTCAGGTGCGGCGCGCGACTGTTCCGCCGCCTTCGGCAGTTTGGGGGGCGTGCCCGGCGGCAAAGCGACCGGCGCCGGCGGGCTCGTTGGCGGCGGGTTGCGACGGAAAATAGACATCCCGTTGATTACCACGCCTCTCAGCGATTCGCGCAGCCGTGTCTGCGGAATCTTTCGATGCTCGACAAAATCACAGGGCATGTAGGGCGCAATAGGCGCAGCCGTACTGCGCCGATGTCACGCTAAAGCGGTGCAATACGCTGCGCTATTGCACCCTACTATCAACGCTTGCCCTCAATAAACCCGGGCCTTTGGCTTGATGTATTCGGTGTCGTTGGTCATCGTGTAGGTGTGGACGGGGCGATAGTCGATGATCACTTGCTTCTTGGCATCGTCGGCGAAGGCGAGGGTGTGCTTCATCCACTCCTTGTCGTCGCGATCGGGATGGTCCTCACGGGCGTGGGCACCACGGCTTTCCTTGCGATTTTCTGCCGAATACATCGTCACGGCGGCCTGCGAAATCAGGTTGTCGTATTCGAGGGCTTCGACGAGATCGGAGTTCCAGATCATCGAGCGATCGTTGATGCCGATATCGCCGGACGATTTCCAGACATCGGAAATCAGCTTCACGCCCTCGGTCAACACCGGCCCGTCGCGGAACACGGCACAGTTGTTCTGCATGGTTTTTTGCATGCGCAAACGCAGCGCAGCAGTGGGCGCGCCACCCTTGGCGTGGCGGAAGCGATCGAGGCGCGCGAGCGCGAGATCGGCCGAGTCCTTCGGCAGTTCCGCCTGACCTGAGCCTGCTTCGACCGTTTCGCCGCACTTGAGACCGGCGGCGCGGCCGAACACCACGAGATCGATCAGCGAGTTGGAGCCGAGGCGATTGGCGCCGTGCACCGACACGCAGGCCGCTTCGCCGATGGCCATCAAGCCCGGCACGACGGTGTCGGGATTGCCGTTCTTCAGCGTCAGCACTTCGCCATGATAATTCGTGGGAATGCCGCCCATGTTGTAGTGCACGGTCGGCAGCACTGGGATCGGCTGCCGGTGGATATCGACGCCGGCGAAGATCTTGGCGCTTTCGGTGATGCCGGGCAGGCGCTCGGCCAGGATCTTCGGGTCCAAGTGGTCGAGGTGGAGATAGATGTGGTCGTTCTCTTTGCCGACGCCACGCCCCTCGCGAATCTCGACGGTCATCGAGCGCGAAACCACGTCACGGGAGGCGAGGTCTTTGACGTGAGGTGCATAGCGCTCCATGAAGCGCTCGCCCTTGGAGTTGGTGAGGTATCCGCCTTCGCCGCGCGAACCTTCCGTAATCAACACACCCGCGCCATAGATGCCGGTAGGATGGAACTGTACGAATTCCATGTCCTGCAGCGGCAAGCCTGCGCGCAGCACCATGGCGTTGCCGTCACCGGTGCAGGTGTGCGCCGACGTGCAGGAGAAATAGGCGCGGCCATAACCGCCAGTCGCCAGAATGGTTTTCTTGGCGCGGAAGCGGTGGATGGTGCCGTCGTCGAGGTTCAGCGCGATGATGCCCCTGCAGGTCCCGTCCTGATCCATGATCAGGTCGATGGCGAAATACTCGATGAAGAATTCGGCGGAGTTGCGCAGCGCCTGACCATAAAGTGTGTGCAGCATGGCATGGCCGGTGCGGTCGGCTGCCGCGCACGTGCGTTGTGCGGGCGGGCCTTCGCCGAACTGGGTCGTCATGCCGCCGAACGGGCGCTGATAGATGCGGCCATCCTCGGTACGGCTGAAGGGCACGCCGTAGTGCTCGAGTTCATAGACGGCATCGGGCGCGTTGCGGCAGAGATATTCGATGGCGTCCTGATCGCCGAGCCAGTCGGCGCCCTTGACGGTGTCGTACATGTGCCAGCGCCACTCGTCGGGACCCATGTTGCCGAGCGCCGCCGCCACGCCGCCTTGCGCAGCAACCGTGTGCGAGCGGGTCGGGAACACCTTGGTGACGCAGGCTGTTTTGAGGCCGGCTTCGGCGCAACCGAGTGTCGCGCGCAGCCCCGCGCCGCCCGCACC
>JANLYD010000251.1:0-4156 GCA_031365465.1 Hyphomicrobiaceae bacterium
GATCCTTTACGGACCACTGGCCTAGTTTCGTGCTGTCAGACACGTATCAGCCCATGTAGCTGACAAACTTCGCGCTCAAGTAAGCATTCAAGCCTTCAATGCCGCCTTCGTGACCGAAGCCGGAGTCCTTGATGCCGCCGAATGGCGTCTCAGGCAGCGCGATGCCGAAGTGGTTGATCGACACCATGCCGCTTTCGAGTGCATCCGCGACCTTGGCAGCGGTCGTACCGTTTTTCGTGAAGGCATAGCTCGCCAACCCGAACGGCAGGCTGTTGGCCTCCGTCAGCATCTTGTCGGTGTCCTTGAAGCGCATCATCACAGCGACGGGGCCGAACGGCTCTTCGGTCATGATGCGCGCATTTGCAGGCACATCCGTGAGTACCGTCGGCTCGAAAAAGTTGCCCTGATTGCCGATGCGCTTGCCGCCGGTCTGTGCCTTCGCGCCTTTTTCCTGCGCGTCTTGCATCATGCTTTCCATCGCACTGATGCGCCGTGGGTTGGCGAGCGGCCCCATCGTGCTGGACGGATCCATCCCGTCGCCCACCTTCATGCCCTTGGCGAGATCGACGAACTTGCCGACGAACTTGTCGTACACTTTCTCGTGCACGAAGAACCGGGTCGGCGACACGCACACCTGCCCGGCGTTGCGGAATTTCATGCCCGCCAGCGTGGTCGCGACATGATCGCTGTCGACGTCGTCGAACACCAGCACGGGCGCGTGGCCGCCGAGTTCCATCGTCGCCCGCTTCATGTGCAGCGCGGCGAGCGAGTTGAGATGCTTGCCGACCGGCACGGAACCCGTGAACGAGATCTTGCGGATGATCGGCGATGGAATGAGATATTCCGAAATTTCCGCCGGCACGCCGTACACGAGGTTGACGACGCCTGCGGGAACGCCCGCATCATGGAAGCACTTGAGGAAGGCGATCGGCGACGCCGGCGTTTCCTCGGGACATTTGACGATGATCGAGCAACCCGCTGCCAGCGCGCCACCGATCTTGCGCGCCGCTTGCGACACCGGAAAATTCCACGGGCTGAAACCGGCGACGACGCCGATCGGCTCCATCAACACCATGTTGCGCACGCCGTCGGCGCGGGCGGGAATGATGCGGCCGTAGGCGCGGCGCCCCTCTTCGGCGAACCATTCGATGATATCGGCCGAGCCCATGACTTCGACCTTGGCTTCCGCCAAAATCTTGCCCTGCTCCATCGTCAGCACGGTGGCGATCTCGTTGACGCGCGCGCGCATCAATTCAGCCACCTTCTTGAGGATTTTTCCCCGCTCGAATGCCGACACTTTGCGCCAGGTATTGAACCCCTTCTGAGCTGCAACGAGCGCCATGTCGAGGTCGGCCTTGGACGCGTGGCCGAGGGTGCCGAGCTTGGTGTTGGTGGCCGGGTTCATCACGTCCTGGGATTTGCCCGAGGTCGGCTGCACCCATTTGCCGTCGATGTAATGGTCGAGTGTGGTCGCGTACATAGGATCTCCTGGGCAGGTTGCAGAAAAGATGTCGGGACGTTTTAGAATTCTGATCGAGCGTTTGGCGACCCGGTCGCGGCCAGTGAGTGCCTGTGCGTCAAGATGCAAACGTCGGCGGGGAAGCGCCGCGATTACTAGCGCGCCTGGGCTGCGGGCGCAAAAGCCAATTCTGCATCGGCCTTCTGCCAAAATGTTGACGTGGACATGGTGTTCCCTGCCGTCACATCCCGGCCGGGCGTCTAACGTCGCCTCGAAACAGAGCCGTGACGCGTCACATTTCAACCCATTTACCATATCTGCAAAGATGATTGCGCAGCAACCCGGTTGGGGTCATTGACGTGTGGTTGAAAAATCAACAAGTGTCGCGCTTAGCCTTCGGCTGCTCAGAGCACGTCTCATCGGCATCGGACCTCTTCGGTCGTCGAAATCACCGCTGCGGCCTCCGAAATTCTGAGGAGACGTCCGGTCGGCTGCACGCATCCATTCGGCTATCGAGTAGCCACAGTTGAGGAGAGACGAAATGAATATCATGCCGCTGGTGATGCAGTACTTCGGTCCCGTCATCATGAACAAGATCGCTGGGTCGCTGGGCATCAATTCCACGCTCGCCCAGAAGGCGATCGCCTACGCAGCGCCCGCCATTCTTGCCGGTATCGTCGGCAAGGTCTCGCAGCCGGGCGGCGCGAAAGTGTTGTCGGACATGATCGCCAAGCAAGACCCGTCGCTCATGGGTAAGCTCAACGAAATGATCGGCACCGGCCGGCAGGCCTCCGTGGTGGAGCAGGGCACCAGCAGCCTCGGCGCTCTGCTCGGCAATTCGACGCTCGGCTCACTCGCCGGCGCCCTCAGCAAGCAGGCGGGCGTCGGTGTTGGTGCCAGCAACACGCTTCTCGGCCTGATGGGCCCAGCGATTCTCGGCACACTCGGTCGCGAACAGAAGAGCGGCGGGCTCGATGCAGCCGGTCTCGGCAACGCGCTGATTTCTCAGAAGCAGCAGATCGCCGACGCGATCCCAGCCGATTTCGCAAAATTGCTGGCGGGCACGGGCCTGCTCGATGCGGTCCAAGGGAAATCCGCTGATGTGAATGCGAAGCCGCAGCCCATGCCGCGCGCAACCACGGCTGCTGCGTCGACCACCGCTACGCCTGCGTCCACCCGACCCGACACGCGCGCGACACCCGCAGCTCCGGTCGCCCACCATCATCATCACCACGCCTTCAACTGGTGGCCCTGGTTGCTGGCTATTGCCGCCGCCTGCGGCATCTGGTGGTCGGTGTTCGGTGAGCGGGTGACGCAACCGCAACAAACCACCGCAATCCCCTCCGTCGTGGCTCCGCCCAAAGCGACTGCGACCACGTCCGCTGCGCTGCCGCCGGCTCTCGCCACCAGCGATATCGGCAAGCAGATCGGCTCGGCGCTCGACGATATGCGCGGCTCGCTCTCCAGCATTCGCGACCAGGCGACCGCACAGACCGCCCTCCCCAGACTTCAGGACATCGCCGGTCGCTTCGACCGCGTAAGCACACAAGCAGCCAGCCTCAATCCAGAGCAACGCCGCGCCGTGTCAACCTGGGTCGGTTCCCAGCAGAGCGTCTTCAAGAACCTGATCGGCAGCGTCATGGCGTTGCCCGGCGTGGCGGCCGTGCTCAAAACCGTGCTCGATCAGATCCAGGGCCGCATCGACGGATTGGCCAAGGTCTAACGCGTATCCGCGCCAGCACCCTGGAGCGCCAGTAACCAGCGCGGGTGCTGGTCGGCACCTGGAGCGCCAGTAACAAGCGCGGGTGCTGGTCGGCACCTGGAGCGCCAGTAACCAGCGCGGGTGCTGGTCGGCACCTGGAGCGCTCGTAACAAGCGCGGGTGCTGGTCGGCACCTGGAGCGTCATCATCGACCTTCATTTTTCTTGCTGGAATGCGTTGCAGATCTTAAGTGAAGGCACGCAGACCGGGATTGATTTGTGCGGCGATGGGCGTCGCTTCCCCGAATGCGCAAGTGCCCGCCGTCGTGTGCGGGCCCTGAAAGGTCAGCCATGAGCTATAACGTCGCCGTCGTCGGCGCCACCGGCAGTGTGGGCCGCGAAATGCTGAACATTTTGTCTGAGCGCGGTTTCCCCGTCAAAAACGTGTACGCCATCGCGTCGCGCCGCTCGCTGGGCACCGAAGTCTCGTTCGGCGACAAGACTCTCAAATGCAAAGACCTTGAGCAATTCGATTTTTCGACCGTCGATTTCTGCATCATGAGCGCCGGCGGCACCGTCTCCAAGGAATGGTCGCCGCGTATCGGCGCCACCGGTGCGATCGTGATCGATAACTCGAGCGCCTGGCGCTACGACATCGACGTGCCGCTCATCTTGCCGGAAGTGAACGCGCACGTGCTCGACGCCTACATGCAGCGCAAAACCCGCAAGAACATCATCGCCAACCCGAACTGCTCGACCGCGCAGATGCTGGTGGCGCTGAAGCCGCTGCACGATCATGCCACCATCAAGCGGATCGTCGTCGCCACCTATCAGTCGGCCTCCGGCGCGGGCAAGGAAGGCATGGACGAACTGTGGGCACAGACCAAAGGCAGCTTCGTGCCCGGCCAGGAATATGCCGCCCGGAAGTTCACCAAAGACATCGCCTTCAACTGCATTCCGCATATCGACGTGTTCATGGAAGACGGGTCGACCAAGG
>JANLYD010000260.1:0-11231 GCA_031365465.1 Hyphomicrobiaceae bacterium
TCACGATGCCGAGCGTGCGTCCGAGGCGCTGCAGCGCCGCGCCCGGGCGACGATGCCAAGCCTGTGCCGGCCCTGCCATCGTGCCGGTGCACGACCTTGCGGTTGGCACAAAAGTATTGGCGTGCATGCTTTTAGCCTCGGGAGGAACGCTGCCCGCAGCCGCACGATAACGGCGGGGGGAGCGCCGCCTACAAATCAGTCCGATGGCGTCACGTCAATAGCTGAGTGCACAGCTCAGAATTAGAATAAATGTAATTGTGGCAGTGAATTATCCAGTCGCGTCGGCTCCAGCTTAGGCAGCGCACAACTCCTCGCCACTCATCCCTCCACTCGTCATCCCGGCGCAGGCCGGGACCCACGAGGCAATGTGAATGGCAGAACCAATGTGTAGTTTCGCATCTTCCGACATGCTCCGAATTGACGAGCAGTCGTGCGCGTTGCCTCAGATCGGCTGGCGGCGCGGCCAATACGCCGGCAGTTGCGAGCCGTCGCGGTCGCCCCAGCCTTCCAGCGAAGCGTCGTCGAAGATGCCGAGCGTGCGCGACGCGAGCGGCAGTTCCGCGCCACGCAGTCCGGCTTCCGCAACCATCGTGCGTAGGTCTTTGCGGATGCTGTCGATGTCGAAGGCCGGGTCGCCCGGCGGATCGCCTGCCAGCGCCGCAGCGATGGCCGGCCCGCGCGCCTTGAGAATATTGGGCGCGCCGGAGGTATCGGAAAACAGCTCCATCAGCGCCTTGGTGTCGATGCCCAGATGCCGGCACAGAACGTATGCTTCGCCGATCGCCTGATAGGCGACCAGCAGCGGCAGATTGATCGCCAGCTTCATGCTCGCCCCGGCACCGACGCCGCCCACATGCTCCACCCGCCGGCACATCTGGTCGAGCAATGGCCGCGCGCGCGCGATATCGGCTGCCTCGCCGCCCGCCAGTCCCAGCAACTTGCCCTGCCGCGCCGGCCCCGTCGTGCCCCCCACCGGACATTCCACAAAGGCCGCACCCGCCCCACGCACTTTGGCCGCCAGCGCGATTTCGTCGTGCGGTTGCACGGTGCTCATCTCGATCACCAGCTTGCCGTCGAGACGGCCGGCCAGCACACCCGCCGGTCCGTCGTAAACCGCAGCTAGCGCATCGGCATTGGTGAGAATGGTGATGATCGTTTCAACTCCGCCAGCAAGCGCTGCCGGTGATGCCGCAGCCTTCGCGCCAGCTGCCACTAATGGTGCGATCTTGTCGGCGCTGCGGTTCCACACCACCAGTTCATGCCCGCATTCGATCAGCCGCAGCCCGATCGCCGCGCCCATCCGTCCGAGGCCTGCTATGCCGATGCGCATCGTCGTCTCCGCCATGGTGCTCGCAAGGTTTCCCCATCGCACAAAAACCACGCCGCCGCGCATCACGAATTTTGATCGCCGCAAACAGCACTGGTGATTTCCGCTGCTTCGACGGTGGCCGTATCGTCCGCGATGCCACAAGACGCGAGGATCTGCCGATGACAGCGCCGATAGTCAGCCAAATCTCTTTGCCGCCGATGCGGTCGGAACTACGCGACGGCATGCGCGTCGACTGGGACACGGCCATCTCCATGGACGACGGTGTCATGATGCGCGCCGACGTTTTCCGTCCCATCGAGCCCGGGCGCTATCCGGTGCTGCTCACCTATGGCCCCTACGCGAAAGGCCTGTCCTTCCAGGACGGCTATCCGAGCGCGTGGAACCGCATGGCGGAGCGGCATCCCGACGTGACCGCCGGCTCGACCAACGCGTATCAGAGTTGGGAGGTCGTCGATCCCGAGAAGTGGGTGCCATACGGTTATGTCTGCGTGCGCGTCGATAGCCGAGGCTGCGGCGCCTCCCCCGGCTTCGTCGACCACTTCGCGCCGCGCGAGACCCGCGATTTCTACGACTGCATCGAGTGGGCCGGCGTGCAGCCGTGGAGCAATGGCAAAGTCGGCCTCAACGGTGTCAGTTACTACGGCATGAACCAGTGGCAGGTCGCATCCCTGCAGCCGCCCCATCTCGCCGCCATGTGCATCTGGGAGGGCGCGGCCGACTGGTATCGCGACGCCACCCATCACGGCGGCATCCTCTCGACGTTCTGGGCCAACTGGTTCGACATGCAGGTCAAAACGGTTCAATACGGCCTCGGCGAAAGCGGTCGGCGCAGCCGCGTCACCGGTCATCTGATCTGCGGACCCGACCTTTTGAGCGACGCGGAATTGGCAGCCAACCGCTGCGATTTCGGTGCCGATATTCGCGCCCACCCGCTCGACGACGCCTATCATCGCGCCCGCTCGCCGCAGTGGGATAAAATCACCGTGCCGTTGCTGACGGCTGCCAACTGGGGCGGCCAGGGGCTGCATACGCGCGGCAATTTCGAGGGCTTCGTGCGCGCCGCATCGACGGAAAAATATCTCGAAGCGCACGGCATCGAACACTGGACGCATTTTTACACCGACTACGGCCGTAACCTGCAGCGCCGCTTTTTCGACTGCTATCTGAAGGGCGAGCGCGCGGCCTGGTCGGACCAGCCACGCGTGCTCCTGCAAGTCCGCTCCCCCGGTGAAGTCTTTGCGCCACGCGCCGAAACCAGTTGGCCACTCGAGCGCACCGCGTGGACGAAGTTCCATCTCGAGCCCCACACGAGCGCGCTTCAGACACAGCCGCCGTCAGCTCTCCCTGCAACGTCGTTGACGTTCGACGCGCTTGGCGACGGCGTCACGTTCCTGACAGCACCGCTCGATCACGCCACGGAACTGACCGGCCCTGCAGCTTTGAAATTGTCTGTGTCGTCGTCGACGACAGACGCGGATCTGTTCGTGGTGGTGCGCGTGTTTTCAGCGGATCTGAAAGAGATCGTGTTCCAAGGCGCGATCGATCCGCACACGCCCGTTGCGCAAGGTTGGTTGCGCGCGTCGCACCGTAAACTCGATCCCGAATTGAGCCGCCCTTGGCGCCCCTATCATGCGCATGACGAGAAACAACCGCTTACTCCGGGCGTGTCCGTCGCGGTGGACGTGGAAATCCTGCCCACCTCCATCGTCGTGCCCAAGGGCGCGCGCATCGCGCTCACGGTGCGTGGCCGCGACTACGAATACGGCGGCGGCAGCGGCGGCAAGCTGTCGAACTTCAAGAATGAGTTGCGGGGGTGCGGCCCCTTCCTCCACGACGACCCAATCGATCGCCCGGCTACAATTTTCGGCGGCAAGACGACGTTGCATTTCGATGCGACGACACCGTCTTATCTGCTGTTGCCCGTGATACCCTCAGCTTAACGACGGGTCGACCGGGAACCAAACGAGATGACACAAACGCAGATGATCGCAGCCATCGTCGCGCTGTTGCTCGCTGTAGGCGGCGCGGCCGTCTGGTACGCGCAGCAGTACCCGCGCGTCATCGTCGGAACCGGCCGGGTCGAGGTGCGTTCCGAGCGTGCAGGCGGTAGGACTCTAACGCTCGAAACACGCGACGTGCAGATCAGGGCGACCAAGTTTCAAGAAGTCAAACTACCGGGTGGATCGTGGATCGCCTGCAACGGAGACTGTGCCAGGGCCGCACGCGAAGCCGGTGACGGATTTTGGGACAAACACCAGCGCGATCACCGCTGAACCGGGAAGTAAAAATCCAACTGCGAGAACCCGACCATGAAACACGTCGAACTGAAGTCGGGACACAGCATGCCAGCAATCGGCTTGGGCACCTGGGGCATGGGAGAGAATGCCGCTGCCGCCAAGACAGAAGTTGAAGCATTGAAACTCGGCCTCGATCTCGGCATGACCTTGATCGATACCGCCGAAATGTATGGCGACGGCGGTGCTGAGATCGTGGTCGGCGAGGCGATCGCCGCGCGCCGCGATGACGTTTATCTCGTCAGCAAAGTCTATCCGCACAACGCCTCGCGCGCCGGGGTGATCGCGGCTTGCGAGAGAAGCTTGAAACGTCTGCGCACCGACCGCCTCGATCTTTATCTTCTGCATTGGCCGGGTAGCGAACCTCTGGCCGAAACCGTCGCCGGTTTCGAGATGCTGAAAGCACGAGGCAAGATCGCCGGTTGGGGCGTCAGCAATTTCGACGTCGCCGATATGGCCAAGTTGAGCAAGGTCGCGAACGGCGCCAACTGCCTTTCAAATCAAGTCCTCTATCATTTGGGCGAGCGCGGCATCGAGTGGCGACTGCTGCCGGATTGCCAGCAGTCGGGCATGATGGTGATGGCGTACTCGCCCTTGGGACAAGCGGATATTCTGTCGGCACCGGTGCTTGCACAACTCGCGCTCAAGCATGGAGTTAAGCCAGCCGCGATCGCTCTGGCGTTTGTACTCACTCAGCCTGGTGTGGTCGTCATTCCAAAGGCGGCGCGGGCGAGTCACGTCCGGGAAAACGCTGCAGCTGAGACCGTGCATCTCGACGCCGACGATCTCGCCAAGCTCGCGACGGCCTTCCCGGCTCCTGAGCGCGCGACCCGATTGGCGATGCTGTAGGCGACAACACGCCCACGCTACAGCCCGCCTCAAATGCCCCGGCCCTCGACCTCGCGCGCGAGTTCGTCGACGATCTGCTTAGCGCCCTCATAATAGGGATTGATGTCGAGCAAACGGCGGGTCGCCTGCAACGCCTCTTTCTTGCGGCCGATGTCCTTGAGAATGTGGATCAGCCCGTCCAGCGCCTTGAAGTGGTTGGGATCGAGCGCCAGCGTGCGCCTGAGATCGCCGAGCGCCTGATCGATCGAATTCTGCGTGTAGTGCACGTACGCCCGGCGGTTCCAGCCCTCGGGATAATCCGGTGCCAGCGCGACGACGGCGTCGAGCAACTGCAATGCGAGCGTCGGGTTTTTCGCGTTGGCAGCCTGCATCGCCCGTTGCATCAGATAGCCGACGGTATCGCTACCTGACGTCACCCACAGTTTTTCGATCGAGCCGCTGACGGTCGTCGCTTGTTTGGCATCCTCGGCGGTCGCCAGATAGGCGTAGAGATCGGACAGCGCCTTCTCTCGTTCGGCCGGCGTCCGCGGCTGAACCACGGCCAATCCCGGTTTCGGCGGCGGTGCCTTTGCGGCGGCCTTGCCCTTCACAGGCGGGCTTTGCGTCCCCGGCGTATCCGGCGCTGGATCGCTCCGCATCGTCGGCTTGTCACCGGGTTTGGGTTGCGGCGCGGCGTCTTTCTGCGGTGGGACCGGAGGCTTCGGCGTCAGTTGCGGATTTGGCTGCTTGGGCTCAGCCTTCCGCTCCGGCGTGTCCGGCTTCAGATCCGGAACGGCCCCATGTGGCCGAATATCCGGTGTCAGCAGCGGAGCGCCATCGTCAGCCGAAAGCGGTGGTGGCGGTTTGATCGCCGGAGGTTTGGCTTCCGGCTGGGGTGGCGACGCCTGCGCCGGTATCACGTCGAAACGCAGCCGGCCGAATTCGGCATCCGGTGCGAATGGGCCCGACGCGCGCGCAACGATGCTGCTGCCGCCCCAAATGATCGAGGCGCACACCAGTACGGCGGACAAGTGCTTTTGTTTCTGAACCATGCACCGACATTAACCGCGGTGGCACCGGACGTCAAAACAGCAATTGCGGCATCAATTCGGCATCAAATCGACAATGGCTTGGTCGCTCAACCCTGGCGGGCTTTGAAACGGCGATTGGTTTTGTTGATGATGTAAACGCGGCCCTTGCGGCGCACGATGCGGTTGTCGCGGTGACGGGCACGCAGCGATTTCAGAGAGTTGCGCACTTTCATGACAGATATCCGTTCAATTCGCAGTTCACTTCGATATGCGCCGGCGCAGGCGGCAGCGCCCGGCACTCATGGGTAGTTCCAGCCCGCGACCGCAGGCTCTTCGTCGTCGCTGCGTTCGCCAACCGATCATCCCCACCAACCGGGGTGACCAGTCGCGCGCAATGCCGTTGACAGCGGCATCCAACGCAAACACGCCTTCCGGCAGCCCGAAAAGTCCGGACGGCCGGAAGGCGCAAAACTGGTGGGCGCGACAGGGATCGAACCTGTGACCCCTACCATGTCAAGGTAGTGCTCTACCGCTGAGCTACGCGCCCGAAGGCGGGGGCTTAGTGCGGCAGGGGGGGCTCAATGTCAAGCTGGGAACTTGCCCCTCGCGTTCGATTATGGCTCACAACAGGCGAAGCGATCGACGTTACCCGGGTTTTTGCCAGCCGACAGCCGATTGCGCTTGCCCATGTTCCGCTTCCAAGTTAGCTCGCGCGAGGCGATTTGCCGGGCATTGCAACTGTGGGGGCCGTCGTGCAGGCAGAAAACGAGCTCGGCCCGGAAGTCCAGCACATGCTCGCGCAGGCGGCCGCGCATCCATCAGCCGTGGCTGACCGGCTTCGTACGCTGCATCCGGTCGAAGTGATCGAAGGCCTGAACCGGCTCGAACCGCATATCGCTGCCAGCGTCGTCGAGCATCTGCCGCCGAACGCGCGAACAAACCTGTTCAACAACCCCGGCTTGGCCGACGCCCCCGCGATCATGGGTCTGCTGTCGCACGATTGCGCAGCTAGCCTGCTCGGCGACATGAGCCCCGATCGCCGCGCCGAGGTTTTCCGCCACATGGACGAGGACCGCCAGTCCTCGCTGCGCGAGCATCTCGATCCCGCCACGCGGGCATCCATCGATCGCATCATGGCCTATCCGCCAGACAGCGCGGGCGGCATCATGACCACTGAATTCGTGTCGATGCCGGCCAATTGGAGCGTCGAGCAGGGGTTGGCCTACATCAAGGAAGTGGGCGGCGCGCGCGAGACTGTCTACGCGATCTATCTGCTCCATCCCAGCGATCACACGCTGCAACAGGCTATTTCGCTACGCCAGCTCGTGATCGCCGACCGCAAGGCGACGGTGTTGTCGGTCGCCAACAATCGCGCGCCGCTCACCGTCTCGCCCACTACCGATCGCGAAGAAGTTGCGCGGCTGATCTCGCGCTACGATCTTTTGGCGGTGCCCGTGGTGGACGACACCAGGCAGGTGCTCGGCATCGTCACCGTCGACGACGTGATCGATGCCATCGTTGCGGAAGGCACCGAGGACGCGCAGAAATTCGGCGGTATGGCGGCGCTCGACGGACCCTATATGCAGATCGGCATCTTCGAAATGGTGCGTAAACGCGGGGGCTGGCTCGCCGCGCTCTTCGTGTCGGAACTGCTGACCGCGACCGCCATGCAACATTATCAGGTCGAACTCGAGAAAGCCGTCGTCCTCACCTTGTTCATTCCATTGATCATGAGTTCGGGCGGCAATTCCGGGTCGCAGGCGACATCGCTCATCATCCGCGCCATCGCGTTGCGGCAGGTCGCCTTGCGCGACTGGTGGAAAGTCGCACTGCGCGAGGTGCCGACCGGGTTGGTGCTAGGTGCCATCCTCGGTGTCATCGGCTTCGTACGGATCGTCACGTGGCAGAAGCTCGGTCTTTACAATTATGGCCCGCACTGGTTTTTGATCGCCACGACGGTGGCTGCCGCCCTGGTCGGGATCGTCACGTTCGGATCGCTGACGGGTTCGATGCTTCCGTTCGCCTTGAAGCGCTTGGGCTTCGACCCCGCAAGCGCCTCTGCCCCCTTTGTCGCCACGCTGGTCGACGTGACGGGCCTGGTGATCTACTTCTCGATCGCCTACGCCATCCTCCACGGCACGCTGTTGTAACCCGTAAACTCTCACGGCCTGCGAGCCTACTTCGCCACCCAGAGTGCTTCCGCAGCCCCCTTCGAGCCGACCATCGTCAACCGCAACTGCTTGCCCAGCAGGTCTTTGGCGTCGATCGTTTTTGCAAGATCGACCACATAGCGGACGCGGCCGTTGCCGTCGGGACGTGCAGGCGCCGGCAGCGGCACGAACAATCCTTCCGGCGCTTCGATGAACAGGTCGGTGCTATCCGCGTCCTTGCCGAAGTCGACATCGACCATCAAGCGCGGCGGCACCGACATCACCGACCCCGTGACCGCAACGAGTTTCGGATCACCCGGCCTGACCTTGCGCCCCGACCGTGGCACGGCGTCGAGTGCGGCCTGATGCGCCGGTGACGGGCCATGGCAGTCGCCGGTCAACTTCAGTTCGGCGGGCACGCAGATGTTCTTGCAGATGCCGTAGGAAAACGTCACCACGACAGTGCTGGCGGCCGTTGTGTCACGCGCCTGCAACGTGATCGGGAACACCACGGCGGTTTTGTACCCGACCGCTTCACCGCCTTGGTCCGCCATCCGGTGCGGCGCGGGATACTCGACCGTCGCCGTGCCGATGTTGATTGCCTCAGCCCAGTCGAACGAGGGGGCAACCCCGGCGTCCCCCGGCATGCGCCAATAGGTTTTCCAGCCCGGATCCAAACTCAATTCGAGAAAGGCTTGGCTGGCTTTCCCGGCGGTCGCGCGATCTGCCGGAGGACACCAGTTGAGGCGTGCCCGGCTACTGCCTGCGGCCACCCATCCGCCCTCGGCCGAACCCGCAGCCGTTCCAACAGCCGTGCTCGCAAACACGCACAGCCCAATCCACGCTGCCTTGGTGCCGGTCCTCAATGCAGTCTGCATCCTTCGTCCTCGACGCGCCGGCAAAAGCACGAGCGCGATTGCCAGCGAATTGCTCGCATGGGCCGGCGCTGCCTGCAAATCAATCGCGATCACGAACCCGTCGCCTTTGACGCGCCCGATGTCCTCTGGCCAGCTTCCGCTCATGCAGCTACATTTGCGGCATGAGCAAATCCGTACGCAAAAAATCCGCCGTCTCCGAGCCTGCCAGCCTCGCCGGACAGTTCCTCATCGCCATGCCGAACATGACGGACAAGCGCTTCTCGCGCTCCGTCATCTACATGTGCGTACATTCCGCCGACACGGCAATGGGCATCATCGTCAACAAGTTGGCCGATAAAATCAGCTTCTCCGAGGTGCTCGAACATCTCGAACTCGAGAGCTTGCCCGCCAGCGGCGACGAGGTGCACGAACTCGCCGACATGAACGTCCATTTCGGCGGGCCGGTGGAGCCAGGACGCGGCTTCGTGCTGCATACGCCAGACTTCCAAACGCGCAAACGGACGCTGGAAGTGGAGCCGGGCGTCTGCCTCACGGCAACGGTCGATATCTTGACCGCGATCGTGCAGGGAAAAGGTCCGTCCCGCTCGTTGCTGGCGCTCGGATATGCCGGCTGGGCCGGCGGACAACTCGAGGCGGAAATCCGCGGCAACGGCTGGCTTCATTGTCCGGCCGATATCGACATCATTTTCGACACCGTGCTCGAGCAAAAATACGAGCGCGCCTTGCGGGCGCTCGGCATCGACCAGGGGCATCTGGTCAACGACGCCGGTCACGCCTGACGAGACGCCAAAACGCGGCATATTGGAATTTCCGTCTGCGACGAATTGGCATTTATCGTTAAAATTCAGTCTTAAGCTGAACCATCGTTAACCATCTTGGTTAACGCCTGCTCGACCCATGGCTCCGCATTTGCCATTGGGCCGGGGCAAGCGCGCGGGTGACAGCCGCAGTCCACAACCCCGATGGCCGTTCACCAATCCCCAGACGATCCCGATCAACGGTCCGTCCAAGCGTACCAACCCATGTGGCGTTGGCCGCTTTACGAGGAGTTTTTCTCTTATGCAGCCTGTTTCGAAATCCGCTCTCACATTCGGAATGCTCGCGACCACCCTGGCGACGTCAGCCGTGCTCGCTCCCGCGTCCGCCAAGACGCCCGGCCATCAATATTGCTTTCACGGTACTTGCCACACCGTAAAAACGCTGGCCGAGACGCAGCGTCTCGTCGGCGTCACCACGACACTGAAGGCCTCGCACTACGACGACCCCAAAAGAGATCGCTACAACCCAAGCAACATTACCTCGTCCGGCGAATATTTCCGCTCAGACCGGCCCGACAACGCGGCCAGCCCGATTTATCCCGACGGCACCAAACTGCTCGTCTGGCACCCCGCCAGCCAGAAGGCACTGGTCATCCGCGTCAACAACGCCGGCCCCTACTGGGGAGATCGCAAATTGGATCTGTCGCGCGCCGCAGCCGAACGCTTCGGCTTTGCGGGCGCCGGCGTCGCAACGGTTCACGTCAAGGTCCTGGAAGCGCCGAAGGCCGCTGATGCCACCTACAAGCGCGGGCGCACCTATCCGGCTGTCAACGGGTACCTCGGCCAGTTCGCCAGTATCGACGCCGCAGCTTCTGGCATGATCGATGGCGGCACACGTCTGGCGGCGGTCAAGCCGGCCGCTCAGCAGATCGCAGCCGTATCGGCTCCGGCGAATGCACCCGCTGCAGCGCGTATCGTCGTTGCCTCCAAGCCGCTCCCGGTCGTCCTGCCGATCGCCGCCGGCATCGCCACGCCGCCGAAGGTGAAGCCGGTGCGCCTGACGATGCTCGACATCAAACTGGCCAACGGCGTCGAAAGCGAAGCGCGTAAGTTCCTCGCGCCGCAACGCACTCAGCGCTGATCACGACGGCGGACGCGCCGCCAGTTGCGCAGCGCGTCCGTCCTCGCCGTCATTTTTGCCGCATTCGTCCTGGATTTCGGGCGCCGACGCCGCGAGCGGTTGGCGCTTTTCTGCATCCGTGGCATTGAGAACGGGATCGAAGTCGGGGCTGAGGGACGTGGGATGAGCGGTGCGCCGGTAAAACGCAGCATGAGGGCGCGCACGCGGGGAGCATTGGGTATGGGGCTCGCGGATGCCACGAGCGCCAGTGCTCGCGCCGCCACTGCTGCGGGCCAGAATGGCTTCGCCAGCAGCAGCCGCGAAAAGTTCATTCCCCTCACCCGCCACGCCTTGATCGACCGGCTGACCGAAGCGCACCTGTGGCCCGAAGGCGAGCATGCGGAGGCGCGCAAATTTTTCCGCTATCTGGATTTCTGGCGGCATCAGGCCTACGTCGCCCAGCTTCTGGACCTCGAGCACAGCTACGAACCGTTCAGCCCCGACAGCGATCTGTTGATCACGCGCAAACTTTCCGGCGACGAACGCATCACGCTGCAAAAGCAGTTGGTCGAGCAGGTGCGGACTTTACTGATCAACGCGAACTTCACCGAGATCCACGCCAGCCAGGTCCAAATTCTGTCGCAAGGGTCGCACTACGGGCTCGATCTGAGCGCCGATCTCACCGTGTTCGACGAAGTCGCCATCTTCTACCGTGGCTCAGCTGAAACCACGCTGACGCGCCGCAACGTCCGTCAGCTGTATCTGCGCAAAGAGGAATTCAATCTGCCGATCTTCCGGCGGCTCTGCGTGTTGTTCAAGCTGAAGCCGTTCGACGTGCGGGT
>JANLYD010000261.1:0-13287 GCA_031365465.1 Hyphomicrobiaceae bacterium
GGGTGGACGCCCTTTTTTCGTGTCTGGAGCTAGCTGGCCCGACACTCAGGACTGAGGACTGGCGCTTTCGCCAGGAGATCATTATGGCCAACGTTGTCGTCATGGGCGCCCAATGGGGCGATGAGGGTAAGGGCAAGATCGTCGACTGGCTCTCGGAGCGCGCCGATATCATCGTCAGGTTTCAAGGCGGCCACAATGCGGGGCATACCCTCGTCATCAATGGCGTCACCTACAAGCTGGCGCTGCTGCCGTCCGGTGTGGTCCGGAAGGGCAAGCTGTCGGTCATCGGCAACGGCGTGGTGGTCGATCCCTGGCATCTGGCCAAGGAAATAGAAGGCATTCGGGCGCAGGGCGTGCACGTCGGCCCGGACAATCTGAAAGTCGCCGAAAATGCCACGCTGATTTTGCCGCTGCATCGCGAACTCGACCAACTGCGCGAGGAGTCGGCGGGGGCGCAGAAAATCGGCACCACTGGCCGTGGAATCGGGCCGGCGTACGAGGACAAGGTCGGGCGACGCGCGATCCGCGTGCAGGATTTGCGGAACCTGCAGAACCTCGGGCCGAAAATCGATCGTCTGCTCGTGCATCATAATGCGCTGCGGCGCGGGCTCGGCCAGCCGGAGGTCTCCAAGGATGCGCTAACCGCCGACCTCACGGCGATCGCGCCATCCATCATCCCGTACATCGACACGGTGTGGGCACTGCTCGACGACGCGCGGCAGAAGGGCAAACGCATTCTGTTCGAGGGCGCGCAAGGGGCCTTGCTCGATATCGACCACGGCACCTACCCGTACGTGACGTCGTCGAACACGATCGCGGCGCAGGCCGCCGCCGGCTCCGGCATCGGGCCCAAGGTCATCGGCACGGTGCTAGGACTGGCGAAGGCCTACACCACGCGCGTCGGCTCGGGGCCATTCCCAACCGAATTGCACGACGAGATCGGCGAATTGATCGGCCAGCGCGGCAAAGAGTTCGGGGTCAATACCGGCCGCAAGCGCCGCTGCGGCTGGTTCGATGCGGTGCTCGTGCGCCAGATCGTCAAAGTTGCGGGGATCGACGGTATCGCTCTGACAAAGCTGGATATTCTCGATCCGCTGGTCGAGCTGAAAATCTGCGTCGGCTACGATCTGGATGGCAAGCGCTACGACCGTCTGCCCGCCGGCATGAACGAGCAGGCGCGCGTGAAGCCGATCTACGAGACGATGCCAGGCTGGCAATCTTCGACGGCCGGCAAGCGCAGCTGGGGCGATCTGCCGGCAGCGGCTATCAAGTACGTCAAGCGGATCGAAGAACTGATCGGCTGCCCCGTCACCTTGTTGTCGACGTCGCCGGAGCGTGACGACACCATCCTGATGCGCGATCCGTTCCTGGATTGAAGCGGGCCTGGGTCGAGGTGCGTGATCGAGCATCGCGAGCGTCGCCGATAAGGGTGGCGCTTGCTTTTTTCGGCGAATACAGCACCTTAGCGCACAAGGCGGCGATGGGCTGCGGTGAGGCCGAGGCCGGATGGAACTCGATATCCTCGATCTGACGACGTTCTATGGCACTCCGCTTGGCGGGGTGGCACGGCGGATCATCGCGCAAAAAGTACGGCACCACTGGCCGCGTGCGGAGGGTGAGACGCTGATCGCGCTCGGCTTCGGCACGCCCTATCTCGGCTCATACCGGGGTGAAGTGCGCCGGCTGGGGGCGATGATGCCGGCTCAGCAGGGCGCGCTGGTGTGGCCTGCGACGGGGCCTGTGAACACGGTGCTGGTGGAGGAGACGCGGTTGCCGCTCGCCGACAATTCCGTCGACAAGCTGCTGGCGGTGCATTGCCTGGAACTATCGGAGCAGGTGCGGCCGTTGCTGCGCGAGATGTGGCGCGTGCTGGCGCCGGAAGGCCAATTGCTGCTCATTGTGCCGAACCGCAACGGCGTGTGGGCGCGACGGGAGGCGACGCCGTTCGGGCATGGGCAACCATATAGCCGGACGCAGCTCGAGCGGCTTCTGCACGACGTGATGTTCACGCCGACGCAGTGGTCGACGGCGCTGCATGCGCTCCCAATCGGGCACCGGGTCGGTGTGCGGTGGGCACCGGCGCTGGAGCGGTTCGGCGCGCGACTGTGGCCGGGATTGTCAGGCGTCATTCTCGTCGGGGCGCGGAAGGAAGTGGCAGGCGCACTCCCTGCCGGCGTGCCCGCAAAGCGGGTGCCGCGGTTGGCAACAGCCGAAGGCGCGGTGGCACGGCGAGAGGATGCGCCGACGCGGTAAGATAGCGTGGCGCGTCAACGCGGCTTGCGCGGCGTGAGCAGAAACACGGCGCGTTCGCCGAGAAAATTGTGCGCGGTGATCGGCAACCATGTGCCGAGTTTTTGTCCGGAAGCATTGAACGCGACCTTGCGCTCGACGCGGGCGTTCAGCACTTCGCACAGCGCCACAAAATCCTTGATCGTGCACAAATGTCCGTTGGGGCTTTCATACCAGGCATCCGGCAAGTTGGGCGTCACCGGCATGCGTCCGTGCATCAGCAGTTGCTGGCGCACTTTCCAGTGGCCGAAATTCGGGAACGAAACAATGGCGTGGCGCGCGATGCGCAGCAGATTTTCGAGCACGGCTTTCGGCTGGCGAGTCGCCTGAATGGTCAACGACAGGATCGCGTAGTCGAAGGCTGCGTCGGGATATTCCGATAGGTCTCGGTCGGCGTCGCCCTGGATAACGGAGAGGCCACCGGCCACACATGCATTCACGCGGTCGCGCGCGACTTCGATGCCGCGTCCGTCGACCTGCCGCCTCGCGGCCAGCAGATGCAACAAGGCGCCGTCGCCGCAGCCGACGTCGAGCACACGTGCTCCGGACCGCACCATGTCGGAAATGAGCAGATGGTCGACGCGGGGTGTGGTTATGGCCGCGCGAGACGGGTCCTGTAGCATTACGCGATCTCACGGGCTGGCGCGATGCCACGGCGATCGGCGGCGGAATTGATGAAGCCGGAAATCGTGGCGGTAAATTCGGGCTCGTCCAACAGGAAGGCGTCGTGGCCCTTGGAGCTCTCGATCTCGACGAACGAGACGTTGGCTGCCACCGCATTGAGCGCCTGCACGATGGCGCGGCTCTCGCGCGTCGGATACAGCCAGTCGGAGGTGAACGATACCACGCAAAACCGGGTCTTCGTGCCGCGAAAGGCGTTGGCCAAAATGCCGCCGTGTTCGTTCTTGAGGTCGAAGTAGTCGAGCGCGCGGGTGATGTAGAGATAGCTGTTCGCGTCGAAGCGATCGACGAAGGTCGAGCCCTGGTGACGCAGGTAACTTTCGACCTGGAAATCGGCGTCGAACGAGAACGTCTTGACCGCGCGAGCCTGCAGGTTGCGACCGAATTTATCCTGCAGTGCATCTTCCGACAGATAGGTGATGTGGGCCGCCATGCGTGCGACCGCCAAGCCGTTGCGAGGGCTGGCGTTGGCTTCAAGATACCGGCCGGCGCGCCATTCGGGATCGGCCATCACTGCCTGGCGGCCGACCTCGTGGAAAGCGATATTCTGCGCCGAGTGCCAGGGCGCGGTCGCGATCGGGATTGCGGAAAACACGCGCTTGCCGTGGCGTGCGGCCCATTCCAACACCTGCATTCCGCCCATGGAGCCGCCGATGACCGCGAATAATGTTTCGATGCCGAGGCGGTCGATCAGGCGCACCTGTGCATCCACCATGTCGCCGATCGTGATGACGGGAAAATCGAGCCCATAGGCTTTGCCGGTGGCAGGGTTGATCGAAGCGGGACCGGTCGATCCCATGCACCCGCCGATGACGTTCGAGCAGATCACGAAAAAGCGATCGGTGTCGATGGGACGGCCGGGGCCGACCAGCGTGATCCACCAGCCGGGCTTGCCGGTAATCGGATGATCGCTGGCGACGTATTGATCCGCCGTCAGCGCATGGCAAATGAGGATGGCGTTGCTTTTGTCGGCATTCAAGGTGCCGTAGGTCTGATAGGCGATATCGAAGGGCGCCAGCGACTTTTCGCAGTCGAGCATCAACGGCCTAGTGCTGTCGAAATGCGCGATGGGGCCGGTGGCGGCCGCAATTTTCGCAGACGAACGATCGTCGGCCATAAGCAACTCCCGTATCCGCATACTTTGCGCAGATACTCGAACACCAGCCGGACGAGGGAGGAACCGGAACACCTATGGGTGGACGGCCCTTTAGCGAGTTATTTTACGTGGCTGCAAGCCGGCCGGCCAAATCACCACGAAATCAGTATTTTTGTAGCTTCAGTTGGGCGGGCGCGTCAAGCACGCCGCACCGGAACCGAGCGGAGCAGGTGAAAAGCCAAATTGCCGACACTCGCATAGATGCGCTTGATCCGGCGGTCGCCGACCGCTGTCGTCCACACGACGGCGGGGTCGTCGGCAATCATGCCGTCGGAAACACTGACGGGCGCGGGCAACTTTGCAAAGCGCCGGCGCTCCAGGCGATCGGCGACGGCCAGAGTTGTTGCGCACAACAGCGCCGCGCCGATGAGATCCATCAGATAATGGCTGCCGATCGGCAACGTCGCGAGCAGGACCAACGCCGTGAACGCAGCATTCAGTGGTCCGATCCAGCGCACGCGCCAGCTGGCCCAGCCGGCCGTAATCGCCACGATGGCGTGATAGGACGGGAATGTGATGATGCCGTCCCATTCGATATCGAGATGGCGCAACGTGCCGGCACGCAGCGCCAAGACATCTTTCACGTGGCTCGACAGGGGGATGTGGTCGAGGATGTGTCCCATCTGCTGCGCCGTCACGCCGTAGTGGGGATAGGCGCTCAAGGCGGGAAACAGCGCCGAAAGGATCACCATCACGATCGTCGCCAGCAGCAGTCCGGTGAAATAGGTGTTCAAGCGCACGAGATCACGAATAGCGGCGAGCGCGAAAACGGAGATCAGCACCTGGACGATCGAATACCGATAAAACAGGAAGGCGACGTGCGAGCGGGTCGCATCGTCAGCCACCCACTTTTGCAGCGACAGCCAATTGAAACCCGTCATGCGATCCAGGCGGGACATGGCGTCGTCGACGAGAGGCATATCGAAGGCTGCCGCGATGTAGGATGCGGGCAGCAGAACCGCGACCATGGCCACCCAGAAAGCCGCCAGCGCTAACGGTTCGGCGACCGGGGGCATCTTCAGCACCGTGTGCCCAAACATGGCCGCCAGCAGCAAGCCACCGCTGAAAGCAACCAGCATCATGTGGTTGCTCGTCGGCGCCGAGAACCCGAGCCACGCCGCAGCCGTCGCTGTCGCCGCAGCAGCGACCGCGAGAATGGGCCATACGAGCGGGTTCGGCGTCGCCGGCAGCAGCCGCATCAGTTGCCGCCACCTTGTTGGCCGGGATCGGCACCGCCGCCGCTGCTTTCAGAGAATTTCATTTTGGCCTGCGAGGCTTTCATCGTGGCTTCCAGGAAGGCCTGATCGTCGCCGACAGTGATGGTCGGATTGCACTGCGGGGCGCACGCGTAGGTCTGGCGGCTGATGCCTTTGGTGACGTTGACGACGCCGGCTTCGTCGCGATGGACCAGCACGCGCTGATCCTGGATGACGTTGCGCTCGCCATCGAGGGCGATGATATTGGTGATGCCGAAGCTCTTGCCGGTCACGACGAGAATGTTGCCCGATTGGATGGCCACATCGGCGATAGACGGGTTGCCTATTATGATTTCAGCCGCAGGCCTCGACAGGCGCAAAATTTGCGACTGGTCGAACTTGACGATGAGGTCTTCTGCTGCGGCAATGTTGGCCGACATACAGACGAAAGCGCTTGCTGCGGCCCACGTCAGGGTCAGCGCATCGAAGCGGTTGGTGTGAGCGCGCTTAGTATGAGCTGTCATGAGATGAGCTGTCATGGCAAAGTCCTGCTGGAATGTGTGCCGACCGCGTAAGGGATCGTTCTCGTCGCAGGTTGCCAGTCAAATATTAAGAATGTGCAAAATGATGAGCCGCTTTAGAGCATACCCATTCCGGCTCTGTGCCTGATTGGCCGTGCATGGTTATTGCCGTGTTACTATAGAGTGTTTGTTTACCGCTTTTTCTAACACTCGACATGTTTTCGGCGTGTGCACCTGCGACCGGCCGCGTTTTAACCGCTTTTTAAGTCGCCGCTGGTAACTTTCTCCTCAGTTCAGCCGCACGGGCCTCGCCTACGGTCGGACTGCCCGCGCAGCAGCGCTATAGTCAAGAGTTGGGAGACTCACCATGCAGAACCTTTTCTCGCGTTTCGTGAACGATGAATCTGGCGCAACCGCCATCGAATACGGCCTGATCGCAGCCCTGATCTCGGTTGCCATCATCACCGCAGCCGGCACCCTCGGCAAGCAAGTTGGCTCGACCTTCAATGTTGTCGCTACCAGCATGGCGACCGCTACCGCGAAGTAAGCTGGTTCGTGCCGGGCCTGTGGGCTTGGGCACGCATTTGGTCGACTTTGAATTGAATGGGTCGAAGACGCTAAGTCTTCGGCCCTTTCCTTGTTTTGAGAGATGCGATGCTCAGACTTAATATCCCGTTTACGTCTGTCCCGTAACATCAGACGCGACTGGACTGTCGTTTCAAAATTCCCAAACCCTCGAGGTCCGCGTGTATCACTTGGCGCTCCTGACCATCTTTCCCATTGCTGTCATCTACGCCGCAGCGATGGATCTTTTCAGCATGACGATCCCGAACCGGATCTCGATCGCGCTGGTTGCCGGCTTCTTCTGTCTGGCACCGTTTGCGGGTCTCAGCTTGCAGGATATCGGCTTGCATGCGCTGGCCGGCCTGACGATGCTTGCGATCACGGTGACGCTGTTCGCCTTCAATTTCATCGGTGGTGGCGACGCCAAGCTGGCGGCCGCAGTGACGCTGTGGTTCGGCTTCGGTGATCTGCTGGCTTACGCGATGACGGCCGGAATTTTCGGCGGCATTTTGTCGATTGGCTTCCTGATGTTCCGCCAGGTGCCGTTGCCGTACGAGTGGGCAAAGGCTGCGTGGATCCAACGGTTGCACAAGCCGAGTGGCGGCATTCCCTTCGGCATCGCGCTCGCAGCAGCCGCGTTGTTCGTCTACCATCATTCGTTCTGGATGCGCGGTTTGGCGAGCTGATCGGCACGGTGCAGTTCAAGATGCGAGACGTGATGGGTGGCTTTGTCGGCCGCCCTTTTTTTGTGACCGGTGCCCGCGTGGCTTTTCAGCCGTTCAATCCGACCAAATGGATCAGCGTCCGATATTGAAACGTTCATTAACGCCGTGTTGAGGAATGCGTAGCAAAGTAGGCCAACGGAGCGTTGGGCGTTTTCATCAAGCAGGGGAAGTCAGGCGCCATGCGGCAAGGGCAGATCATCGCGCTGGGAGTTGCGGGTTTCGTTGGGCTCGGAGCAGCCTTCGCTCTCTATGCGACCATGAAGAAAGAGCCTGAGAAGCAGATCGAACGCGTGACGATCAATGCAACCAAGGTTCTCGTGGCCAAGAGCGAAATCGGGCTCGGCCAGATCGTCAACAAAGAAAATTTCCGCTGGCAGGAATGGCCGTCGGCCGCAGTGTCGGGCGCCTATATTCAAGAGGGCCGCGGCAAGGATCCGATGCAGGCGTTGATAGGGTCGGTGGCACGGGCGCCGATTCTCAAAGACGAGCCCATTACGACAAGCAAACTGGTCAAGCCGGGAGACGGCGGCGTTCTGGCGGCTATCCTGCCTGCGGGCATGCGCGCCATTTCGACCAAGATCAGCGACAAGACGGCCGTCGGGTTGCTGGTGCTGCCGAACGATCATGTCGACGTCATTCTCATCCAGCGCAAGCGGGGCAAGAACGGCTCGGAAGAATTCATCTCGGATACGTTGTTCCGCAACGTGCGGGTGCTGGCTATCGGACAGGTGCTGGCGGCGACCGAAGGCAAGAAGGGCGCGGAAGGTCAGACGGCGACGCTCGAGCTGACGCCACGTCAGACGGAGTTGCTGGCGCTCGCCAATTCGATGGGTGAAATTTCGCTGGCGTTGCGATCGGTGGCGGATATGTCGGCCGCCAACAATCCGACGACCGGTAACGGTCTCAATGCGCAGCGTGGAAATTCAATTCGTGTGATGCGTTACGGTGTCAAGTCGCGTGTTTACGGCGTGAACTGAGAAACTCGTGTGAGTTCCGAACGTAGTCCCAGGGGATTGGACAAATGCTTTTTGATTTTCGCCGGGCGCTGGGCGCGCTTGCGCTGACGCTTGCCGTTGCGTTCGCTGCGCCGGCTCACTCGCAGGGCGCAGGCGCGGTCGATGTGCCGCCGGATGCGTCGATATTGAACATTTCGGCGAAATCCAAATTTCCGCTGGCAAAGAAGATCACCATGGGCGTCGGTCGCTCGATGATGGTGCAGTTTCCGATGGAGCTGCGCGACGTCATGGTCGCCGATCCGAGCAAGATCGATGCGATCGTGCAAACCTCGGATCGCGTGTTCCTGGTCGCCAAGGGCGCCGGTTCCACCAACGCATTCTTCTTCGATGCGAACGGTAACCAGATCATGACGCTGGAGATCGCGGTCGGGTCAGACCTCAGCGCGCTCGACAATTTGTTGAAGCGCCTGCTGCCGTCGTCGAACATCAAAACCGATCTGGCCGGCACCGCGATCGTGTTGATGGGGAGCGTGCGCACACCATCGGACGCCGCGCGCGCCGCAGATATCGCGACGCAGTTCGCGGCCGCCAACAAGAGTGTGACCGGCGCGACCGGGCCTCAGCAGCAACAACCGACGGCTTCGACCAGCACGACGACGACTAACCGTTTCGGCAACTCCACCACCACGAATGCGGGTTCCAACCAGACCGCGCGCGATTCGTCGGGTGAAAAGAAGATCATCAACCTGCTCAATATCGAAGGCGAAGAGCAGGTGATGCTGAAGGTCACCGTGGCCGAGGTGCAGCGCAACGTGCTCAAACAATTCGGCGTCAACTTCGCGTCGAACTTCAATATCGGTCCGTTCAACTTCAGTCCCATCGGGCAGAACGCGATGCCGATCAACAGCACGACTCTGGGCCAGAATGCCAATGCCGGCGTCGTGACGTTCGACGCCGTCGCCAAAGCGATCAAGGACGGCACCCCGGTGCCGCCGGCCTGTAACGTGGTGATGCCGCAAATTCACCCGTCATACGTCGCATCGCCGGGATTGTCGGGCGGCTTCCAAGCCGGTGGCGCATGCCTCTCGTACATCATCAAGGCGCTGGAACGCGATGGCTTGGTGCGGACGCTGGCCGAGCCTAATCTGACGGCGGTCTCGGGCGAATCGGCGCGATTCCTGGCGGGCGGCGAATATCCGGTCCCAGCGTCGGCCGACAACGGGCAGATCGGCATTCAGTTCAAAGAATATGGTGTGGGCGTTGCCTTCACACCGACGGTGCTGTCGGAAGGCCGCATCAGCTTGAAGATCGACACGCAGGTTTCGGAACTGTCGAACGAAGGCGCATTGGTTCTGTCGGGCACGCAGATTCCGTCGCTGAAGAAGCGCTCGGCGCTGTCGACCGTCGAGTTGCCATCCGGCGGCTCGATCGTGATGGCCGGACTGCTATCTGATCAGACGCGTCAGAATATCGACGGCACCCCTGGTCTCAAAAACCTGCCGATTCTCGGCACGCTGTTCAGCAGCAAGGATTATCAAAAGTCGGAAACGGAACTTGTCATCATCGTGACACCGATCATGGTGCGCCCCACTGCGCTGTCGAATCTGGCGCGGCCGAATGATGGCCTCGCTGCCGCCTCCGATCTGAAAACCAACCTGTTCGGTCATCTCAATCGTGTCTACGGCAGGGGCCGTCAGATTCCGGATGGCGGCCTCAAGGGCAACTACGGTTTCATCGTCGAATAATCGAGACTTCCGTCCCCCCGAGGACCACGGAGACAGCCATGACACGTACGCTCACGCATAAACCGGTTCGCGCGCCGGCATTGATTGTCGCGATCTCGTTCGCGGCCATTGCGCTCGGGGGATGCGATCATCTGATGGGAGACCGGCAGGATCAATTCGATGCCGGGCCGGTCGTCATCGATCCGACGCAACGCCATCCGATCATCGTTTCGCAGCAGCCGCACAAGATGACGTTGCGAGTAGCGCGCGGCGCGCAAGGCCTCAATCCGGCACAGCGGGCTTCCGTTATCGATTTCTTGACCAAGTTCAAGACGGCTGATGCCGGCAACAGCCGCCTCGTCATCGCAGTGCCGAGTGGATCGGCCAATGAAATTGCCGCGATGAACGCGGTGGCCGACATGCGGCCGATCCTGATCGATCGCGGGTTCAACGAAAGCTCGGTGTCCGTCGAGCCGTATCACGCGGATGGCGATCCCCAGCCACCGTTGCGGATTTCGTATCTGCGCTACGCTGCCGAGGGTCCGGAATGCGGCAAGTGGCCAAGCAACATTGCGGAAACCTCTCGTAATTTAAACTACGAAAACTTCGGCTGCGCGCAGCAGAAGAATCTCGCTGCAATGGTTGCAAATCCAGCCGATCTGCTGGGTCCGCGAACGATGACACCTTCGAGCGCCGAACGCCGTGACACGACGTGGGGCAAGTACATCAAGGGTGATTCGTCGAATACCGAGCGGCAAGCCGACGAGCGCGTGAGCAAGCAAAATTGAGGAACCGGTAATCATGACCCGACACGCCACTACCGTCGAGCACAACGACCCGGCCGACACGGAACGCTCCGACGCCGATCACGCGCACAAAGCGCGGCCCATCCCGCGTATCTCGATCCAGGCATTCTGCGAGATCGACGGAACTGCGGAAGTGCTGCAGGTGGCGGCCGAAGATCGCCGTCTGTCGAAGACCCACGTAAGCATCCATATCGGTGGCATTCGCGCAGCGATTGCGCACTACACCGAAAATCCGACGCCCAATCTCATCGTCATCGAGTCGAGCGATGCGCGGGAGGAGATGATCGTGCAACTCGATCAGCTCTCCGAATTCTGCGACGCGGGAACACGCGTGGTGGTGATTGGGCATCATAACGACGTCGTCCTCTATCGCGAGTTGCTCAAGCGTGGGGTCAGCGAATATCTGGTCGCGCCCATCTCGCCGCTGCAATTGATGGAAAGCCTGTCGAACCTCTATAACAATCCGGACGCCGAGCCGGTCGGCAGCGTCATCGCCTTCATCGGCGCAAAGGGCGGGGTCGGTTCGTCGACGATTTGCCACAACGTGGCCTGGTCGCTGAGCGAGCAATTGAAGACCAACGTCATCGTCGCCGATCTCGATCTGGCGTTCGGCACGACCGGGCTCGATTTCAACCAGGATCCGATCCAGGGCATCGCGGATGCATTGCAGTCACCGGAGCGGCTCGACGAGATGCTGCTCGACCGCCTGCTGACGAAATGCACGGAACGACTGTCGATCTTTGCAGCGCCAGTGGTGCTGGACCGGGACTTCGACATTTCGGGCGATGCGTGCGACGTGGTGATCGATGTGGTCAGGCGGCATGTGCCGTTCGTGGTGATCGATCTGCCGCACGCGTGGAGCCCATGGGTCAAGCGTGTGCTGCTGCAAGCCGACGAGATCGTCATCACTGCCGCGCCCGATCTCGCGAACCTGCGCAATGCAAAAAACATCATGGATCTGGTGAAAGCGAGCCGTAACAACGACGTGCCGCCGCGCCTGGTCATCAACATGGCGGGCATGCCGAAGCGGCCGGAAATCAGCATCAAGGATTTTGCGTCCGCACTCGGCATCGAGCCCTTGCAGGTCATCGAATTCGACTGCGAAAACTTCGGCCAGGCGTCGAACAACGGACAGATGGTCGAAGAATTTTCCGCCAAGGCGAAAGCGGGGCCGATGTTCCGCGATCTGGCAGCAACGTTGGCGAACCGCAAGGATTTGCGTGCCGGCAAGAAGGTCAAACCGCAAGCGTCCGGACTTACGCCGCTCCTGCAAAAACTCAAGCTCAAGCGTTGAGGCATAAAACATGTTCGGCAAACGATCGACCGATGGCGCGCCGCGTCGCATCGCACCGGTGGCACCATCGGCAAACGGTGCAGTTCCCATGAAGCCGGCGGACGCACAGCGTCCGGCGGTGCCCGCGCCCGAGCCGAAACCCGCCAAGAAGGCCGAAGCTGTCGCACCAGAACGGCGGCACTCGGAAGAGTATTACGACGTCAAGACGACGGTGTTCAACGCGTTGATCGACACGATCGACTTGACACAGTTGGCCAAACTGGAAGCGCCGGCGGCGCGGGAAGAAATCCGCGACATCGTCAGCGAAATCATCCAGCTCAAAAACGTGGTGATGTCGATCGCCGAGCAGGAAGAACTGCTCGAAGACATCTGCAACGACGTGCTCGGCTATGGTCCGCTGGAGCCGCTGTTGGCACGTGACGATATCGCCGACATCATGGTCAACGGAGCGGAATCGACATTCATCGAAGTCGGCGGCAAAGTGCAAAAAACGTCGGTGCGCTTTGCCGACAATGCGCAGCTGATGAACATCTGCCAGCGCATCGTCAGTCAGGTCGGGCGACGTGTCGATGAAAGCAGCCCCATCTGCGACGCGCGTTTGCCAGACGGTAGCCGCGTCAACGTGATCGCGCCGCCACTCGCCATCGACGGCGCGTGCCTGACAATTCGAAAATTCAAAAAGGACCGTCTGCGGCTCGACAATCTCGTCAAGTTCGGTTCGATCTCGCCGGCTGCAAAAGTGGTGCTCGAAGTCATCGGGCGCGTTCGTTGCAACATTCTGATTTCGGGCGGCACGGGTTCGGGCAAGACGACGCTGCTGAACTGCCTGACGGGTTGCGTCGATCCGGACGAGCGCATCATCACGTGCGAAGATTCGGCCGAACTTCAGTTGCAGCAGCCCCATGTCGTGCGACTTGAGACACGCCCGCCCAATCTCGAAGGCGAGGGCGAAATCACGATGCGCGATCTCGTCAAGAACTGCCTGCGTATGCGGCCAGAACGCATCATCGTCGGCGAGGTCCGCGGACCTGAGGCATTCGATCTGCTGCAGGCCATGAACACGGGTCACGACGGTTCGATGGGAACGCTTCACTCCAACAGTCCCCGCGAGGCCATCAGCCGTCTCGAGAGCATGATCATGATGGGTGGCTATGCGCTGCCACCGAAAACGATCCGTGAAATGATCACCGGTTCGATCGATGTGATCGTGCAGGCATCGCGTCTGCGCGACGGCAGCCGCAAGATCACTCACATCACGGAAGTGATCGGCATGGAAGGCGATGTGGTGACGTTGCAGGACATCATCGTCTACGAAATTACGGGCGAAGACGCGAACGGCAAACTGGTCGGACGGCACCGCTCGACGGGAATCGCC
>JANLYD010000325.1:0-4084 GCA_031365465.1 Hyphomicrobiaceae bacterium
GCCACCCAAGCGAGTGACCAGGTGTCATGTTGGCCAAACTAGAAAAACCATTGCGGCAACGGCATTTTTTGATGTGGGCGTCACGCATAGTATTGGTTTGCTTGGGTGGCCGCCTTCGCGGCCATGACGAACGTTGGGGGGTTGACTGTCAAAAATTACGTGGCCTGGTATAACTCCAGCCGTGCACGGCCCATCATGATCGGCCGCGTGGCGAGCCGCTCGCAATACGCAATCAGCCTGCCGATGAAACCGTCCGCCGTCGCACGGCTCATGCTGTCGCGCTCGATTCGCGCGGCGATACCGGCGAGGTCGTGTTTGGCGCCGTCAAGAAAGACCTGCCGCGGCACGTCAGGACACTTTGGCTGTTTGGTTGAGCGTGTCGAGATGCTGACCAACAAAATCGCGGACATCATCGGCACTATTGTCGCCGCCCGCCGCGACTGCGGCATCGAGCCTGGCACGCAAAGCAGTTGCCTTCGCCTGATTGATCGCAAAGCGCACGGCATCCTCGGCCGTCTGGAACGTGCCGGCGGCAATTTCGGCCGCCACCCAATGGGCGGCGTCGGGCGTGAGTTCGATATTCACGAGCACAAGTCCTTTCGTGTGCCGTTACGCTACCACACGTTATTGCTGTTGGCACGGTAGATCGGGGCCCGGCTGCACCGAACACGCGTCTGCCCCACCCCCTACTTCCTCCCCACCAACGCCGCGCCCTTCGACAGCGGCAGCACGGAGCGTTCGTAAATCGAGGTCCAGCTGTTATCCACCGGCGGGCCGGGCAGCTTGAGTTTGGCGCGCCGCTTGGCCAGCACATCGTCGGCAACCATCAGATCGCAGGTGCGCTTCTCGACATCGATGACGATCGTATCGCCATCCTCGACCAACCCGATCGGCCCACCGATTGCAGCCTCCGGTGTCACCTCGCCGACCACCAAACCCTTGTTGACCAACCCCGACAACTGCCCGTCGGTCACCACCGCCACCTGCTCGCCCAAGCCCGCGCCGTCCAAGGCGAACACGATGCGCGAGGCCATGCCCATGCCGGGGCCACCCTTGACGCCGATGCCGCGCAGCACGACGACATCGCCGGCCACGATCTTGCCGGCTTTCAACGCCTCGACGGCCAGATCCCACGCCGGGAAACATTTGGCTTTGCCCTCGACGCGCATCGGCCGGTCCCACCTGAGACCCATCTTGATGATGCCGCCGTCGCTCGCCAACGAGCCCTTGACGATGATGATCGGCGCCTTGGTCGACACCGGATTGCTCACCGGCCGTACCGCCGAATTGGCCGGCACCGTATAGCCCGCGATATTCTCGCGCACGGTCCTGCCGCTCACCGTCAGCGCATCGAGTTTCGCATGCGTCGCCAGCTGCTTCAGCACCGCCAGCGCACCGCCGCCCGCCTCCAGTTCCTCAATCGACGTATCGCCGTTCGGCCGCACCGCGCACAACACCGGCGTCGTCGCCGATAGCTTTTCGAACAGCGCGTAGACATCGATATCGCAGTGCGCCTCGACCGCAATCGCCTGCAGATGCTTGATGCAGTTGATCGAGCCCGACAGCGCCAGCACCGTCATCGCCGAGTTGTGAAACGCATCCGGCGTCAGGATATCGCGCGGCCGCAGATCCTCCGCCACCAACTCGACGATGCGTTTTCCAGATGCCGCCGCGTGCGCCTTCATGCGCTCGCTCATCGCCAGCACGGGTGCTGCTCCCGGCAACGAGAAGCCCAATGCTTCGCACGCGACATGCATCGAGTTTGCCGTGCCCATGCCGGAACACACGCCCGGCCCGCGAATGGCGTCGTCGCTCATCTCGGTCAATTCCTCGAGCGTGATTTTTCCCGTCGCGTAGTGACCGGCGCCGAGGAATACCTCCTCGATATCCATGTGGTGATTGCGATATTGGCCGCTCGGCTGATAACCGCAGATCACCAGCAGCGTCGGTAAGTTGAGCCGCGCTGCCGCCATCAGTTGCCCCGGCGTGGTCTTGTCGCACGAGGTGAGGCAGATCATGCCATCCAGTTGCGCGCCCTCAACGCCGACTTCGATATCGTTCACGATCAGATCGCGGCTTGGCAGGATGTAGGTGCCGCGCCGGCCGGCACTGTGAATGAAGTCGCTCGGCGCCGCCGTGCGGACTTCGAATGGAATGCCGCCCGCCGCCCGTATCGCCGCCTTCACGATCGGCACGATCGAATCCAGATGGCTGAAGCAGATCGCCAATTCCGACGACGAATTCACGATCGCGATCTTCGGCTTTTCCATATCGGCATCGGTCAGGCCCAACGCCAGCCATTGCGCCCGCCGCACCGCCCACAGCGACGATCCCTTCTCGTAGTTGCTACGCAATTTGACCGGCGGTTTCATGACGAACTCCAGTTTCAATCAGGGCTTGATCGCCCACGCGCCGCCTGCTGCGGCATGGAATTGCACGGTATCGCCCACCGCAACGCTCTGCAGCGACGGCGCTTCTGCGTTGAGCGTTAAAGTGCCAGCCTTGATCGCCAGCGACCGCTTGCCGCCACGGAAGATCGACTGTGTAACCTGCCCCGTCCAGCCGATCGCATCACTGCCGGCATCACCGAACCGGATCGTCTCGGCGCGCACGACCACCAGCACCGGCGCGCCTGCGGCAAACGCCTCGCCCGCGTGACACGGCCCAGTCCACCCGTCGCCGTTGACGCTCAACTTGAACGTACACTTGCCATCGGGCGCACACGCGGTCACCCGCGCATCGAGCAGATTGGGCGTGCCGAAGAACGCCGCCACCGCACGGCTCACCGGCCGCTGATAGATCGCTTCCGGCGCGCCCACCTGTAGAATCCGCCCGGCCTGCATCACCACCACCCGATCGGATAGCGCCATCGCCTCGTCCTGGTCGTGCGTGACGTACAGCGTCGTCACTTTCAGCCGCTGCTGCAGACTGCGGAACTCGTCGCCCATCTGCGCCCGCAGCCGTGCGTCCAGGTTCGATAGCGGCTCATCCAGCAGCAACACCTGCGGCTCGAACACCAGTGCGCGCGCAATCGCCACCCGCTGCTGCTGCCCGCCCGACAACTGCGGCGCGGGGCGATCCGCGAATTTCTCCATCTCGACCAGCTGCAGAGCATTTTTCACGCGCGTTTCGATCTCGGCTTTCGCCCGCCGCCTGACACGCAACGGGTACGCGACGTTGTCGAACACCGTCATATGCGGCCAGATCGCATAAGACTGAAACACCATGCCGAGCGCGCGCCGGTCGGGCGCGACGAACAACCCGCGTGCGGCATCGCTGACGACCCGATCGCCGATCGTGATCCGGCCCTCGGTGTTCTGCTCCAGTCCCGCGACCATGCGCAGTGTCGTCGTCTTGCCGCAACCCGACGGCCCGAGCAGCGTGACGAACTCGCCGCTCTCGACGCGCAGGTTCACGTCATCCACCGCCGCCACCGCGCCAAACGTCCGCGATACCTGCTCAATCACAACAGCCGCCACCTATGTGTCTCCCATTCCCCTGTCGTTCGTCATCCCTGCGAAGGCCCATAAGGGTCAAATTAGGCGGCTGTCGCTCCCCCACACTCCGCACGGATTCCCTCCCCCCTTGTGGGGGAGGGTTAGGGTGGGGGGTACCGCATGCAAGACTTTTAACTACGGCCTAGGCTGTTCTTGAATCTGGGGAACCCGGAACCAACCCCCACCCCTAACCCCTCCCCACAAGGGGGAGGGGGACCAGAGCGTCACGTGTGGCACAGGTTTCGGCCTATGTTAGCGTGTATGGACCTTCGCTGGGATACCGGGCTGTTTCTATCGATCGCTGCGATCGCCTCTGAGCAAATTTACTTGTACAGCTCCTTCGCCTTCGCTGTGATCATGTCCTGATCGTCCGGATTGGTCGTGCCGAGCAGTTTCGCCCCCGCGATGATCTGCATCTCCGGCGCGATTTTTTCCACGACACCTTTCACCACCGGGATTTGCCCCGCGTTGGCATAGGGAATTTGCGTCTCGACTTCGAGGAAGTGGTTCATGAACACGCGCGCCGCGTTCGGGTTCGGCGCGTTTTTCAACATCGCGAAGTCGATGCGAATGAACGGGCAGCCCTC
>JANLYD010000333.1:0-4496 GCA_031365465.1 Hyphomicrobiaceae bacterium
TTTTTCCCCGCGCGTCAGCATCACCTCGTCGACGATGTCGAGCGGCGAGCGAAACACGCTCGCCGGGTCGTGTTTGGCCACAGCAGGCTTGATGCTTCCGATTTCGCTCATTGTGTTGCCTTTGACAGCGGTGCTGGGGAACGCCACACACGAGATGACGTTTGCGTCTCAAGTACAGCAATTTCAAGATGGGCCGCCGATACAATCGCCTCGAGCGACGTCGAATGCACCGCTAGAAAACGTCTGAAAACTCGGTGGGTTCCGCTTTCGGCGCTCGCGCACGCTGCGGCCAGCACATTGACGCGACGAGGGAATGGTGATGCATAGCGCCATGAATGCTACCGCCGCCAAATCAGAAATCAAGAAGCCGTTGGTGCTCAGCCTCCCCAACGTGCTTACGTACATGCGGATCGTCGCCGTACCGGCTGTGTGTGTGTGCCTGCTGCAGATGCCGAACGATCTCGGCCGCTGGCTGGCGCTGACGATCTATGTCGCCGCGTGTATCACTGACTGGCTCGACGGGTATCTGGCGCGCGTGTGGCAGCAACAGTCCATGCTGGGACAGATGCTCGATCCGATTGCCGACAAGTTGCTGGTGGGCGCGACACTGCTGGTTTTGACCAGCGACCACACCATCGCCGGGTATGCGTTGTGGGCTGCGACGATCATCTTATGCCGGGAAATACTCGTCTCTGGCTTGCGCGAGTTTCTGGCCGAGCTGAACGTCAAAATCCGCGTCACGCAATTGGCAAAGTGGAAAACCACTCTTCAAATGATCGCGCTCGGCGTGCTGATCGCTGGTCCCGCCGGCGACAAGGTGCTGCCCTATACGACGAACATTGGACTTGCTCTGCTGTGGATTGCCGCGCTGTTGACGCTGCTGACAGGCTTTGATTACCTCAAGGCTGCCGTGCGCCATGCGATCGAGCACTGAGCGTGGTAACGCGACCAGATGGGCATGAGCGTGGTAACGCGACCAGATGGGCATGAGCGTGGTAACGCGACCCAGATGGGCATGAGCGTGGCAGCGCGGCCGGATGAGATCAAGTGGATATCGGACAATGACGGTGCGCCTGCTTTATTTCGCCTGGGTGCGTGAAAAACTCGGCCGCGCCGAAGAGGTCGTCGCGTTGCCCGGCGATGTCGCGACGGTTGCCGACGTTCTCGCGTGGCAGGCGCAACGCGGGCCCGAGTATGCAGCCGTTTTCCAAGTTGCCGGTGTTGTCCGCGTTGCCGTCGACCAGGTTCACGCGAAGGCGGATACACTGGTCATCGGCGCCCGCGAAATTGCGTTCTTTCCGCCCGTTACGGGAGGCTGATCCATGGCCGTCCGCGTGCAACGCGAAGATTTCGACATCGGCGCGGAAATCGCCGCGATCAGTTCCGGGCGCACGGACATCGGCGCCATCGTCACGTTTACCGGCCTTGTTCGGGGCGCAGGCAAGGGCGTGCCCCTAGCCTCCATGAGCCTCGAGCATTACCCGGGCATGACCGAAGCTGAATTGGGCCGCGTCGAAGCAGAAGCGCTGGCACGCTGGCCACTGCAGGCAAGCCTCATCGTGCATCGCGTGGGAGACTTGGTTCCCGGCGACGACATCGTGTTGGTCGTGACGGCCTCGCTGCATCGGCAAGCTGCGTTCGATGCCGCAGCCTTTCTGATGGATTATCTCAAAAGTCGCGCGCCGTTCTGGAAAAAGGAAGTCGGCATCGACGGCACCGGCGGCTGGGTCGATGCCCGCGACAGCGACGCGGCCGCCATCGAGCGCTGGCAAGCCTCTTCTCGAGGCTGAGGCGCAGCACGATCAGCGCGCCAGTCCGCGATTTACCAAAACCGGAACGACCCTGCCGTAATGTTTGGCGGATGCGCTGCGATCATGGATACTCGCGGGGTCGCCGGGAGTTGAGGCGGCAGCCGCAGGAACCCTACGCATGAACGACGAGCCCACCGACACTCGAGCGGCAACTGTCGCGAATGGCGCGACTGCAAGCAGCCTTGTCCTGGCGTTTACAGCGACGACGTTTCTGTCGGCGATCCTGCTGTTCTCGATCCAACCGCTGTTCGCCAAAATGGTCTTGCCCGTGCTCGGCGGCGCGCCTTCGGTGTGGGCGATGGCCGTCTGCTTCTTCCAGCTCGCGTTGCTGGCGGGTTATTGCTACGCGCACGTTCTCAAAACCTATCTGCCCGCGCGCCTCACCGGCTACGTTCATCTCAGCCTCTGCGTGATCGCCATGACCGCGCTGCCGATCGCGCTTCCGACTGGTTGGGGCGAACCGCCGCCGGGCGAACCTTATCTGTGGCAACTCGGTCTGTTCAGCATGGCCGTCGGGCTTCCCTTCGTTGCCGTCGCCGCGAATGCGCCGCTGCTGCAAGCG
The DNA here is from genome assembly GCA_031365465.1 of Hyphomicrobiaceae bacterium. Taxonomy (GTDB): domain Bacteria; phylum Pseudomonadota; class Alphaproteobacteria; order Rhizobiales; family Hyphomicrobiaceae; genus JABFRJ01. The sequence continues at coordinate 2,374 of JANLYD010000333.1, forward strand.
TGGTTTGCGGGTACGACCCATCCGGCCGCGCGCGACCCGTATTTTCTCTACGCCGCCAGCAACCTCGGCAGTTTCATCGCGCTTCTCGGCTATCCGTTCGTACTCGAGCCGGCATTCGGCGTGTCGGCGTTGAGCCGGTATTGGACGTTCGGCTATGTGGCGCTGGTGGCCTGCCTTGCCGGTGTGTTCGCGTTGGCGCGGCAGCACACGCCGTCGGACGCCTCAGCTCACGCAGATGCCGTTGCGGCTGATCGCGCACTTCGGCCGGCATGGGCTCAGCGGTTGCGCTGGGTGGTATTGGCCTCTGTGCCGTCGGCGCTGCTGACCGCATTCACGACGCACATCACCACGGATATCGCCTCGGCGCCGTTGCTCTGGGTACTGCCGCTGTCGATGTATCTGCTGACGTTCGTGCTGGTGTTTCGCGACCGGCCGATCGTCCCTGTCAACGTCATGCTGTTGGTCCATCTGGTAGCCGTCACGGCGGTTCTCCTGATGCTGTCGCAGACCCATTTCACCGGCTGGTATGCGACCGCGCCGCTCGGTGCGCTGGCGTTTTTTTCAGCCGCCATGGTGGCGCACCGAACGCTTTACGAGCAGCGGCCCGCCGCCGCCTATCTCACCGAGTTTTATCTTTGGATGTCGCTCGGCGGAGCTGTGGGCGGCCTGACTGCAGCACTGCTGGCGCCGAAACTGTTTACTGAAGTTTTCGAGTATCCGTTGCTGTTGGCGCTGACGTTCCTGTGCCGTCCAGGCGCGCTTTCCATCCCCCGCAACTGGCGCGACGAAGCGCTGGCCGGTTGGGTGATCGTGGCGTTGACCGGGTTGGCGATCTATTGGGTGCCCTGGGCGTTGGACCGCATGCCGTCCGGCGAAGCGCTGGGCGTGGTGCGAGGCTGGGGCGCTGCTGCCTATGCGGCGGCGTTGCTGGCGGTGGCCGTGGTGGCGGCATGGACTCGCGCATCGCTCCAGGCCCTGGCCGCGCTCGGCATGGGGTTGGCCGTAGTGATGCTGCCGTCCGCGGTGCGCAAGGGCGATTCGGTGCGCAGTTATTTCGGCGTCTACCGCGTGACCCAATCAGCCGACGGACAATTCAACACGCTCGTGCACGGATCGACGCTCCACGGCGCACAGCGCATTCGCAATGCCGAGGGCGAGGCGGTCGCCGACATCACACCGGCGACCTACTATTATCCCGGCAGCCCGATGGGGAAAACGGTCACCACGCGTCGCGCCGCCCTCGCCGAGCAGGGCCGCAAAGGGCGCTACGGCGTGATCGGTCTCGGCACGGGGTCCATGGCCTGCCATGCCGCCGAGGGTGAGCAATGGCGCATCTTCGAGATCGATCCGGTCATGGTCGACATCGCCAGCGGCGAAGAGAATTTCACGTTCCTCGAAAATTGCCTGCCCAATGCGGACATCAAAATCGGTGACGCCCGCTTGACGTTGGCCAAAGAGGCAGACGCCTCGTTCGACCTGCTGGTGGTGGATGCGTTCTCGTCCGACGCGGTGCCCGTGCATCTCATGACGGCCGAGGCGATGAAACTCTATCTGTCGAAGCTGACGCCCGACGGCGTGGTGCTGTTGCACATTTCCAATCGCTACCTCGACCTCGAGTCCGTGCTCGGCGCGACCGCTGCCGTGGTCCCGGGTATCGCCGGCTACATCCTGAGCGACGACATCGCCGATGGCAGCTACTCCCAATCGGTATCGACCGTGGGGTTGTTCGCGAAATCGCCGGCCGCCCTTGAGGCCTACAAGCAGATCGCCGACCTGAAGCCGCTCGACGCGTCCAAAATGCGCGCCTGGACCGACGACTATTCCGACATACTCAGGCCGTTCGTGTCCAAATACCGCCGGCGCTTCACCGTCGAGCCCGATCCTCCAGTCGAGCCGACGAAATAAGAGTGCTTGTGGCTGTCCCGTGTCTGCAGCGCACCGTTTCGCTTCGCTACACACTGCGCCGCGCACGAGATGACAGTTGAGGATTGCAGCTGTCATCCCGTGCGCGTCGATGCGGAGCATCGCTCCGCGATGACGCAGCGCGCTTGCGGTGCGCTGCAGACACGGGACCGCCAGGAAATCAGACTTCAAAGGTTACCCTACGCCTGTTGCGCTCGTCT